>CAZYEC010000056.1:0-5346 GCA_964646385.1 uncultured Eubacteriales bacterium | reverse complement strand
CAGGCTTTCCAAATCCCCTGCGCCTGCGACGATGCTGTAATTGCTGCCGTTGAAGGCCACCCTGTTCCCTATGACCCTGCCGTTTATGGTCTGGTTTGAGCCGTTCATGGTGATCTTGCCGTTTGGGGCGTACACCAAACCGTCAAGCTGAATGCCGGAGCCGTTGATGGTTACGTCGCCGTTACGAGAGTAGAAACACACGGAAGACCCAAGAGAGCTGAGATTGCTCCCATTGAAAGTGATGTTGCCTGACACCAGCACTACGCCATTGCCGGTGAAGCCGCTTCCGTTAACAGTGAGATTTCCGTTGACGTAGATGGGTGAATCTACGTTGATGTTGCTGCCATTGAAAGTCTTATTGCCCGTATACGCTTGACCCGCAGCCTCTGCAACAGGCTGGATTATGTCGGAGAAATCCGGCATATCGAATACCGGGGCGGCTTGGTACAGCTTGTTACCTATAGTGATGTTGGTGCCGTTAGTTGTGATTTTGGCCGCTTGGCAAGTGCCAATGATGACTTGGTCGGAACCATTCATGTCAAAAGCCGCCACCGCTTCCGCGCATCCCGAAATCGTCTCCCCGGACCCATTGATAGAAAACTTGTAGTTTGAGTGGGCGCTTCCTTCAATAAGGGTGTTGCTGCCGTTTAGGGTGAGCGTGAACCCGGGGTCTCCCGAAAAAACCGCGTACTCAAAAGGCCCTCCCCTGATGGCTGTCCTGATGGCAACCGCGCGGGCCGACACCTCCGACTCTTTGAACCCCAACACTCTTCCAAACCTGTGAGCAACGTTCTTGGTGCACACAACCTCAATTTTGTCCCCGTCTCCCATGTAGGGCGTGGTCACCATCATCTCAACGTCACTAACGCCGTTCAACAGGGCTAAATTTTCAGCGGCGCCCAAGGCCAAGTCTGCCCTGGGCAGGCTTTTTGCCCCGGCAAGTGCAGCCGCGTCCGCAGCATTCTGCATCCGAGATTTGGTAATCTGCATAGACCCCACATCCAAGGCTAGAGCCCCAAAACCCAGCATGCCGACCATCATCAAGCTGACCAGAACCAGTGCCTGACCCTTTTGGCTTCTGCACAATTGCCGGTTATTCCCCAAATTAACCCCTCCCCCATTTGTTGGAACCGTGGATTCAGGAACGTCCAAAAACGACAACAAGAATGCAAGGTACAGTTAAGGTATCGTCACAATTTGCACCTTTCGCGAGGAAATAGGGCTGGGGTACTAGGAAAAAAACCACTATCCTTTTACGCGCTTGTCCTGCGGCCTATTGCATTTCCCGGTCAATGGATACGATCTGAGCTTCACTGTTTGTTTCTATAAAATTGATGATGTTGTCCAAAACGCTGTCGGCTTGGGCTCCGCTGGCAGTAACGGCGGCTATGCCAATGGCTATCGTCTGATGAATGTCCTGGTTATCCACCTCTGCCACGGACGCGTTGAATTTATGCCTTACTTTCGTTACAAGGCTCTTGACCTCAGCACGCTTCTCCTTGAGGGAACGAACCCACGGAGCGTACAGGATTATGGTTGCTCTCGCCACAATCATGTCAGTAGTATACCACGGGGTAGGCGGCAGGGTCTGCAGGTTCCTGACGGTCCAAGCATTATTGGGCAATGGCTCCAACCACTATCTCAAGGAATTACCCACAACAGGATTCCAACAAAATGCAGAACCGTGCCCACAGTGCAAAAGATATGAAACATCTCGTGGAACCCGAAACAGCCCGGTATGAGGTTTGGTTTTTTCGCCGCGTAGATGGCCGCGCCGGCAGTATAAACCAACCCTCCAAGTCCGACGAAGAGCATTGCCTGCCAAGGCAGATTCTTGATCAGCTGAAAGACCGGTATCAGCACCAGGCACCCCAGCAAAAAGTATATGAGGGTGTACAGCCAACGCGGCCCTTTGATGAGGAATATCTGAACACAGCAAGCGATGACGGTCAGCCCCCAAACGCCTCCCAACATCGCGTTTCGCCACATCCCACGCAACCCGTAAAAGAGCACGGGGGTACCGGTGCCTGCTATAAGCACATTAACTGCAATGTGGTCTATTCTTCGCAAAATGGCCTCTTTGCGTTCGGTAGTTTTGATCCAATGGTAAAGCGTGCTTGCAGCGTACAAGATAATCATACTCGCGCCATAGACCCAACTGACGACTGTGCTTTCGGCATCGCCTTTGGATACCCACAGAAGTACGACCATGCCCGCGCCAGCCGCGATTAAGGTGAAAAGGTGCGTAAGCGCGCTTATGGGATCCTTGATGGTCCGCTCCACAGCTTTCCACACTTTGGCTGCACTGATTCCTCCGAAATTGACTGGCTTGCCCTCGGGCGGATTCACGGGCATCCCTCCAAAGCTAAAGTCTGTCCCTATCCAGCAGTCTATAACGAGGAGAGCGAATAATCCACCGGTGCGGTTCCTTTGCGTTTCACCGGATCCCCGGTCAGTTTCGGCGATGAGTGAGGCGCTTAGTAAGCCTTCCCCAATTGACGCACTTTTCTCAGTTTCGTTGTCTGTGCAGGAGAGCCTTATGAAACGGGGAATAAAACAAACAGATGCGAGGTCTGAATTGATCCTCGCCAAATTGGTTGATAGGGGGCTGGTGCGGTTTGCTGCTCGTTCGAAACGGCAATGTTTATCTTGGCGGGGGCCGGTACAAGGCGGGAAGGGACCTGTTGTGCGAAGGAGGCGTCATCAAGGAGATTGGTCCTGGCCTTCGGGCGGAAGGCGCCCAAGTCATTGATGCAGAAGGCAAAGACGTCTATCCTGGCTTAGTTCTCGGATTATGCGCTGTGGGTGCAGTATCTTTTTCGGAACAGAGCGCTTGGGATGTGAACGAAGCCGCCACTCCGATGGTGCCTCAAATGGACATCAGGGATGCTTTTGATCTTAGGGAACTCAAATTGCAGCGTTTTGGTAGGGCAGGCATCACTTCCTACGGTCTTACACCCGGCACAAAGGCTCTTTTGGCAGGACAGATTTCTCTCGTCCACGTGGATGGAAATCGTACGGAAGATGTGTTTTTGGCGGAGCGCATTGCTCTCAAAGGCAACTACACCCAGTCTGTAAAACAGGCTTTTAAGGATAAGGGAGCCCCCCAAACTCGCATGGCTATGTATCAAATGCTTGATGAAGCCTTTCGGGCCGCAAGGGAGTACAAAGACAAAGACGAAAAAGACTACGACGCCGGCAAAGAGGTCCTTTCAAAAGTCTTGAGCTGCGAAATCCCTTTTGTTGTGTCCGCCGCCACCCAGGGTGAGATCGAAAGCGTTATCAGGCTCGGGAGGAAATACAACCTCCGGTTGGTTATCACAGGAGCTTTCGGCGTCCAAAAGCATGCGGACGAAATCATGGCCCAAGGATGGCACGTAATGCTGGGTGACAGCAACAGCATGATGGAGGGGATTAAGAACGAGACTTCCCATTCCGCCTTGGTAGACTTCTACCGCAAGGGACTTAAACTTTCCATCTTCTGTTCAGGGGATACGGCGTATCCCGCTGCCTACGAACAGCTTTTGTGGGTGGCCGCTCAAATGAGTGCTGCCGGAGCAAAAGGTTACGAGATTATGGATATGATGACCGTTATGCCTGCACAAGCCCTTGGAGTTGACCACCTGGTGGGCTCTTTGGAGGTGGGAAAGCAGGCCGATATCATCATTTGCCGGGGAAACCCCGCGGTGCGTTTCGACAATTTTGTGGACCACACGATAGTCGCCGGAAAGCACTTTTACGCAAGGGAGGGGAAATGACCATGTTGCTTATCAAAAACGCCACTGTTTATACAATGGAAGATGCCGGTATTTTGGAAAACACCGACATTTTGTGCCGCGAGGGGAAAATCGTTAAAATCGGTCAGAACCTTCTTGCGCCTGACGCCGAAACAATCGATGCTCTGGGACATGTAGTCACTCCGGGTCTTGTGGATGCTCATGTCCATTCGGGGGGATTCGATTTGAACAGCCCTGACCTTAACGAAATCACCGACCCCGTGACAAGCGACTTGGAAGCCATAAATGCCATCGATATTCAATCCGTGGATTTCAAAGAACTTCACACCTGGGGAGTTACAGCGTGCTGCATCATACCGGGCAGCGCCAATGTGATTTGCGGGACGGGTTTTGTGGCCAAGACGGCGGGGAAAAATAGCGTCCACGATCTTTCAATTTTAAATCCCGCTGTAATGAAGTGCGCTATGGGCGGAAACCCAAAGGGCGCATACGGCAAAAAGGGTAAAGCGCCCATGACCAGGATGGGCATTGCCGCTATCTTCAGGGATACTCTCAGGAAAGCCAAAGACTACATGGAAAAGAAAGAGAAAGCCCAGGCAGGTGGCAATGAAACGAAGCCCCCGTCCTACGATTCAAAACTTGAGGCGCTGATTCCGGTTCTGAAGCGCGAGATTCCGCTTAAAGTCCACTGCGAGCAGTTTGACATGTTGACTGCCATTAACATCGCGAAGGAGTTTGACTGCGACTACACCATTGAGCACGGGTGGGCCTGTAACCTTTACGCCGATGAACTGGTTGAAGGCGGCGGCACCGTCTGTTTCGGGCCCATCGGAATTCCCGAAGGTTACGGGGAATTGACCGGCGGCGATGTTGCCTTCGTGGGGGAATTGGACGATCGGGGTCTGAATGTTTGCCTTGTTACTGACGGACCCATCTGCGGACCCCAGGTCTTGTTGATCTCGGCCGGTGAGGCTGTGCGGTACGGGATTTCCCACATGCGTGCCCTGAGGATGATCACTATCAACCCGGCAGTTGCGCTGAAGGTATCAGACAGGATCGGGTCCTTGAAGGTTGGGAAAGATGCGGACTTGGTGGTTTGGAGTGCGATACCTGCTTTGGAGACGGCGGCTCGTCCGCTTTACACCGTAATTGAAGGCAAAAAGGTTTTTTGCCACGAGGAGGCGGACCCCGGGCCCAGCCTCTAATCTGATTCTGCACAAAGTTGAAGCGGTACAACCGCCCCGAAGTCTAGGCGGTTGTGCTGCTTTTGCGCCGGGCTTTGGGTACCGCTCCCCGACTAGCCCCAAGACTGGTGATCCGGTGATATAGAAGGGAAACTCTGTTTACCGTGGAAGACCATTCAATGCAACGAATCTGTGTGCTGAAGGATTGGTGAATTTGAACGCAAACCGATTGACGGTTACGGTTTTGGCGATCCTCGCGGTTTCGGCTTTCATAACCATTATCGCCTTCAGCAGCCCAAAGAACGCGCCAACATACCTCATTAACGATTCCCTTGATCCTTTGCCGGATGCAATTGAATCTCTTTTCCCCAAAAGCGTGCAGCTCACGGACCCCTTCGAATTGGGGCACAAGCTTGCCGGGCTTA
>CAZYEC010000055.1:0-10808 GCA_964646385.1 uncultured Eubacteriales bacterium | reverse complement strand
GAGTGCTCCCCCGGCGTTCACGGCTCTGGGTCTTCCGGTTTTCTTAGCGCCATAGAGACTTAGAAGAAGACCTTTCAACACACCGTTTTCCACAATCGTGCTGTTTTGGGCGGCGTACCCGTCCGGGGTGACGAAATAGCCCCCGCAAATTTCGTCTGATACGGGCTTGGAACGGATCGTGAAAAGCGGGCTTGCCACCTCTTGCCCCACTTTGTCCTCATAGATGCTGGTGCCGGATATAATGGCCTGATCGCTGATGGAGTCCATGAGGAAACCCAAAGTATCGGCGGCGCAATCGGGAGTCACAATCACGTCGCCGACGAATTTGCCCCGCACGGGACACGTTGTAACCTGTTCCCCCGACTGCCGCAAAAGAGTGTCCAAAGACCCGCATTGCAGAATGCTCCTTTCAAGGTCTTTTACAGCAAACCCTGTGTAATTGAGGGATGAAACCTTATCTCCCTCTCGGGACGAGAAAGCCGCCACAAAACGGTAAATCCCTTGTTGACTGAAAAAGTCTACACCGTTTGTGTTCAGCAAGTAACTGCGAACGAGGCTGAAGTCAAAAAGCACCTGTAAAAGGGAAGCTTTAGGATATTCTGAACGTACTTTAGTCAGCAGTTCATTCAACAGGAAATGCATTCTGTCCAAGTTGGGCGCATCTTCTCCGGTCGAAAACTCCTTAGGGGGTTGGAACTCAGAAATATCGTTGGCGTGGTCCGCCACAGAGGCCTCCGCGATGCCCAGGGCTTCGTTCGCCCCTTTATGGAGGGCTTCCTGGTCGGACTTGTTGATGTAACTTACACCCTTTTTGTCATCTTTAATGGCCATAAGCAGGCAAGATGTGTCGAAGGTGGTCCTAAGCAGGCTGAATTCTCCTTGGTCCACATTCATTTCGTGTTTGTCTACATAAGTCAAGGTACATTGAGCTTTGTGGGCGCCCGCCTTTTTTAGTTCATCAAGCGCCCGTTTTGCCGCGGTTTTAGGATTTGTCACTTCTACCTACCTCCTATGCTGAGGACGCACTTGATGGCAGGTCCGCCCATGCCCACGGGAATCATCTGTTTCTTCCCGCACATTCCCGCAGACAACCATTTCATATCTTGTGAGACCATGGTCACTGTTTTGAGCACGTCGAAGGCTACGCCAGAAATAGTGGTATCTTTGATGGCTTTGCCTAATTTGCCGCGCTTGATCTCGTATCCCAAAATGACCCCGAACATGAACTCGCTGGTGGAATCGGCTTGTCCGTTGCTGGGCCTTATGAGGTAATAACCGTCGTCCACCGACGCAATCATTTCATCCAAGGTATTTGTGCCGGGAAGAATCGCCGTGTTTCTCATTCTGATGAGGGGTTCATCAGAGAACCGGTAGGCCCTGGCATTACCCGTGGGTTCCACACCGAAATGAGCCGCGCTTTCTTTGTTGTGCATGTAGCCTTCCAGCACGCCGTCGCGGATTGCGGTCACATTTTCCGCCTTTACTCCCTCGTCGTCCGTGTGTACAGGGACAGGGCAAGTGGACCCCAGGGCCGTGTGGGCGAAGTCCACAAGAGTGATTAGCGGGCTGGCGCAGCTCTTACCCAAAAGAGGTCCCGCTACCGAGCCCCCCATAACCAGGTCTGCCTCGGTAGTGTGCCCGATGGCTTCGTGAGCGAGGATTCCGGCAAGTTCGGCATCCAGAACGCAAGTCCTGGTGCCGGCATCCGCAAATACACCTTGCGCTTTTTTCCCCAGGTGCCAGTATTGCGACTCCAGCCCTTCGTACAAATCTTCGGGGGATGAAAACGTATCTTCAAAATGGCCCAGGCCGCCATAGGAGTTGTACAGATCCACCGGTTGCCCGTTTCTTTCCATGACCATGGAGATGCGGACGAAGCTTCGGGGAATCATGGAGCGGCAATAGGAACCGTCGGACGTCACTAAGGACTTTTCCATCTCAAGGCAACTGAGTGAAATAGACCGGCTGGAGAGCCCGGGGTAGGTTTTTACCGCATGGTCGTCTATTTGCCTGACAAAGTCCACCAAATCGTTTTGGGTCAACCTTGGCTTTTTGGTGCCATAATCATTCTCGGAAGCAGAAATCGCGGCAGGAAGAGGGCCTTTTCCTTTGCGTTCTCTGGAATCCAAAAATGAGGCGTTTTCGTTTGCCGCACCGATCACCAACTTCACCGCTTCTTGGGTGTGCTCCGGGTTTGAAGCGAATCCCCAAGAACCGCCGGCATACACCCTTGCCGAGACCCCGCTTGTTGCAGTCCGCGCGTTTACGGTGTTGTTTCCCCTAACAAACGCAATTTGCACGGTTCTGTTTTCCTGGAAGCGCAGTTCTGTATAAGCCTTCAAAAGTCCGCAATATTTTCGAAAATCCATATCTGTCACGCGGTTCACTCCCTCTTGTATCCACAAACCCAGACTTTCTCCGGCGCTTATCCCTATTCCTGCGAAGATTCCCCGTGGAAAGGCTATGCTCTGGGAAACAAGGGCCGAACGTTTTGCAGCACGCGCAATTATCATTAGATTTTCCGTCAGCGGGTTTTTTCAGAAAAGCACCCGGCTTTTATGGCCAAAACAGCTTCTTTGGGTATTGGGTTGACGTTTCCCGCCAAAAGGCACAAATGCGCCACTTTGGAACCTTCCTCAATGTACATGGCGCAAATTAGGGCGTCTTCGACTGTGCCACCCACGCACAGTACCCCGTGGTTGCGCAAAAGGACTGCCCTTCCCGTGGGGCCCAAGTGCGACACCACTGCTTGCGCCAGTTCCTGGGATCCCGGCATTTTGAAAGGAACCACCGGGACCGGGCCGTGTGCAGCCAAAGGGACTGTCACAATGGGGAGACTCTCCACAAGAACAGACATGGCGGTTCCGTAAGCCGAATGGGTGTGGACCACCCCGTTTATGTCGGGTCTGGCCTTGTACACCTCGGTATGAAGCGGGGTTTCAGAAGATGGAACGAAGCCGCTGCCCGAAATCTCTATGATTTGGCCACAAGCGTTTATGAGGGGCAAATCACCGGGAGTTAGCGTCTCGTAAGGGGTTCCGGACGGAGTTATTGCGATGAGACCCGTCCGGGGGTCCCGGGCAGAAACGTTTCCCGACGTGCCGGCAATAAGCCCGCACCGCATGGATTCCAAAGCGACGAGCAACACTCGTTCCCGCAGATTTTTGAGCATTTGGGACCCTCTCCCTTTCGCGGTATCCGCCGACAAGGTTCGCTGGAAGCCAACTCCCATCACAACACATAGTCCACATTACATTCCTTACACTTCTTCTCTCAACCCGGTCAAGTGGTTGGGGTACATGTGCGGCTGTTGTGCCAAGATCTGGTTCCCAAAGGGTAGCTGAAGGTTTGAGGTTCGTGGGTGCATTGAAAAGGACTTCAAGTCAACAGGCCCTCAGGTTTGAGCCCAAGGGCCTTAAGCACGTTAAAGTTTTCGCCTTCAGTCGATGATGATTAGGAATCGTTTACTCTAGTCTCTTCAGAATACCGTCAACGATGGGTTTTACCAGTTCCGGGTTGTAGTTTTCGATGGCACCCCGGTCGCCCAACCAGCTGAGCCTGGGATCCAGAGGCAGCGAGCCAAGAAGGTCGATTTGCATGGCATTCGCAATCCCTTTTGCTCGGCTGGGGCCGAAAGGCTCGATTTTTTGACCGCATTTGGGGCATTGAACCCAGCCCATGTTCTCGACTAAGCCCAAGATCGGGACGCTCATCATCTTCACCATGTTGACCGCTTTTTTTACAACCATCTCCGATAGCTCCTGGGGTGTGGAAACGATTACTACACCGTCTATGGGGAGCGATTGAAAAACCGTCAAAGGCACATCCCCGGTACCGGGGGGCAGGTCGATGACCATGTGATCGACATCGCCCCAGACAACGTCGGTCCAAAACTGCTTTACGGCGCCGGCTATGAGGGGGCCGCGCCAAATAACCGGATCATCTTCGTGTTCCAACAGCAAGTTCAAAGACACGATCTTAATTCCCAGTTTGCTCTTGCCCGGCATCATCCGGCCTGATTGGGCCATGGGCAACTCCTTGACTCCAAACAGCTTTGGTATGCTTGGGCCGGTGATATCGGCATCCAAAAGTCCCACGGAACCTCCGCGCCTCACGAGTTCCGACGCCAGCAGGGCGGCAACCGAAGATTTGCCTACTCCGCCTTTCCCGCTCATGATGGCCACAACTTTGTGAATATTGCTGTCCTCGGGTTGCCCCAGCTTTTCAATGCCCGGCTGGTTGCCGGGGCGGCGGTTCTCGCCGGACGGATTCTCGTTGGCGTTTGACATTTTGTCATCTCCCGGTAAGTGCAAGTTTTGTTGCACGGACGAGTTTTTTTGAAGCTTAAGTTGCCTGGAATATCTCACAGGTTTCTGTCAGGACCCCTGCCGAAACCCCCACCCCCTCTGTGTCTTCCTCGGGTTCTTTTTCCGCGAGAACCGGGCCCGCGAAACTGCCCTGCAGGCACCCGGCGATATACATCGATCTTTTCCCCGCCGCACGAAGGACAACTGGGTTCCGTGCCGGCCTTCCCTTCGCTGACCCATTCGTAAGTGCAGTCCTGGCAAACAAAGCCTCTGGGAGAGACTACAAAATCTCCTCCTTCAATGCGAATGGCTTTGCCTTCCACAATAGCTTGAGCGACTTTGAATCTTGCCTGAGAGATTATCCGCTGAAAAGTGCTTTGAGCCAGATTCATCCGTGTGGCGCATTCTTCTTGTTCAAGGGCCAAAAAATCTTTGAGCCGCACAGCTTCGAACTCATCTACGCCCAGCGTTACCTCTTCAAGATCCGTCATGGGGATGCCTGCGGGCTTGAAATATGTCACATCCGGGACGAATTCGACCCAGCGTGGCTTCGTCGGTCTTGGCATGGCGTCACCTCCGGTTCCGCCCGGGGCCACATTGTCATCAGAAAACCCTCAGGCTGTCAGCAAACATTATACATTCTTTGTCAGAATCGGAAGGACCGGAAATCGGCCCTCAGTTTTGTCTCAAAGCCCGCCATATATCCCGAATGCTGTCGCCGGCGGGACAGTCGTAAAAATTGACAGGCACTCCTTTGACCATGGCTTTGGGCACATGGATATCGTATGGAACCAGTCCAAGCACTTCGCAACAGGCGTCGTCGGCCAGCTTGCGTATAGCTTGCGTATTCTCCTCATCAATATCCCATTTATTGATAACAACCTTCACAGGTACAGAAAACTGTTTGCACACCCGGATTATGCGTCGCAGGTCGTGCATACCCGACAAAGTTGGTTCCGTAACCGCCAACGCCATGTTTGCACCCGATAGGGAAGATATCACAGGGCAGCCGATGCCCGGGGGGCCGTCGGTGATTATGATGTTTCTTCCGTCGCCTGCCAGCTCTTTGGCCCGTTGACGCACTACTGCCACCAATTTGCCCGAGTTCTCTTCGCCCGGTTCAAGGCGGGCGTGAACTAAAGGGCCGCGGTCGGTTTCTGACACGAACCAGTACCCCGACAACCATTCTTTCATGTAGATGGCACCTTCAGGGCACACCCTGGCACAAAACCCGCAAGATTCGCAGGCCGAAAGGTCGAAGCTTACAGGGTTCTGTCGGATGGCATCAAACCGGCAGATGCTGTGGCACAAACCGCAGTCCGTGCATTTGGTTTCATCCAGATAAGGTTTCTTGGACGAGCGAAACTCATGTTCTTCAACGATTCTCGGATTCAAGATCAGACCCAGGTTGGCGGCATCCACGTCACAATCACAAAAGACCCCGTTTTGGCACAGTTGGGTGAACCCGCCGGCCACTGTCGTTTTTCCGGTCCCGCCTTTGCCGCTTACAATGACGATTTCGAAAATACCGGGCAATCTCGCTGCACCTCCTCAATTTTCCTGGGCCGCATGATGCGGTATCTCATTAAGGAGGTCCCGAAGCAGGTTCTGAAACACCTGATTGTAATTAGAAAAGTAACGGTCGACCAGGGGTTCTCCTTTGGCGTACAATTCGGCTATTTTGCGGTCATGTGGAATCTCGGCCAGAACCGGAATTTCTCTTTCTTTGCAGAAGCTCAAAACGCGATCATCTCCGATATCACACCTGTTTATGACTACGCCGGCTTTTACCCCGAGTTTTTTTAAGGTGTCGGCAGCCAATCGCAAATCATGAAGGCCAAAAGGTGTAGGTTCTGTAACCAGCACACAGAAATGAGTATCTCTTACGGATTCAACCATGTTGCACGAAGTACCCGGCGGCGTGTCAATCATCACGAAAGACCCGGCCCCGGTCAGGCACTCCTTTTTCACGCGAGCAATGATGGGGGGCGCAAGGGCCTCGCCCGTGTTGAGAATGCCGTGGACAAAATCCAGGGCGCGGCCGCTTCTGTCGGCCCCACCCGAACTTCCAATCTCCACTTTGCCTATCGTTCTTGCCACCTCTGTGATGGCGTTTTCGGGGCAAAGATAAGCGCAGGCCCCGCATCCGTGACACATTTCCGGGAAGACAACGACACGCTTCTTTCCGGCCATAATGGCGTGGAAGGCACACACATCCCCACAGAGACCGCAAAGAGAGCATTTGTCTGCATCTATTTCTGGTACGGGCACTGTTACGTAGGCGGATTTTTCCACGGTAGGCTTCAGGAAAATGTGACAGTTGGGTTCCTCCACGTCGCAATCTACAATCTGAACCTGTCTGCCTTTCCCCTCATTTTCACTTTGGTAATGCGCCGCCAAAGCCAAATTGACGGCAACCGTGGTCTTGCCTGTTCCGCCTTTCCCGCTTGCCACGGAAATCAGCATCGCTTTTCTTTCCGCCTTATTGGGGCCGTCTAAAATGAGACCCGAATCATTTCCCATTTCGCCTGTTGCCGCCGCCTTGACCTCGCCGGTTTTGGAAACGCGCACTGGGTCCACGATTTCCCCCGCGTCCAAAGCCTCGTCTGTAACCTTGGGGCACTGCTGCACTTAAATCATCTTCCGGGAAAGCGCCGCCGCAAGGCCCCAAACCTCTACCGGTTAGAGGGCCTTTTCCTTCGGGACCGGACCTGTCTCTGCCTGGCATTTGTAATCCTCCTCATATTCACCGTTTCATACTGATTCACACTGACCCAGAACAAATCTCAAACGTCTGTTGCGAGAAACCCTAAAAGCGGGGGTGGCCGGGGTTGGTTGCTTTGGTGTGTTCCTTCAAAGAGCCGTCTTTCAGTAACTCCACCACTTTTTCCACTGTACTTTCTTCATCGATCGAATAGATTTTGAGCCCGCAGGCCCCCAGAGCCGTGAAGGCGTTGAGCCCCACACGTCGGGCGCACACGGCATCGATCCCCTCGGACGACAGCAGTTGAGCAGCTTGTATGCCGGCTCCGTGTGCCGTGCCCAGATTGGGGTTTTCCATGAACTCCGAATCCCCCGATTCCGTATCATAGATAAAAAAATAAGGTGCCCTGGCAAAACGGGAATCGATGGGGGAATCAAGGGTAGACCCTTGAGAACAGATAGCCACTTTCATTGATTGGTGCCTCCTTTGAAACAGCTGTGATAGCCGCATGTAAAGCCGCCTAAAATAACGGGTATATACCCATAATCGATTATAACCCGTTACGGGCCCATGTCAACACTTTTTGTGCCCACCTTTGGCACCCATTAGTACACTTTGTGTCACCCTTGTATTCCAGGGTTTTTGCATCCGCCTGCTGTTGGCTGGTGCCGCATAGGCACCGCCCATGGAGCGTGCCTTCAAAGGTTCCCGGGTTACTTGTTGGGGGATGGTGCCCCCTGATTTGGTGGATTTGATGTCTTGGATGCTATGCAAAGGAATATTGGACTCAAAACTCGAAGTATCGGCAAAACAGCCATGATTGGCAAAACGGCTACGGCAGGAAAAATGACCGCGACCATCAAAAAGGTTGTATCTGGCAAGAAAACACTGGCTGAGGGCCGCAAGACAGCTGTGAAAGGGGGACAAAACCTTGCAAGTGCGTTTGAAAAGGTCGGAGGCGCCGGTCGACCGGACATGGAATCTGGATGACATCTTTCCAAACGAAGAAGCCTGGAAAAAGGAGTTGGCAGCGGTACAGGCCGATATCGGCACAGTTACGAAGTATAGGGGGAGGCTTGGTCAAAGCGCCAAGGTTTTTCTAGAATGCTTGGAGGCTGCCGAGGCTATCAGGACGCGTTTCCGGAGAGTCATGTCGTACGCTTCTTTGAAGCTATCAACTGATGGTACCGACCCTGACAACCAGGTCGCCGCAGGCAGGGTCGGAACTGCCGCGGCAATCCTCGGGGCCGAAATCTCGTTCATAGACTCGGAGGCGCTGGAATTGCCCGAGGGCACTCTTCAAAAGTATCTGGATGAGGAACCGGGCTTGCGGGCATTCCGACGTGCGGTTTTGTCTTTGATTCGAAACAAACCTTACCGCCTAAACCCTCAAACAGAAAGAGCGCTGGCGTCTTTGAGGGACGTCCTCGCTGCCCCCGCCATGATATACAGGCAGTCCAGGACTTCCGACATGACCTTTGACCCTGTTTTGGACGGTGATGGGAATCTTCGGCCAATGTCATTTCCCTTGTACGAGGATTCCTACGAACGTTCCGGGGATTCCGTTCTGCGCAGGAACGCTTTCGCTTCCTTCACAAAAGGCCTCAGAGCATATCAAAACACCTATGGAGCGGCTTGGGGTACAGATGTGAAACGCCATGTTATTGAAGCGAGGTTAAGGGGGTTCCCTTCCGCCACTCATATGGTGCTTCACAATCAAGAGGTTCCCCTTGAAGTCTACAATGGTCTTCACGATGTGATTTTGAAGGAAGTGGCCCCCCACATGCGCAAATATGCGCGGCTCCGAAAGCGAATCCTGGGTTTGGACAGGCTGTTGTATTGCGATATCGAGGCACCGCTAGATCCGGATTTCGGCCCCAAAACCACCTTTGAAGAAGGAGCAAAGATGATCCTTGAGGGGATTTCAGTTCTGGGCCCCGAATACACGGCCATAATAGAAGAAGGACTCAACAATCGCTGGATCGATCTTGCCGAGAACATCGGGAAAGACAGCGGTGCATTTTGCAATCCCATCCCCGGAGTTCACCCCTACGTCTTCATCACCTGGGCGGACAATATGAGAAGCGTCCTTATGTTGAGCCACGAATTGGGTCACGCGGGACATGGCGTTTTGTCCATGAAATACCAGAGTCCGGCCAACTCCCTGTCCGGCTCTTTTTTTGTGGAAGCACCCGCCACCATAAACGAGCTTCTTGTTGGCAACAAAGTCCTTTCAAAAAGCACCGATTCCAGAATACGTCGTTGGATTATCATGCAATTCCTGACAACCTATCATCACAACTTTGTCCGCCACCTTATAGAGGGCGAGCTCCAGCGTCGCACTTGGGCCATGGCGGAAAAAGGGCAGCCCATAACGGCATCTGTTCTGAACCGGGTGCAAGGAAACATTTTGGAGGAGTTTTGGGGCGGTGAAGTTGAGATTGATGAAGGTGCGCGTCTCACCTGGATGCGTCAGCACCACTATTACATGGGATTATATTCCTACACTTATTCGGCGGGGCTGACAGTGGGCACGGCCGTGTCAAAAGCCATCCTCAAAGAAGGGCGGCCCGCGGCAGACCGCTGGCTTAAGGTGCTGAAAGCCGGTTCGACGAAACCCCCTCTGGAGCTTGCAGAAATGGCGGGGGTGGACATGACAAACCACGACGCCATCAGGGAAGCGGTGGCATACGTTGGCGAACTTGTTGACCAAGTGGTACAAGGCTGATTCACGGGATCCGGTAAAGGGGGCAACGTTCCATTGGCTCACAAACCTTTATCTCTTGCCACGGGTCGCTCAAAGGCTTACAAGGGTGGCGACATTACTTCAATCGGTTTTTGGCGTCTGTATCAGATTCACGGTTTGCTGTCTGAAGGCAAGTATCCCAATTGCCCGTCCATCGCCAAACATCTGGAAGTGAGTGTGCGGACTGCCGAACGGGACATAGACCGTTTGAGAGATCTGTTTAGGGCACCCATTCAGTATGATCCCAGCCGGAGAGGCTACTATTACACAGAACCGTTTCAATTGCCGCCCATCCGGCTTGGAGACGGGGAAGCCATCGCTTTGTTTTTGGGGCAGAGGCTGCTTGCCCAGTGCAAGGGCACTCCTTTCGAGCAGTTCGTGCACCGGGCCATGGCTAAGATAAGGATTCTGTTGCCCCAAAGCGTGGTTGTGGATGTGGAGCGAACCCTTGGGTCTGTTTCTTTCCATGCTGAACCCCTTCGGGGGGAAGAAATGGAGATAGCTTTAAGGTATCAAGTGTTGGCCCAGGCCATAACCGGCCGCAAGTCCGTCTTGGTTGAGTATTACACCGTCAGCCGGGGAGAAATCACTCAGCGGAAAATCGACCCGTACCACCTTCGGTTTACTGATGGCACCTGGTATTGCATCGGCTACTGCCACCAGAGGGGTATGATCAGGATTTTTGCTTTGGACAGAATGTTGTGGTTGAAGGCTACTGAAGACTTTTTCCCCGTCCCTCAGGATTTTTCGGTGGATGAGTACCTGGCCCACAGTCTTTCCATCGAAAGGGGTGAACCCACAAGGGTAGTCCTGGAATTTGATGAAGTGCAAGCCACTTACATAAAGGCTCGGAAGTGGCATCACAGCCAGGCTTTGGAGGATCTGCCTGACGGGAGATTGCGAATGACCCTCAAAGTGGGAGGGCTAGGGGAAGTAAAACGTTGGGTAACGGGCATGGGGAGCCACGGGTGGGTGGTTGAACCCCAGGAACTGCGAGATGAGATTGCCAGGGAGTTGACAAAGGCGGTAGAAAGGTATTCCTGAGGTATTG
>CAZYEC010000054.1:0-11002 GCA_964646385.1 uncultured Eubacteriales bacterium | reverse complement strand
TGCGGTACCGTGTGGCCGGTCTGGTTGTGGGAAGCGTGGGCCGGCAGGCGTTGGAGTGGTACAGGAATCTTGCAGGATCCCTTGATCTTGACGAGTTTCTCGCCCGGTATTGGGCGAGGGATGCCAAGACTCGGGAACCTGCTCTTCTTGCCACAGAGATCGTTCCCGCTTTGGTAATTACCGAAGGCTATGGCAACCTGCCAATGCACGACGAAGCCTTCGCTTTCCTGCGGGAGCACCGGGGGAAAAGAGCCTTTGTGGACGGGGCCCAAACCTGGGATCAAACGCCTTGCGTGTTTGTGCCCGCCAAGGATGGCAGCAGATCTCAAGGAGAACCGGCGGGCAGCCTTTTTTCGGTCCGGTCAGGGGCAAAAGTGAGAATCCTGGGTATGGCTTGTGCGGTCAAAGAGGGCACCGTAGTCGATATCTGCGACCGGCTGACTTTGGAAAATCAAATTGAAGTGCCGGGTGCGGTGGTGCTTACCGGCGAAGGCGAAAGGCTTCACGTCCCGTTTTTGAACATCGTTGCCGCGGAGTAAGATCCACGCAGCAGTTACGGAAGGCGCCCGGCCTTTCATGGCCGCCCACCCGGGGGCAAAACGGAAGGGGACAACCCATGGGTGAGACGACTCGAATTCTTGCTGCCGATGTGGGCAGCACTACTACCAAAACGGTTCTGTTCCAGAAAACGGCAAACGGGTGGGAAATTGCCGGAAAGATGATAGCTCCTACCACGGTTGAAGCACCGGACTCGGACGTAATGATAGGGCTTCGAAACGCCGTATCCAAGCTGGAAAAACGCACCGGGCTGCGGCTTCTGGAAGGACTCCGTTTGCTGGTTCCGGCTTCGGGAGGGCAAGGAGTTGATCTGTTCGCAGCCACTTCCAGTGCCGGAGGCGGCCTTCAAATGCTGGTAACCGGCCTGGTCAAAACCATGACCGCTGAATCGGCTCACAGAGCCGCTTTGGGAGCGGGAGCTATAGTGACTGACGTTCTTTCTATGGACGACAGCCGGGCAATCGTTGAGCGCATCGAAACGATACAAAAGCTCAGGCCCGACATGATTCTGGTTACAGGAGGCACCGACGGCGGCAATGTTTCCGATGTGGCGGCCATAGCGGAGTACTTGGCAATGGCCAATCCGTCGGCCCGGTTTGGAAAGGACTTCAAGATTCCTTTGATTTACGCAGGGAATGTGGATGCCAGGGGCCTTATCTCCGAGGTGACGGCAGAAGTCCTGGACCTCAGCTTCGCCGAGAACATTCGTCCTGTGCTTGAAAAGGAAGTCCTCACACCTGCCCGGGAAGAAATTCACAGGCTCTTTTTGGAACACGTAATGATGCGTGCGCCGGGCTACAACACGCTTGTTTCCTGGGCGCAGGGTCGCATTAAGCCGACGCCCGTAGCGGTAGGCGATGCTTTGTCGGGATTGTCAAAAGATCGAGGGTGCAACGTTTTGGGAGTGGATATAGGCGGGGCGACCACAGACGTGTTTTCTGTGGTTGGCGGCACGTTTCACCGTACCGTGTCGGCCAATTTGGGCATGTCCTACAGCACCGTAAATGTTTTGACAGAAGCGGGCGCTCAGTCTGTGCTACGGTGGTTTCCCTGGGATCCTGACGAGAACGCGGTGAGGAATTGGGATTTCAACAAAATGATCAGGCCCACAACCTTACCTCAAACCACGGAAGACCTCCTTTTGGAGCAAGCCATTGCCAGGGAAGCGCTGCGTCTGTCGTTGGACCATCACCGTTCGCTCGTGAGAGGTCTGAAGGGAATCCAGCAAAAGCGCGACGTCGGCGATGTCTTTACCCAAACCGGAACAGGGGCTACGACCGTCAATCTCATGGAAATAGGACTCATAGTGGGTTCAGGCGGGGTTTTGTCTTACGCTCCCAGGCGCGCTCAAGCGGCCCTTATGATGATAGATGCTTTTCAACCCCAAGGGGTGACGCAGCTTATGGTTGACAGCCAGTTTTTGCTGCCCCACCTGGGGGTTGTCATGGATGCCGAACCGGAGGCGGCCAGGGAGCTGCTGGAAAGAGAAGCGCTTTTGTCCCTGGGAACAGTGATAGCCCCCGTAGGGCCCTCTGTCGCTCCGGGAGTCACTCTTGCCACAGTAGAGATGGGCGGCGACGTTTATCCCATCGTTTCGGGGGAGATCAGTGTAATTCCACTTGGGGTCAAGGAAAGCGTCCCGCTTGACGTGAAGCCACACCGGGAATTCACAGTGGGGAACGCCCGCGGGGGCACCCTCGCCACCGTCGCTTGGGGAGGGGAGATCGGGATCATCTTGGATGGCCGTGGGAGACCCTTGGTTCTTCCTGCCGGCTCAGACCGGCGGATTTCAGCCTTGAAAGCATGGTACGAGGCAATGAATGCTTATCCGGGAAGCCGGCATGATTCCTCGACCCAGCGGGCTGCACCGGAGGTGAAATGAAATGGCGGTATCCTACAACGTCAAAATTGTTCCCGAAGCCAGGCTAAGGAAAAGCCGCAGGCTATCCGTACCGGGAGACGTTTTGGTCCGCCTTGGTGACGTTGTGGCGCCCGACACAATCGTGGCAAAAAGCGAGTATGTTCGAGGCAGTCCGCGAGTCCTGGATCTCAATTCCGAATTTCGGATGCGGCTCACCCCCGAGCAAGTGGACCAAGTGATGCTAAAAAAAATCGGTGAAAGCGTGGCGGGGCAAGAACCGGTGGCAAGGTACCAGAAAGGCTTTTGGTCAGAAATCGTTGAAGTTAAGTCCCCTTGCGACGGGATCGTGGAGCATATATCCAGAACCCAGGGCCGCGTAATCATAAGGGAGGATCCCAGGCATTCGGAACCCTCTCTGGTATGCGAAGTGGCAAAACACCTGAACGTGTGGCCCCGGCTGATCGGTATGTACACCCGGGTAAAAGAAGGGGACTTTGTCTACGAAGGCCAGGTTATAGCGTCGGTCTCCCACGAGCCCCTTTTCGGGGAACCGAGTTTGGATTACGTCTATGCGCCCGCCGGCGGAACTGTGGAAAAGATCTGTCCAAAGACAGGGACCGTGACAATCGTCAGGCCAGTGAAGCCTTCCAGGGTTCTGGCTCACATTTCAGGTATCGTAACAGAGGTGTTTTCTTACTACGGGGCTGCGGTTGAATCCCGGGGCGCCTACTTACAAGGTGTGTTCGGCCTGGGAGGGGAGGCTGCCGGGGAAATAATTCCCGGGTCAGACAGCCCGTCCGATGTTTTGGGCGAGGCCGGGGTAACCGGCGATATGGCTGGAAAGGTTGTGCTTGCGGGCAGCATGGCCACTTCTGAGGCGCTTAGTAAACTAAAAGTCACGGGGGCCGCAGGCCTGGCAGTGGGGGGGCTCAACAATCTTGATCTGGTATCGCTTCTGGGGAAAGAAATAAACGTGGGGACGACGGGGCAAGAAGATGTCGGGTTCACAATAGTGATTACCGAGGGTTTCGGCCAAATACCCATGAACCCCGAGGCGTGGCAGCTGTTATCTTCCTTTGCGGGAAAAGTCGCTTCCATGGACGGAACCACGCAGATCCGGGCGGGTGTCATACGTCCCGAGATTCTGATAAGCAAAGGGGTCCCCCCCGGCGATTCTGTTTTCGGGACAACCGCCGGCGATATTTACGGGGAACCCAAAGAAGAGGAGTTTGGCCCCTTGACACACTTGGCCCCCGGCGACCGGGTTCGCTGCGTGCGAGCACCTTACTTTGGTTTGTGGGGGACCGTAACGGAGATTCCCGAGAAACCCATGAAAGTTGCGTCGGAAGCCATGATGGAAGTCGTCAAGGTTCGGTTGGACAGAGGCGACAGCGTTTTTGTGGCCGAAGCCAACCTTGAAATGTTCAGAAAGAGAAACCTGCGCAGCCGTAACTAGAATCGGAAGCGGCGGTCTTCAGATCCGCCGCTTCGGATCGTCTCGAGATGTCCTTGCCCAAGGTTTCCTACTCAGGCATGATTGTGGCTGCCGCAAAGTAGAATATCAGGCCCGGGACTAGCCCCGTACCTATCGTTAGCAGCACCGTTCCCAAACGCACTATGGTTTCGTCAATGTTAAAAAACTCGGCAATACCCCCGCACACACCCGCCACCATACGTTTTTGTCTCGAACGGGTAAGTTTTTTGCCCATGGTCTCCACCTGCACTTTCTGAGCGTTTCCCGGTCACTTGCCTGCACCTATATATTCAGTCGGGAGTTTTTTGACTAACCGTCAAGTAGTACGCCTGCAATCTTTTCCGGTAACGCACGCCGGTTTTGCATAGTCTTTCCCAAAACAGTTGGGCCGAAGAATTGTTACACAACTTGACAGGTGTCACATTCTTTTAGCAGAATTCTAGTGAAGAACAGATGAAAAGAGACTGTGAGGTGAAGGTGTGGACAGCGCGGGGGAGAAGATCGGCACTCTCATAAGCAAAGAGGAATTGGACAAACGCGTGCGAGGGCTGGCTTCCCAGATATCAGCGGATTACGCCGGGCGGGACCTCCTGCTCATTGGCGTGCTGAAAGGCAGTTTCATGTTCCTCGCGGATTTGGTTCGCTACCTGGATTACCACGTTGAACTTGATTTCATGGGGACTTCCAGCTATGGTGCGTCTACCAAAACTTCCGGCGAAGTCAGGATAACCAAGGACCTGGAGCGCAGCCTAAAAGGGCGCAATGTTCTTTTGGTTGAGGATATCGTTGACTCGGGCCTTACCTTAAGGTATTTGGTTGATACCCTCAAGACCCGTCAACCTGCAAGCATCAAGGTGTGCGCCCTGTTGGACAAACCTGCCAGGCGGAGGGTGAGGATTAGCATCGACTATTACGGATTTATAATCCCCAATGCCTTTGTTATCGGTTATGGCCTCGATTACCGGGAGAAGTATCGCGGTTTGCCCTATGTGGGGGTCCTGGAAAACGTGGCTCTTTGAGGGCGTGGGGGGCTAAGTGCCCAAAAGGAGGTGTGCCGGCCGTGTCAAGAATACCCGAAGTCGGGATTTTGGTGGGAAGCTCATCAGATTTGGAACCGGTGCGTCAGGTTTTCGGGACTTTGGATGAGTTCCAGGTGGGCTACGAGGTGGCAATTATCTCGGCTCACAGGACACCGGGACTTCTGTGCGAATATGCTTCCAGTGCCGCAAAACGGGGAATCAAGGTCATCATAGCCGCTGCGGGACTCTCTGCTGCCCTTGCCGGCGCGATTGCGGCCCTGGTGGATATCCCTGTAATCGGCCTTCCGGTAAGTGCGGGGGCTTTGAAAGGTATCGATGCTCTTTTGTCCACGGCTCAGATGCCCCCCGGAGTTCCGGTGGCGGCAGTAGGAATCGATGGTGCCAGGAACGCCGGCCTTTTGGCCCTCAGAATACTGGGACTTGGATCGCGCGAGATAGCGTCGCGTCTTTTCGCTTACCGGCAATCCCAGGCAAGGGAGACCGAACAGAAGAGCGATGCGGTCTTAGCCAAAGGCTTGCCCGGTTGGGATCGTTCTTAGAAAAGGCAAAAGGGATCTTAGGAGCGGATTTGCATGGATTCAGTTCGCGAGGAATGCGGCATTTTTGCAGTGGTGGGGCACCCGAAAGCAGCCGAAATGTGTTACTACGGCCTTTATGCTTTGCAACACAGGGGCCAGGAGTCGGCGGGGATCGCCTGCGGGCGTGGCGACACGTTGAAAACCGTGAAAGGCGCAGGTTTGGTTTCGGATGTTTTTGCAGGCGAGGACGTGAAGAACCTTGATGGCGACCTGGCCTTGGGCCATGTCAGGTGCGCTGCACGGGGAGGCAACTCCGTGCAGAACGCCCAACCTGTTACCGTTAAGATGTGGCGAGGCATGTTGTCCATCGCCCATAACGGAAATCTGATCAACGCAAGAAAGCTGAGATCCCTCTTGGAACGGGGGGGCTCTATTTTCCAGACAACTTCTCACAGCGAAGTGGTGGCCCACCTTCTTGCGCGGTCCCAAAAAAAAGACGAACTTTTCGCCCTGGAGGATGTCTTGAAACAGCTCGAGGGCGCTTACTCCTTGTGCGTTCTGGCACCCGATCGCTTGCTTGCAGCAAGAGACCGTCACGGTTTTCGACCTCTCATGGTTGGGGAAGCAGAGGGGGCGTACGTGATTTCGTCTGAGACTGCCGGGCTGGATGCAATCGGCGCCCGGGTTGTACGAGACGTGAATCCCGGGGAGATAGTGTGTGCCAAAGTCAACAGGGATGATCGCGGCGGCAGCCCTTCTTGCGAACTGGTGGTAAAACAGGCATTGGAACCTGGCAAGCCGGCTTTTTGCGTGTTCGAATACGTCTATTTTGCCAGGCCCGACTCGGATTTTTACGAACACAACGTTCATGCAGTCCGCAAGGCATTAGGGCGGCAACTGGCCCGCAAGGGGCCTGTGGAAGCCGATTTGGTCACGGGCGTTCCCGATTCTTCGCTTTCGGCGGCGGCGGGGTTTGCCGAGGAGGCCGGACTGCCCTACGAGGTGGGGCTCGTCAAAAACCGTTACATCGGCCGGACTTTTATCGCCCCCGAACAGGCCATGAGAGAATTTGCGGTCAAGATTAAACTGAACCCCTTAAGGAGCCTCATCCGGGGGAAGCGGGTCGTATTGGTGGATGACTCCATAGTACGGGGGACTACGTCCCGGTACATCGTCGGCCTTTTGCGGTCTGCGGGGGCCAAAGAGGTCCATGTTCGGATCAGTTCGCCCCCCTTTCGTTTTCCTTGTCATTACGGGATAGACACCCCTTCTTCGGACGAACTTATAGCGGCCGTTTGTGATATTGATGATGTAAGACGTAAAATCGAAGCGGACAGCCTGGTCTATTTGGACGTTCAAGATCTTCGCCGTGTGTTGGGCAACGGTTCCTCGGGGTTTTGTTACTCATGCTTTGACGGAGACTATCCGGAAATTTGCCAAGAACGGGAGTGAAAGCCTGTGGACCGGTACAAAGAGGCGGGGGTAGATATTGATGCCGCTTCATCGTTCATTAAGGAAATCAAGGACCTCGTTCATTCCACTCACAGACCGGGGACCCTATCCCAAATAGGTGGTTTTTCCGGATTGTTCGATGTGAGTCATTTGGGGTTTCAACGTCTTGTCCTGGCCGCAGGCGCCGACGGGGTGGGTACAAAAGTCAAGATAGCCCAGGCTTTGGACAAACACGACACCGTTGGAATAGATTTGGTGGCCATGAACTGCGATGATGTGGTTACGTCAGGCGCTGTGCCCTTGTTTTTCCTTGATTACATAGCCGTGGGGAAGTTGGAACCCGGGGTTGTGGTTGACTTGGTTAGGGGCGTAGTCCAAGGTTGTCACCTGGCGGGATGTGCGCTCCTGGGAGGGGAGACCGCGCAGATGCCCGGGGTCTACGAGCCCGGCCAGTACGATATGGCCGGGTTTTGTGTGGGGGGCGTCGAACGAAAGGGCATAATCGACGGTTCGCGCATCGCGGCGGGAGATGTGTTGATCGGTCTTCCGTCCTCCGGCCTTCATTCCAACGGATTTACTTTGGCCCGCCGCGTGCTTTTGGAAGACGCTAAGCTGGGACTGGGCAAGCACATCTCCGAGTTCGGCAGAACCCTTGGGGAGGAATTGCTTGAGCCAACAAAAGTGTACGCAAAAGATTTGGTGGAGTTTTGCCGGGAAATCGATGTAAAAGGCATGGCCCACATCACGGGTGGCGGTATCTTGGGCAACTTGCCGAGAATTCTTCCGGAAGGCCTCGAGGCCCGGTTGACGTACGACTGGCGGGTACCGCCCGTATTCGGGTTTATCCAAAAGGTAGGTAATGTGCCCTTATCCCAAATGCACCGGGTGTTTAACATGGGGGTCGGGATGGTGGTGGTGCTTTCCCCGGAGGATGGCGACAGAGCGCTGTCTCTTTTGTCCCGGCAGGGCATTTGCGGGTTTTTTATGGGGGAGATAAAAAAAGATGGTCACTTTGGGGGTAATGGTTTCAGGCAGGGGCACTAACCTTCAGGCCATTTTGGATGCAATTGAAGAAGGTGCCTTGCCTGCGCGAGTCGGGGTGGTGGTTTCAAACAAGCCCGGGGCAATTGCTTTGGAAAGGGCGGTCGCCAAAGGAGTCCCTGCCATCTGTGTTCCTCGCAGAAAATTCGGACCTTGGCCGCAGGCGAGGCCCGAATACGAAAAAAGAGTCGTGGAGATTCTGAAGTCTTACGGCGTGGAAATTCTTATTCTGGCCGGTTACGACAGGTTGGTGGGGGATGTCCTCCTGGGGGCATTTCCATCCGGGGTTCTAAACATCCACCCTTCCCTTCTGCCCTCCTTCCCGGGACTTTCCGGTCAAAAAGACGCTCTTGATTACGGGTGCAAAGTGGCGGGAGCCACGGTCTTCTTTGTTGACCCGTCAGTGGACGGCGGTCCCATCATCGCCCAGGAAGCGGTTCCAGTTTTTGAAGACGACACTGTTGAGAGCCTGTCGGCGCGAATTCTTTGCGCCGAACACAGGATTTTGGTGAGGGCTATCTCCCTTGTGGCAAGGGGACGTACCCGCATTTCGGGGCGGCGGGTTAAGATAATTTCAGACGGGGTGTGAAGGCGTGGCAGGCAGAAGAGTCATCATAAGCGTTGCCAACAAAAAAGGCGCGGTGGATTTTGCCCGTGCTTTGAAGGAAATAGGGTGGGAGATCGTTTCTACCGGCGGGACGGCAAGCTTGCTGAAAGGCGCGGGGGTCGAGGTAACAGAAATCTCGCAGGTAACGGGGTTTCCGGAAATTTTAGGTGGCAGGGTAAAAACCCTTCATCCTGCGGTACACGGCGGGATTTTGTGCCGCAGGGATAACGCCGGGGATATGGAGCAAGTCAGGTCTTTGGGACTTACTCTCGTGGATATGGTGGTCTGTAACCTTTATCCTTTTGCACAGACTGCTGCAAAACCCAATGTCTCCCTGGAAGATGTGATGGAAGAGATCGATGTGGGTGGGCACACCCTTTTGCGGGCCTCGGCCAAGAATTGGGAATCAGTAACGGTGGTGTGTGACCCGGACCGGTACGATCAGGTCGTAGGGGAGATTCGGGAGGAAGGTTTCGTAACTCGCGACACCCGGCGTAGATTGGCCTGGGAAGCGTTCAGCCACACGGCCGCCTATGATTCGTCCATTGCTGCTTACCTGGGCGCCCAATGGTACGGGTGGCCCCTGAATTTCCCCGGGGAACTCGCAATGGGTTTCAAGAAAGTCCTTTCGCTCCGTTACGGGGAAAACCCGCATCAAAAAGCAGCTTTTTACGAGCCACAAGTGCCTTCGGGGACAATATCTCTTGCCGGGGGAAGGGGCAAAGGCTTGTCCTACAACAACATAAACGACGCCGACACGGCGCTCAGGGCTGTGTGGGATTTGAGGGCGCCGGCTTGCGTCATCGTCAAGCATGGGACCCCTTGCGGAGTGGCCGTAGGCAGTTTTGCGGCTGAGGCTTACAAAAAGGCCCTGGCTGCCGATCCTGTATCTGCCTTTGGCAGCGTCATTGCTTTTAACTGCGAAGTTGACGGGGTTTGTGCCAAGGCCTTGAGAAGACTTTTTGTTGAGGTTCTGGTCGCCCCGTCCTTTTCCCAAGAAGCGCTTGAAATTTTGTCTTCCAAAAAAGACCTTCGCATCGTGGCTGCATCGCGCCCGGGGGAAACAGCCTTTGCAAGCCGGCATCGTTTCACTTTGCGCCAGGCCTTGGGCGGAATCCTTGTGCAGAACGAAGATATTCAACTGCCCCAAGACGAAAACTGGCAGACGGTATCTTCCCGGCAACCGACTGCCAAGGAGATTGAAGATTTGCGGTTTGCCATGATAGTCTGCAAACATGTGAAATCCAACGCTATCGTCCTGGCCAAGGACGGCGTGACGGTGGGTATCGGCGGGGGGCAGCCCAACCGGGTGGACTGTGTCCGCATAGCGGTGGACAGGGGAAAGGATAGTGTGAAAGGGTCTGTCATGGCATCCGATGCCTTTTTCCCGTTCCCCGATTCGGTAGAAGTGGCCGCGGCGGCCGGCATCAGCGCCATCGTCCATCCGGGGGGTTCCAAAAAAGACGACGAATCCCTTACCGTGGCCAACCGGCACGGCATCGCCATGGTTTACAGCGGGGCCAGGCATTTCCGGCACTGAATCAAGATTTGGACGAGGGCAAAAGGGGTGGCCCATATGAGAGTGTTGGTGATAGGTTCCGGGGGGCGAGAGCACGCTTTGGCGTGGAGGATCGGTTGCAGTCCTTCTGCCGGCCAAGTGTTCATAGCGCCCGGTAACCCCGGGACAGCCCAATGCGGCGTTAACGTCGATTTAGACCCCGGGGACTTTTCCAAAATGGTCCGGTTTGCTAAGTCTTCGGGCATTGATTTGGTTGTGGTCGGGCCCGAAAACCCGCTGGCGTCGGGTATAGCAGACCATTTGCGCGGCGCGGGGATTACCACGTTTGGGCCAGGAAAAGACGGAGCGATGCTTGAAGCCAGCAAGACTTTTGCAAAAGAATTCATGGCAAGACACCGGATCCCTCATCCCGAGTTTCGTTCTTTCGATTCCCCGGATGCCGCACGGAATTACGTGTCCGGTACACAGGGCCCCTGGGTCATCAAGGCCGACGGGCTCGCATTTGGTAAAGGGGTTGCGATAGTTGCCGACGCCGGGGAAGCACACGAGGTTCTTGGGGACCTTTTCAGCGGAAAGGCTCACGGGGCGGCAGGAAAGCGCGTTGTGATTGAGGAGTTTCTTACGGGGCAAGAGATAAGCGCCATGGCCCTTTGTGACGGAAAAAATCTTCTGCCTTTGCCCTTGGCAAAAGACCACAAGCGTGCGTTTGAAGGGGATTTGGGGCCTATGACGGGCGGAATGGGCGCTATTTCTCCCGTGCCTTTTGTGGATGCACCTTTGAAAAGACTCATCCGTGAACAGATTTTTGAGCGCACGCTGGCGGGTCTGCTGAAAGACGGCATCGAGTTCAGAGGGCTTTTGTATGCGGGATTGATGCTTACGGCCCTGGGGCCCAAGGTCTTGGAATACAACGTAAGGTTTGGCGACCCCGA
>CAZYEC010000053.1:7359-11013 GCA_964646385.1 uncultured Eubacteriales bacterium | reverse complement strand
TACGTTATGTATGGCTATCAGAAGCGCCATGCCGATTCCAAAGCTCGTATCGTGGGCAAAAGAAGCTCCGATTGCAACCCCTTCGGGAAAATTGTGAAGCGCTATCCCAAGCCCTATCAGCAAGCCAGACTTGATCATCCCGTTGGACATCGCCGAGGATGTCCCGCTGCCCCGGTGAAGGTGAGGCAACGCTCTGTCAAGCACCCAAAGCAAAAGAATACCGGTTATGAAGCCCAAGGCAGCCCAAGATTTTCCCGCCGTCTCCACAGCCTCCGGAACCAATTCCAATAACGATATGCTGGTCATCACCCCGGCCGATGCCGCCAACAGAAACGATGTGGTGTATTCCCCTCTCATCCGAAACAAAAAAGGTACGGCACCGCCCATGCCGGTGCCGATCACTCCTGCCAAAACTCCTGCAACAATAGACGATCCTAGCATCCAATAATCCTCCCCCGGCACAAACACCCTCTGCGTTTCCCAAAGCCGGATGTTGTGTCCAAGCCTAACGCGGAAATGACGGCACCCCAAATGAGGCTGAGTGCGACCAAAACCGGGTCTCGAGACCGCGCGGGGCCTGACAACATGGATCCCAGTTTATTCCACGGCGCAGACGCCCAAAGAGCACCCGTCTTATGTTTTCGAGATGCCTGCACCGTATACCTTGTGTGTTGTTTGTGTTCGGAATAAAAGGCAGACCCGAGGCAAAATTCAGCCCTAAATGGCCGGGACCTGAAAACAGCGAACACAACTTCCCCTCGGTTACGGCGACTCAGATTGCACAATGGCTTATCTGATCCGGTGAAATTCAGTCTGGCGGCCGGCCAGAAAGTGAATTTTCCCACCCTTGAACACAGTATTTTGTTCCAAAGCGATGACCACATCCTGCCCGCCCCACTCGGGCACTGCCTCTACCACATTCAGCTCCATGGCGTGAACGGTATCTTCGTGGAGCTCGTAATCACCCTTCCCGGGCAACCCCTCCTGGAAATCGAAGTAACCGATCACAGTCCCCGCCGCATGGCCATGATACCCCACAGGATGCTGGTAGATGCAAGGCCTGATGCCTTCCGCTTTCGCCTTTTCCAGAGACGAGGCGAGAATTTGATTTCCCGTGCGTCCCTGGACATGTTCCTCTCCCAAAATATCCTGCAGCCTGTTGCCGACCGCAAGGGCATCCCTCAGGCCTTTTGGAACATCGTCCTCATCCAGCCCCAACACGTAGGCCAATTGCTGGGTGTCAGTGCAAAGGCGCAGATATTTTATGCCCACATCGCAGTGCAAAACATCACCGGGCAGAATGGGATCGTTCTGACCCACCCGTTTTTTCCCGCAACGTTGCGCATCCACGCTTGGCTGGAACCAAGCATTCAAGCCCAGGTCATTAATCCTTTGACGCATCCACCAGGAAACATCGGCGCAGGTGGTCACACCCGGATGTACTATCCTGGAGGAAAAACCTTCCTGAATTATCCCGTGGGCGATCTGGACTATGCCTGTGTAAGTATCGATTTCCTGCCGGGTCCTGTGTTCCAGCCACCGCAGACACAACCTGTCGGCGCTTCGGGCTCTGGCACCGTATTCTGGCCCCAAGGCTTCCATCAAAGATTCGTATTCTGTGTGACTCAAACCGTCGCCGAAAGCAAAATCTTGGGAGACGTTTATGCCTATCCGTTTTGGGTCGCGCCGCCGGACTATTTCCCCCAAGGCCTGCCACTGCTCTTTGTCATCGTCTGTCCAGCCACAGCCGTAATAATCGCCGATCCTGTCCCCGACCCGCACCAGGGCCAAACGTTCAAGAGTGCCGTCGCCCCTTCTGTTGAACACCAAAATCGTGCGCCTTCTTGCCTGATAGGTGGTGGCAGGTAACAAAGTAAGGATAACAGGACCCTCGTTGTACTCGCGCGCAGTTACTACCCACATGTCGAAACCTTCTTGTTCCATGAACGTGGGAAGCACTTCTTCCAACCTGTGCTTGAGCCAACCATCGATGACTTCTGCTCTCCGCCTCAAAGGCAGTATTTTCCTTTCCCAATTAGACTGACCTCCCGGGCCGATCTCGTACAATCTCACGGTTTGTCCCCCCTTTATGTAGCTTCTATTTGCCTCCTTGTCGTCTGCCCGAGCCCTCAGACCCGCGGCAAAGCAACCAAAAACTCTTTCATACGCCGCAACGCCTCCTGCAGGTTTTCTTCGCTGTTCGCGTAAGACATCCTGATGTACCCCTCACCGTACTCCCCCAATGCGGAACCGGGCACAACGGCTACCTTGGCCTCGTTCAGGAGCGACAGGGCAAATTTCATGGAGTCGACGCCGAAAGCCTTGATTCCGGGCCAAACATAGAATGCCCCAAGAGGTTTGAAACACGAAATGCCGGGGATTTCTGCAAGCCCGGACAAGACCAAGTCACGGCGCCTCCTGTAAGCCTTCACCATCTGCCTCACAGGTTCTTGGGGACCCGTAAGTGCAGCGAGCGCCGCTTCTTGCACAACTGACGAAACGCTTGAAACCGAGTTTTCGAAGATCCTGACCATGGTATCTATCAGGGTTTTGGGGCCGCATGCGTAACCTATCCGCCAACCTGTCATGGCAAATGTTTTCGACAAACCGTTAACGGTAAGGACGTGGTTTTTTAATTCCGGCACTGACCCCGGGCTAAAGTGCTTCGTGTCATCGAAGATGATCTTTTCGTAAACCTCGTCGCTTATCACCAAGATATCCCGTTCCAAAGCTATCCGGCCTATTTCCCGGAGTGCAGTCTCTGAAATAACGCCGCCGGTGGGGTTGTTGGGGCTGTTCAACACGAGAATCTTGGTCTTCTCTGTAACAGCATCCGACAGCTCATCGAGATCCGGGGCAAAACCCAACTCCTCGCGAAGTCTGAGAGGAACCGGAATGCCACCTGCCATCAGGATCAACCCAATATAGTTGGGCCAGTGGGGGTCCGGGACGATCACTTCATCTCCAGGATCCAGCACCGCAAGGCACGCTGCCGCCACAGCGCCCACCGCCCCAACGGTAACAACAACTTGCGAGGGCTCGCATTGTATCTGATTGTCATCCCGCAGTTTGCGCGCGATGGCTTCTCTCAGACGGGGTTTCCCTGCTGTGGGGGCGTAATGAGTATCTCCTCGAACCGCAGCCTTGTGGGCGGCCTCAATGATATGGGGCGGAGTGTCAAAATCAGGATCCCCCGCTTCCAGATGTATCACCCCCGCCAAACCTGCCGCTGCGTCAAACATTTTTCGAATTCCCGAACCGGGAATGCGCCCAACGTTTCTTGACAAAGCCCGCAATCGGATTCCTCCCTTCTTTTCCATCCATTCCGGTTCTTCCGGCCCCGGCCTTGCAGAGAGCCCCCTGCGCCGGTGGCCCCTTCCTCGGATGATTAACCGTTGGCAAGGCCAACTCCTTCCACCAAATATGTAGGGGAGGTTTTGTTTTCATGCTTACTCAAAAACATCAACCTGCGAACTGACCCCACCCCTTTTCCTTTACGGGAAAAAAAGTGAACGGCCGTTAACCCGACCCACATCACCATCTGCGGTGCCTATCGAATGAAAATTCCACCATGGGCGGTGCCTGTTATTTGGCGTAACTATGGGCGATGCCCATTCCGGACCCACATCACCATCTGCGGTGCCTATCGAATGA
>CAZYEC010000053.1:0-7259 GCA_964646385.1 uncultured Eubacteriales bacterium | reverse complement strand
CCCTTATGTAACATACTGCTACCGGACAATAACACAAGTTTTCTTCCACACTTGACCTGCCCTCTTATGACTAGTAGCCTAATTGCAGGCTCAACTTAGAGTCGAGGACGGGGGATCATTCATGGCAGACATAGATAACAAGGTCCCCATTTTGCATCTTGCCATGAGCCTGGATATCGGGGGAGCCGAGACTCACATTGTTGGGCTTGCGCGCAGCCTCAAGTCCCGGGGGTGGCCCGTCTACGTGGCGTCTTTCGGTGGAAGGCGGGTCCGGGATTTGGATCTTTCAGCCATCAGGCATTTTGCGGTGCCGCTTCATTCCCGATGGCCTCACCGCATGCTGGAAGCGGCCGAAAAGATTTCTTCCCTTATAGATGATTTGGATATTGGTCTGGTGCATGCCCATGCCAGAATTCCTGCTTGGCTGGCGGACAAGATCTGTCCCCGAAAACGTATCCCTTTGGTGACCACTTACCATTGGACGTTCGTTTCCGGGCCCTTTTGGAACCTGGTGACTAAACCCGGCGACCTCACAGTGACCGTCAGTCAAGACATCAAAGATTATGTGGTCCAAAACTTCCGTTTCGACCCTGGCAAAATAACTGTGATACCCAACGGGATTGACACTGACTTGTACTCCCTTCCTACCCGCGAAGACATACAAAGGGCAAGGACTTCCTATGGAGTCTCTGTCAATGGGGGGCCGGTCCTCGTTTACGCCTCGAGAATGAACAAGGATCTTTCCGAAACCGCGATTTCGGTGATTGACGCTGTCGCCTCCCTTCTGCCCAAATACCCGGGAATGGTTCTTGTCGTTGCCGGCGACGGCGAGCATTTGAAAGACGTTCAGGCAAAGGCGGTTGAAACCAACCAAAATGCCGGCCGGGACGCTGTCACTTGCCCGGGTTTCGTACTCGACACAGTCCCTTTGTTTCAGGCCTCCGATTTGGTGCTTGGGATGTCTCGGGTAGTCTTGGAAGGGATGTCTACAGGCAAACCCGCTATCGTGACCGGCCCCGGGGGAACTTTTGGCCCCGTTACCGAAAAAATCGTGAAGGAACTGGAAGAACGGAACTTTACCTCCAGGGGCGCCCCCGAACCCTCCAACGTACAGGTGCTTGCACGCCATATTGACAGGTTGCTGTCGGACTCCGACACCATGAACAGGCTGGGAGTCCTTGGACGAAGCATAGTGCTGGACGCCCACTCGATGGACCTGGTAGCAGGGGAAATGGAAAAGGTGTATTTCAAACTGCTTTAGTCTATGGGAACCCGAAACAGTCTAAGCAGACAGTCAGACGCCGGCCAAGGTCCCCACGGAATCCAGAAGCAACCGAACGAACCTTTCTCTGTCAATGCCTACGCCAACCCCGCAATTTGGCGTCACGGTTTTACAAAAATCGACTACCGTCCGGCCTCGAGTCAGTTCCCCGGCAGTCTCCACCTGGACTCTGCCCGGCCTCGTGGTGACCAAATCAGGCAAGATAACGTGAGCCACTGCAACAGCATCGTGCACGGGCAACCCTTCAAAACCTCTTTCCCAGTAAGAAGCGGCGTAAAAGTCCAAAAACCCGGCGGCAAGCTTGCCGATTGTTCCACAAGTTCTGAGCCTCTCTATCTCGGAGGGGTAGACAAGGGCTTTGTGGGTGACATCAAGACCTATCATGGTTAAGGGCACGCCGGATTCAAAAACAATACTGGCTGCTTCGGGATCAACGTAAATGTTGAACTCTGCTGAAGGGGTCACGTTGCCGGCACCGGATGCTCCTCCCATTAAGACGATCCTTTCCAATCCTGCCTTCAACTCCGGCTTTGCCAGAAGCAAGATTGCCACGTTTGTCAGGGGCCCTGTCGCAATGAGGGTTACCTTCCTACCAACGATCGACACGTCTTGGAGTTCCCGTTCATCATTGGCCTTACCCAGGCAGAGCCCCGTTTGAGATGCCTTCCTCAAAATTCCGGTCATCAAGTCGATGGCGGTTGCCTCGTCAGTCTCACTGCCGCCGCCGGCTGGGGACAGACGCAGCCCCCCCATACCTGTTTCCCCGTGGACTTCCCGGGCAGTAACCAGAGGGCGCAAAAACGGTCTGTCAGAACCCCTTCCCACAGGTACCGAGGATTTGCCCAACATTGATAGTAGTCGCCTAGCGTTACGGTAAGTGTCCTCCCCGGCACTGTTTCCCGCAACCGTGGTCACGCCCAAAACATCCAGCCTATCCGTCCCGAAAGCGAGCATCATCGCAAGGGCGTCGTCGAGACCTGGATCACAATCGATGAGCACAGGAGTTCGAGGCTGTGGAGTGCAAGTTTGCGTCCTGGAACTACCCTCTTCCCTGTTGCGTTTCACCGCATTTTGTCTCGCCTTCATCGTTTCAACCTCCCGACCTTTGGCGCAAAAAACTGTCGATCTCGTTGCGGTAGGGCATAGAAGGTTGGGCACCTTCTCGAGTAACTGATATGGCCGCCGCGGCGCTGGCAAAAGTGCAAGCAGGCTCCAGGGCGAGTCCTTCCCCCAAAGCGACGGCGAGAGCGCCGGCAAAAGTATCTCCGGCGGCAGTTGTGTCTATTGCATTCACCTTGAACGCAGGCACATGCCAAACACGGCCCCCTTCAGCAGCAACAACTCCCATTTCCCCCAGCGTCACTACTGCTCGTTTGACTCCGGCCTTTAGCAGGTCCCCTGCCGCCCGGACCCCGGATTTCACATCGTGCACCGGCCGTCCCGTCACGATCGCGGCCTCATGTTGATTGGGCATGAACACATCTACAAGCGGCATGATGCTTCTGGGCAATTCCCTCCCCGGTGAGGGTGCCGGAGCCGGGTCAAGCATCACAGAAAGCCCCTTCTGGTGTGCCATTTGAATTGCCCTGATGACGGAAACAAGCGGAATCTCAAGTTGGAGCAAAAGTGTGTTGAACGGCACCCCATCGCCTTGTTCAAACTCCTCAATTTTGCCAAAGAAGCGGCCAACATCATCTGGCACTACCCGTCCGTTAGCTCCGGGCACAACTACGATTGAATTTTCCCCCAGTCTATCCACTGTGATAACGGCGCTTCCCGTCCAAACCTGGGGCGTCTCAAACACCAGGTGGTGGCTTACCTTCGACTCTGTCAGACTGTCTTTGAGGTAACCGGAGAACCCGTCATCACCGACACGTCCCGCCATGCTCACCTTGCCGCCGGCGCGGCCGGCCGCAACCGCCTGATTTGCGCCTTTGCCACCGGGGTGGATTTGAAGATCTGAACCTATAACGGTCTCACCGGGATGCGGGCGGGTGTCACACCTGACGACAAAATCCAAGTTCAGACTGCCCAAGACCAAAATAGCCATTCATCCGCCCCCTTTTCGCTTAGACCAAATCAACGGAACTGGTCAACCTTCGACCGGTTTTCCCCCTTGCCCCACAAGCCCTGCCCGGAAACTGGCTAACGCCTTCAGGCTTAGTTTCTCCAACCCCTCTGTCCGCACCTGCCCACCTGGATACCGGCCCCATCACACCGGGATGTTCAGCCGTTCCACTGCCCGGAGAACAGATTTCCACTCCATCAATGCCTCTTCGAATCTTCTTAACCCGGCATCTGTGAGCCGGTAATATTTTCTTGGGGGACCACCTGAGGCGCCACCCATGTAGGTCTCTGCATAGCCATCGGTTCGCAACCTGCGAAGCACGGCGTAAATTGAACCGTCGTACACGCCGGGAAACGCTTCTTGCAGTGTTTTCATAACTTCATACCCGTACAAGGGCCGACGGGACAGCAAATGAAGAACAGACATCTCCAGGACTCCCTTTTTCATCTGCGTGTCCAAAACCTAGGCCCCCTTTCCACCGACGGGGGGCTGAACCACACGTGTTCCGGCTATTACATCCCAGACAGTCTTTCCTTCCGGCGAGAACAAGCACCATATGAGAGAGCCTACCGCCGGAACAAAAGCCAAAGGTAACCATATTGCACCGAACAGGGTGTTGAGCCCGTACTTGCCCAGAATCTCCCTGATGAAGTATTGACCTAAAGTGGGCAGTTCCCCGGTGGGTCTTGTCAATCGCAACCCCAAAAGCCATTTCCCCACAGTTCGACCTTTGGAGAGAGTCAGGATCGAGACTCCGGCAACAACGAACCACAGGGCCGCAAAAACCACCCCGGCAAACCAAAAGCTTCTTAAAGAAACGATCCACCCCATACTCGAGTTCTTAATTGTGGAGAACAAAGATGGGACTATGCCTGCCAAAAGCCCTGGGTAGAAAAAAACCGTCAATGCGAATCGGGGTGAAAGGATCATGAAAGGGAATGAAGCAACGAAAATATCGATAACGAAGGCCAAAACTCTCTTGTACATGTCGGGTTTTCCCGGCCCTGAAAATTCGTGGGTTTGTGGGGAACTTCCCTTTTGCAAGAGGGACAGCGCGATTTTAGCAGGGTCGCCCAACCGCTCAGCCACCTGGTCCTCCGTTTCCCCTTCCGCCAGCCCGGTTTCAAAAAACTCGTGATGGTCCGATAGTATTTCGTCGAGTTCAGGCTCAGACACAAAGTCTTGAAGAGACTGCTTGAGGCAAAACATAAAATGCTTTCGGTCCACACTTCGCGCCCCCTATTGTTCAATAAACATTAGTCTTTTGCAGAGTCTAACAGACTACTATGCTATACACAATAGGCGGGATTGGAGCAAATGGATTGCGGGGAATCAAACGCCCGGGCTACCAAACATAAGGAATGAGCCGATACTTCACTTTCGTGCAATAGTCCCGGTACCCTTGTAGACTCGTTATCAACATTTTGTCTTCCAGGAACGTCCTGAAAACAATCAGTATCCCGATCAAGGCCACAGTTCCCAAAACCACCGGTGTCCCGAAAACAAGCCATGTCGCTACGCATGAAACCAGCACCGCCGAGTATGTCGGATGGCGTACAAAGCCGTAGACTCCCCGGTCAACGACCGTTTGCCCGCGATCGCTTTGAACCCTTGCCGTTGGTTCCAAATAAGGGTTAGCCGCAAGGGCTGCGGTGGCCACTGCGGCGGATATGAGGGAAAGACTCATACCGGCCCAAAACGATGAGCTCCGCACCGTTTTCGTCCCGAATTCCACTCCCGCGATGAAATAAAGGATGAAAAACTGGAGCAACCAATATGTTGCCAAAATGGCTTTATCCCATTTGGGAGAGTCTGTGACCACCTTGCCTCTCTCGGCCAAGACTTCCGGATTCAAAAAATAGACTATGATTAAAGAAACCACGGTAACGATGAATCCAGAACCGAAATATACCCAAGTTTGCCAGGTCATGACCCACCCGGCACCAATTAGGAAGCAGAGCCAGCCAAGGATCCGCTGAATGAGAACCCGCATGGCATAATTTGTTGCTTTCTCCACGGAAAGTCCCCCCGTTGGTTGGTATGACACCGCCAGTTCTCACCCGCTTCTGTAAAAAGCCCTACCCCGTTTCCCGGTGTGGCCGTTATCTTGCCACACCCAAGGGGTACGTCAAACAAGCAGAAAGTTTTCGCAGTCCCAAACACAAGTGTATACTAACACTCAGTTGAAGGAGATTCATCAGGCCGCTCGGAACTTGCGCGGATTGACTATTTGTGGTGCATATAGGCGTAAGCCCGCAACTGTGCTTGTAGGGCTTTCGGTGCTTGGGGGCATCCCGTGGAGACTGATGGCCAATCATTACGGGGTATTATTCTGGGGACAGACAGGTTGGACTTTTTTGCAAGGGGGATAAAACCGTGGACAATCCCACTTTCTTGCGGGCCAGGACTTTTCTATGCCGTAACGCCCGGCCATTGGATTACGCTCGCTTCCGATATCATTTTGAAGGCGGCCCACTTCAGGCGGTCCTCACCGCTCTCGCAGCCTACCAAAACGAAGACGGCGGTTTCGGCCATGCCCTGGAACCGGACTCGTGGAACCCAAATAGCTCACCCCTTCAAACCTGGGCCGCCACGGAGGTCCTAAGGGAAACCGGTTTCACCGACGCCGGCCACCCGATCATCAAAGGTATTTTACGTTACCTCGCCAGCGGTCAAGATTTTGATGGGCGCATTTGGCAAACAACGGTTGTCACAAATAACGATTACCCACATGCCCGGTGGTGGTCTTTTGAAACGGGCGAATCCCAACACAACCGCTACAACCCCACAGCCTGCTTGGCAGGGTTTATCGTAAGATTTGCGGACCCAGGAGGCGACCTGTTCCGCTTGGGTTGCCGTGTCGCTCAGGAAGCCTTTCGCGCCTGCATTTCAGAAACCTCAGCCTCGTTAACCGGCATGCACGCCCTCAACTGCTATATTGGAATGTTTGATTACATGAAAAAGACCAGTGCTATCGGAATCAAGATTCCCGACGTTTTTGATATCGACGGGCTGGAAACCAAACTGAAGCAGCGAGTCAAAGACTGTATCAGCAGGGACACAGAAACGTGGAACATAGGCTATGTTTGCAAGCCTTCCCAATTCATTGACCATCGTGACAGCATCTATTATCCAGAAAACAAAAAGTTCGCCGATTACGAGTGCGATTACATAGCAGAATCACAGTTGGAAGACGGTTCGTGGCCCATTCCCTGGAAATGGGCCGGCTACCCTCAGGAATGGGCCATCAGTCAGAACTGGTGGAAAGGCAACGGTGCTGTGAAGAACCTTCTGTACTTGAAAGGCATGGGTCGACTTAATGCGGGTGTTCCTTCGGGCGGCGGCGACGGACAGCATTTGATCAGACACATACATGATCCCCACGAAAAGAAACGCATTGCGCGAGCCATTCTATTTGCTTTGCCCGACTGGTTTGGGATCCCGGAGCAAACCGAGAAATACATTGAAAGCAGCGCAGAATTGCCCTTTTGGGCTTCCTTCTGCAATTCTGAACCTACAGGTTTCGTCGCCTTGGCGACAACGAGTGACAGCACAGCAGAGATTCACGTAATGGGAGTCCTGCCACAACACCACCGGCGCGGAATCGGCCGCCGCCTTTTCTCTGCCTTATACGATTACTGCAAACGGGAAGGGTACAGATTCCTTCAGGTGAAGACTGTGGATGCCGGCAGGTACGATCAGTATGACCGGACCCGTTTGTTCTACGAGGGCCTGGGCTTTTCAAGGCTTGAAGTGTTCCCCACACTTTGGGACGAACGGAACCCGTGCCTTGTGATGGTTATGGCTGTAAAGTAGCATCGGTGAGATGGCCCCGAAGCTCTGCCAAGTCAACTGAGGACCGACTTAGAGAGATCCACGAGCACTGCCCATGGTCAGATGAAGAGCCGA
>CAZYEC010000052.1:1542-11443 GCA_964646385.1 uncultured Eubacteriales bacterium | reverse complement strand
GAACATCCGGTTTTTCTCAAAATATTTTTCACATGAAACTTAACCGTGCTTTCGGAAATGTACAGGATGCCCGAAATCTCGCTGTTTGTGTAACCGGCCGTGAGGTGGCGAAGAATTTCTTCTTCTCTCCTGGTGAGAGCGTACTTGTCTTGAAAATGCCGGAAGATAGCGTCTTTGTCGTTAGGGCAAGGTTCTCTGTAATAGACTTTTTGGACCATCCAGAAAAACAGGAACGTCAGCGGAAGCAAAAGCGCCAAAATCAACAGCGTTCCATACACCCTGTGTTCCAGTAAATGGCCGGGAAAAAGCGTCCCCAGTGCCTCACCTGTGCGGCCGGCCGCCAAGCCCAAAGAAGCGAGGGGCAGAAGATGTGGGCGAGACTCCGGGATGTCAACAAATGCGATGGCCCTGTACACAGCGTAGAATCCCAGTATGACATAGGCGAAACCCCAGGCAAAAGCGGTTAAAGACGGTATCCCCTGCAGCGCGACTTGGGCAAAAGGGCACAACAGGCTTGCAAAACACAATAAGGCGCCCGTCTTGCGACTTTTGTCCGTCACAAAACCGGCTGTGACCAGCCCTATGGCATAGAAGGAGCGGGACAACTCCAGGTTTACTTTCGTGTCCACAATGGCTTGAAACTGGAAATGGCTTCCCGAAACGCTAAGCACGGCCATGAGCACCAGCGTCGGGAAAAGAATTAGGGCTTTGCTTTTGGGAGTCGCCGCCGAATTGGAGATTCCCGTACCTGATTGGCGGAGGTAACTTTTCTGGCCGGTTTTGACATCTTTGGGAAGGTCGCGGCCCGCAAGGACAACCAGCGCATTTGCCCCGATAATCAAAAGATATGTTGTTACACCAAAACTTGACCTTATCATCTTTCCCTCACCTACGAGGGACAGAAGGTAAGTGCAAAGGCTGCCGCCGGCGTAAGCATAACCGAAAGCCCGACCTCTTTGTTCTTGGGGCACAAGGGCACTTAGCCAGGTGAGGTAAGCGGCTGCAACGGCTCCGTGGAGCAGGTTCATCCCCAAGCCGGCTACAAGTACAACGGTCTTGGTGCCGCCCATCAGGGCAAAAGACATGACTGCCCCATCTAACAGCATCAGCAAGACAAAAAAGCGCCGTTTCGAAACAGACTCACGATAGCGGTGAAGCAAAAAGGAAAACATGATTAGCCCGGCGGCCTGGCACAGATAGTGCCACCTCAGGACCAGGATGTCCACTTGGGAAGGGGGAAAGAACGGCTGAAGCCGGTACATGTGGGATATGTAAGAAGAGCCGGTCCACAGAAACCCAAGTCCGATGATTGCCGAATAAAGAACGAACCCGCTTCGCTTCATGCCCCTACTCTCGCTTTGCAGTTGTAATATGCCCCCGTTTTAATTCAACCTGTACCAAACCTATCCCTTCTTTTGGGATTGCGGCCCTGTTTGCTCTCTAGCCCCGGCCATTTCTTACGACAATTATTGTTGGACGATATGTGAGGCCCGGACTTTCCGTGGGATTCGGAACAATCTGGCGGCAAGTTCATGGCCTGCCTGATAATCCAAAAGCAAGTCGCAATTAACTGAATAAGGAGGAAATATTGTGAAAAGAGCCGTTTCGTTGTTCCTGTGCTTGGTCTTGGTGTCCTGCTTTGCAGGCGTGACTCTTGCCTCCGGGCCGGAGGTGTTCTGCGCAGCGGTGATCGCAAGCGCCCACGATTACTCCGATGCGCAAGTATCGCTATGCCAAGATTGGGAGTCGGCAAAGCAGGTGGAAGGGTGCAAGATAATCGTCATCTATGCCACAGATATAGGTGGGAATCCGCCCTCAATCCAGGATCCCATCCAGCTGGGGCACGACGATCCGATGCTCATCTTAAGTAACGTAAGCGCGCATTCAACGAGGGCCGACCGCGGCCTGTACTTGGTTGGAACAGCGTCCGTGGAACTTGGGGACGCGATCCTCACGGGCACGAGTCATGGGGGCGAGCCTTATGCTCCAATAGAATCGAACTTCGCCGGGGAGGCAGATCCGGGGGCCATTGTGGGCCAAATTATCGATAACGCCAAAACTCGCTACACCTTCAAGGGAACCTATCAGATCGGCATGCTGGATGCCTACGAACTGGTCGTGGAAGACGGTGTGACGGTGACAGTCAGCGCTCCGCCTGACGAAGGGGGCAATCACGTTCTGAGGGTAGAGCATTTTTTGTCGGTGGACGGTTCTTTAGTAGCAGATGGCCGACAAAAACTGGAGTTGGGGGCCGGTGCCCAAGTTGAAGGACTGCTTCTTTGCGAGGAAGACGGTGAAGGCGGTTACAGGCCTTTTGGCGGTGGGGGGGGCGGAGCCCCGGAATCCTTCTTTTACGAACAAGATGCGGAGTTTCACTGGGAAGGTAGCGATGTGACGGGACTTTGGGTTCATTGCGCCGGGGATGGGCACCACGAACCGGGCCCCGAACCCGGGGAAAGCCAACCCGGGGCGCTGGCCGGTTTTGAAGGCCAGAATCCGGGGGAATATGTGGTGGATAGGGACGTAGAAATTACGCCCGATAGCTGCGTTTTTCTCAATCAAGGGTGCATCGTAGTCCAACAGGAGGTCACTCTCACCGTCACAACGGGAAGCAGGCTCGGGCTCATTGGTACGCAGCTGGACAACCAGGGAACCATCGTAATAGAGGCCGATGCACGTTGCGAATTCAGAGGCGTTGACCTGGTTAACGACGGGGCCATCTTTGTGAAGCCAGACGACGGGAGGAACCCTCCGGAGCCGGGGCGTCTTGAAATGAGCGAACGGGACGGCAATCCCGGAACCTTTCAGAATAACGAGCAACTGACAATTGAGGGTTATGTAGAATTCAGGGGAAGCGAGTTGACAAACGCCGGGGGCCTGGAAGTTAAAGGACAAGGGCGCTTGGAGTTTCGAGGGGACAACGGCTGCCAGGGGGTTTTGCGAAATAACGGCGAAATGACTGTGGAGGGCAACGCTTGTTTTGTGGGTGAGGCCCTGCTTTCCAACAGCGAAAATGTACTTGTGGAAGATGGCGGCCACATGGAATTTAGGGATGACAATGGTGTAATGGGAACGCTCTCAAACGAAGGGTCTGTTACCGCGTTTGGAAACCTCGAATTTGTAGGCGGTAGGCTGGAAAACGGTGAAAATGGGGAAATCCTCGTGGAGTCTGCCCTCCGGTTTAGCGACGGGGCAATTCTTGATAACGACGGTTCTGTCACCGGCGACGGCTGGGGTTCCATCGAATTGAACAACCCCCCAGATGCCCAGTATCCCCTGACTATCCGTGGCCTGGGTTTTTATGATGATCGAGGTGACAGCGAACCCACAAACGATCAAGATGGCAGGTTTGTCTACTTAGGGGGCAAGTGGGTGAGGCTCTCAGACCCCGGGCCGGAAGACGATGATGGGGATCCCGTAGGGGACGGCACATTTCACACAGTGACACTAATCCCGTCCGAGAACGGCAGCGTTTCCGTGGAAGGCTCAACGGCAGGCGAGGACGAGTTTGAAATTCTGGATAGGGAAACCATAATCTTTACCATCGAGCCCGATCCGGGTTTTAAGGTGTCCGAGGTGCTGGTCATACTGGACGACTTCCAAGACGACTGTTCCTGGGCCTTAAGGTATGTGGGGGACGGGACTTTTGAATTCCCTCTCGAAGATGTCCGTCTTGACTTATCTCTTAAAGTTGTCTTCAGCCCGGTGGACCCGGACGAAGTGCGCAAAGAAAGCATTGTTGTGTTGTTGGAAGATGCGCTTTGCGAGGCCGGCCTCAAGGCTGCCATCGCCGGGCAGCTGGGAGTTTTGGGGCACGCGTTCTTGCCGGAAGATGTTAACCTGATAAATTACGATGTTGATGGTGAAGAGGTTAGCGAGGCGGGGTACGGCACTTTCGAATTTCAACTGACCATCTTGGAGATCCAAGATCCGGCAAATCTTACAGGCTACATCGTGCTTGCCCCCACAGACATCATTTTCAGATTGTGCGACGGGCAAGGCGTCGAGGAAATATTGATTTTTGACGGGAGTATCGATCCCCATAGCCCTGAGTTCGTCGACGAATTTGAAGTTCCCGCCATGCATAGCGGAACAATGGAAATCATGGGCTACGGGTCCCTTCTTGTGGCTCCCCTCAGTCCTGAACTGGAAGGCAAGTTGGTGGACGGGAAAATTCCGCTTCCGTTTTACCGCGCCCAATTCCACATCGGCAGTTTCACCACGGGCGTCAACCTGTTTGGTTTCTATGTGGTGCAAGCCGATGCTTATTGTGTCCGTGTATCCGCAACGTCCGGCTATGCGGAACAAAAAACATTGCAATGGGACCTTGACCGGTATGCCGATCTGACCGAGGGCAGCTATACCTCTGAAGTGTTTTTTGGGAATGACGAATTTGTCTTGTCTCTGCCCCAAAATGATATAGGTGGAGCCAAACAAATGGTGGTGGAAACCGGAGATTTTGAAGGTTACACGGTGCGGGAAAATGCCGGCGGCAGCTACTCGGTGAAGTTCCTTTCTGATTATTACGACCGCATCATCTTGAATGTTACAATTAATGAAACAGAAGAAAGAGAATTGCACATTCATCGCGTCGGCGTGTGCATCCAGGAATGCCGGCCGGGCCGGGAGGCAGATGGGGAAGGGCCTTCCACCGCAATTCTTTTCCACGGTACTCAATACGGCACTCTCATGGACTTTTCCGATGGAAATTTGTACCGCGTTTGTTGCACTTACTGCATCCCTGACGGGGGCAGTGAGGCACCTTACGGCTTGTTCGTCACGTATACGTGGGAAGACGGGAGCAAGACCGCCCGGATAATAACGGAACCTTGCATGACGCCCACCCCTGTTGAAAACGTCGATTTTCAGGATGGGGTGTTTTTCTACGAAAATCATGCCAACTGCTGCGACTATCTTTTGCATTCGGGGCAGGGTGTTGAGGATGCCCCCGACCAAATCAACGTAATTGTCCTGAAAGCCGAGCCTGCTGCTGCAGGTGCCTTCGGGGGCGTGTATTTTGGTTCCGGGGCCGGGGTCACTTGGACGCGAACAGAGCTAGGAGAGTGAAGACGTGAAAATGGTTGCAAGAAACGTTCTTGTTTTGCTGTTGGCGCCAATTTTGGTCTTGGGGTTATTCAGTTTACCTGTCGCTGCCTCTGGGACCGGAATTGTAAACGTCGACGCGCGTTATTCCCCGGGAGAAGTCAGCGTAACCGGGACTGTTGAATCGGGCGTGCTTGCCGTGGCGATCATGATTTACGAAGGCGACACGTTGCTAAGGATGGAGACCATAGGGGTCACGGCCCAGGTTTTTGAAGCCTCTTTGGAGATGGTTTTGGATCCCGGAACTTACACAGTCAGGGTCGCCAGGTACGAAGGCGGGGATTATGCCGAAGCTGTGCTGACGGTAACCCAACCCCCGACGGGAGACGGTGAAGGGGCCTTTCAGGGAGGTTCGCAAGGAGCAGCCTTGCCCTCCCACACTGCCAAAGTGTCGGACGGCAAAGAACTGCAGGTAACAGTCGATGCCGCCTCAGGCAGCGCCTCGGTTAATCTTGGGGCCGTGGCGGCAGATGTTCAACAGGGTGGAAGCGCCACCGTCAGTATGCCTGCCATCCCCGGGGTGGGTTCATACGTGGCAAGCGTCCCGGCCGTTTCACTGTCGGGGGATTCTCTGGGGGAGCTCACCATGGAGACCCCGGCAGCCACTCTCAAAGTTCCCGGCAACATGTTTTCGGGAACAGGTTTTGAGGGCGATGTTCAGATAAGTCTCGGCTTGGGGGATTCGTCCGGGCTTGCGGGTCACCTGCAGGAAGCAGTGGGGGATCGCCCGGTCCTCCGGCTTTTCTTGGCAGTCGATGGGATTGAAACCGTGTGGGACAATCCTGACGCTCCTGTGACGGTCAGCATCCCTTACACGCCATCGGATGAGGAATTGGATAATCCCCAATGCATCGTCGTTTGGTACATAGACTCTGCCGGCGATGCTATCCCCATAAGGAACGGGCATTACGATCCGGTTGCGGGAACCGTCACCTTTTCTGTTACCCATTTCAGTGACTACGCAGTGGCCTACAACAAGGTTAAGTTCTCGGACGTGCCCCGGGATGCCTGGTACAAAGAGGCCGTGTCCTTCATTGCCGCAAGAGGGATAACAGAAGGCACAGGTGGAGGGAAATATAGCCCGGAAGCGAGGCTTACCAGGGGCGACTTCTTGGTGCTCATGATGAGGGCTTACGATATCGAACCCGGTACGGGCCTTGCCGACAATTTTGTGGACGCGGGCGACACCTACTACACCCCTTATCTGGGGGCTGCCAGAAGGCTGGGGATAGCCCAAGGTGTGGGCGAAAACAGGTACGCCCCTGAAAAAGAAATCACTCGCCAGGAAATGCTCACCTTGCTTCATGGCGGGCTCCAAGTTGCCAGCTGTTTGCCCTCGGGTGATTCCGGGAAGTCTCCGGCGGATTTTCAGGATGCGGCGGATATAGAAGAGTGGGCGCAAGCTGCCTTTACGCTATTTGTGAAAACCGGAGTGATCAAGGGTAATGAGGGACGCCTGATACCGGGCGGTACGACGACCAGGGCGGAAATGGCTCAGGTGCTGCACAATCTGCTCGTCAAATAAGGGTGGAATCCTAGAAAGAAGGCCCCGGCAGGTTTTGCCTGTCCGGGGCTTTCCAGGTTCACTTGTGACCGTAATCTCTAGCCGCTGGCTATGCCCAGAAAGTCGATGAGCATGAACTGGATTCTTGCCAAAAAGAGCGAGACCCGGGCCATGACAGTGGTGCCGAAGGCAGAGCCAAAGGCCAGCATCATGGTTATTCGCCCAATTTTGGAAGCGTGTTTTGTTATGCCCTTGGGCTCCATGGTAAACAAGAAGAAAGACAGCGTGCAAAGAACCCCGATGAACATCAGAACGGCGTTAACGTAACCCGCCGAAGAAGGGTTTTTCAGCGGGGTAATTGTGGCGGCAAGCTGTTCCAGGAACATTGGTTTCCAAGTCTTGGTAAGAACCACTCCCGCACCGGCCCCTACGCTGAAAGAAATGGGATATCTCGATATCCACTGATATTTTGTACTGAATCTGAAATAGATCAGCAGGCCGATCACAAAGGGGATAATGTACTCCCATTTCCCTTTTTCAAGCATATCAACGGTAATGGTGGGTTTGATCCTGTTTCCGATGGTAACCGCCACACCGTAGCCGGCGCTGCAACCGACAAATATCTGTTCTGCGAAATAGTACAGCTCAGTTTCCTTGAAAATAATGCTAAAGACCGCCACGGTCAAAAACGCCGCGATCCAGTTACCTAAGCTGGACATTTATTGCGCACCTCCCTTTTTCCTAGAGAGGAAGTACTGAACGTTTCCGACGATAACGAAAAGAATGACCAAGACGTGGGTTAAGCTCTGGGCGTCCATGCCAACCGAGGCGCTTCCAGGTCTCTTAATCAGCTGCTCATATTCGGCGGCGCCCTTCATGCCTGCAAGCAACCCGGTCAACTGACCGGATACCACAAGCGGCATGCTTTCGGGAATACTCACGGCGAAACAAGCGCCGGTTACGGGGATGCCTAAGGGGGCGCCGATCTGTTTCACGTAAGTAGACAGCCCATCGCCCAAAGACCCCATGGAGGCGGCAAGCTTGACGTCTTTCAGGGACTTAACCTGCTTCATTATGGGCATATCTTCGATGCGATTGCCCTTGGCATCGGTCCCTGCGGCCGCGTTGACGATATTCACTCCCATGGCCTCAAAGAAGATGTTGCCTCCGCCTTTGTAACCGATATTGACATAGTCCACGCCGTACTCTTTGTCAGGGAAGTCCGCCAGAACGTTGGCCATGGCTCTGTCCATCATGGCCCCGGATTCTGTGGTCGTTCCCGCTCCAACGATTTTGATGTCCCTGGAGAAGCAGTGCCAAGACAAGGCTATGGCACAAGGCATGATTTCCGCCAGGTTGGATGCTCCGAAGTCGAATCCTATATATATCGTATCTCCCGGGGACAAGTTGTCCACGAAATCATACAGCGTCTTGGTATGCTGGGTAATCGGGATCGGCAAGCCGATGGGCGAGATAATCGCGTAGGCGACCAAGCCGATGATAAGAATATACAGGATCAAATTCGCTCTTTTGTCGACACTAGCCATTATGTCTCACCTCCATTACACGTCTAGTCCCAGGTGCTTGCGTTCAATGCCCAAAAGAATTCTCAAAGCCTGGGATACTGCCCCGATACTGGCGCCCAGAATAATGCCCCTCATTCCTGCGGCATTAGGAATGTCCAGGATCCAGCTGGAAGCCGTTGGGAAGAAGCTGGATATCACTGCGCCGATGGGGGCTTGCCCCAGCATGACGATGACACCCGACAAAAGCAAAACGGTGGCCTCAAAGTTTCTGGCCCTAAAGGCGCGGTAGGAAGCCGAACCGATGTAGAACACCAGTATGGCGTACATGCTTCCGTCGAGAGGTACGACCATGTTGTCGTAAATATACTTAAGGCCCGGCCCTTGGTGCCCGCCGAAGACTCCGATTAGCAAGGTAATCCACAGTGCCGCCAAGAGCAATCCGCTCCGCCACCATTGCGGCCGTTTTCCGGAAACGTTCTTGGCATGTATCCTGGTGAGGTTCAGGATACCAAGCAGGCAGCCTGCCGCAGCGACGATCAGCACCCAGTTGTCAAGAGCGCCTTTCATGGTTACAAAAGCCGGAATTTGCAGGTAGTAAGAAACGACGTAAATGATACCCGCAACGAAAGTGATGACCAAAGGAATCTCGCGTCTCAAGTCGGATCCTCCTTTCTCACATCTCGGTCAGGGGCTCAGGAATTAATCAGGTCAACCAAGGACCGGTTCCCTGCCAACATGAAAAACAGCCCTATGACGAGCACCGCGATGCCGGCTATTTTGAAATAGTCCGCAACCACTAGACTTGCCACAAGGACGGGCTCTCTGGAGATGTAAGCGGATGCCGCATACATTTCGTCCCCAATCAGGCAGTAGTCGCAAGTAGCCACGAAAAACGGGATCTGGTGGGTGTTGGCCGTGCCGGCGATCTGGATGGCGCCAACTTCGTAACCGGTTTGGGAGAAGATCAAAGACTCCGCCCAGAAAGCGCCGATGAGGATGTTGGTGGCTACTTTCTCACGCCGAAGGATTCCCGTCACTCCAGTGGCGTACCCAAACTGGCTGTCGGTCAAATACCTTACGTTGTCGGGGTTAAAGGCATCGGCTCTGTTTTCTGCCGCATAAGCGTCCCTTATGATGGCGTCGCTTAATGCATGGACCATAACGATCCTGTTGCTCATGATAAGAGGTACGTTGTTTTGGGCAGTCTTTCGGGCCACATAGTCCAGAATCGCCATTGACGCAAGCGTTTGGGCCTCGTCAACTCCGCTGATTCCCGGCGAGAAATGCACTGGGCGGCCCATCTCGGTCGCTCTGCCAATAGCTTCGTCCAAGGCATCCAAGCCGCTGACTCTTCGGATGTAGGCGCCGGCCTCGCCCTTGCGCGCTTTCGCAATGTAGAAAATGAGGACTATTGCGAAAATTAACTGGGTCACTAAAGCGGTTGATTGTCCTTTGACAATGAAACTCAAATCCGGTTCCTCCTCTCATTACAGTCTGCGGGTCCCCGTGGATGTAGATTCAAAGGCATCCCCCCAACCCCTGCCACTCCCATCCTTGCGCTTCTTGTGAAGTGAGGCTTCCGGTGGGCTCGTCTTGTTTCCGTCCATCGCAGACAGGAGGCTATGCAAGCTACGCCGAAATGGGCAAACCTTTTATTTTATATCAGCAGGATACTCAAAGCAACCTGTCAGCACAATTATAAGCAGCTACTCTGTGTCATATTTGCCACTATCTGTCGAAAACAATGTCCAATTTCGCCCAACCCAAA
>CAZYEC010000052.1:0-1442 GCA_964646385.1 uncultured Eubacteriales bacterium | reverse complement strand
TGAATTGGCGAGGAAAAAGACACCCGGGAAAGAGGGGGCTCAGCAATGGTACTGACTTTGTTCAACACCTTGACCAGGAGGAAGGAAGAGTTTTGTCCGATTGACCCGGGGCAGGTGAGAATGTACACTTGCGGGCCCACAGTTTACGATTTTGCCCATATTGGCAACATGCGGGCATACGTGTTTGCGGACATACTCCAAAGGACGCTCGCGTTTAACGGCCACAAAGTGAAACTGGTTATGAATGTCACCGATGTAGGGCACTTGGTTTCCGATTCCGATGAAGGGGAAGACAAGATGGCCGTAGCGGCGGAGAGGGAACGGAAATCTCCCTGGGAAATCGCTTCCTATTATGAGGCGAAGTTTTTTGAACACGCGGCCAAACTCAATATCCGCCGCGCCGCAGTTGTGTCCAAGGCCACCGAACATGTTACTGAAATGGTGGCCATGGTGAAAGAAATAGTGGACAAAGGTTATGGGTACGAGACTGCCGACGGCATCTATTTTGATATTACCAAATTCCCCGGCTACGGCAGGCTTTCTGGCGTGAATCTGGAAAAGCAGATGGCCGGCGCCAGGGTTGAAGTCAAAGAGGACAAAAGAAACGCTCAGGATTTTCTGCTGTGGCGTAAAGCGCCTAAGGAACACATCATGCAATGGGACAGCCCTTGGGGTATGGGTTACCCCGGCTGGCATATTGAGTGCTCGGCTATGTCACGGAAATACTTGGGGGATCAGTTCGATATACACACCGGAGGAACTGACCATATACCCATCCATCACGAAAATGAAATCGCCCAGTCTCAGGCGTGCACAGGGAAGATTCCTGCGAGGTTCTGGTTGCATTCCGAGTTCTTGCAGGTTGACGGCGGCAAGATGTCCAAGAGTCTGGGCAACACCTACACTGTGGACGATCTGGCGGCAAAGGGATTTGAGCCTCTGGCGTTCAGGTATTTTTGCCTGGGGGCCCATTACAGGACCAAACTCAATTTTACTTGGGATGCTTTGGAAAGTGCGGCCGTCGGATTGTTGTCCCTGCGCAGTCAACTGCGGGGCGCGGCCGCGGAAACAGGTTGGGAGCAGGCAGTCAAAACGGGAAAGGGAGAGGTTGGAGAGGTTTCGGGTGAAGCGGAAAGGTACAGACAGGCATTTCACGCGGCAATAAACGACGATCTAAATACGCCCAGGGCGTTGGCGGTAATGTGGGAAGCAACCAAGGCGGGCTTGGGACCCGAACTTGGGGCTCTCGCAACAGAATTCGACCGGGTTTTGGGGCTTGACCTTCTGACAGGCCGAGTCAGGGAACACGTTGTGGAAAGCGCCGCCCTGCCGGAAGGCGTTGTCTTGCTTCTGGAAGAAAGGGTTTCGGCGCGCAAGCGCAAAGACTGGGCCAAGTCCGACGAACTGAGGGACCGCATAAGACAGTTGGGATATGCGGTGAA
>CAZYEC010000051.1:277-11545 GCA_964646385.1 uncultured Eubacteriales bacterium | reverse complement strand
ACCGGGGCCAACGGACATTTGACGAAATAGTGGGTTCGGTGGAAAAAGGTCTGCTTATGACCAGGTTTTCCGGAGGTTCTCCCAGTGATAACGGCGATTTCTCGGGGGTGGCCAAAAACAGCTACCTGATCGAATCCGGGAAAATCAAATACCCCGTAAGCGAAGTCATGGTGTCGGGCAACTTTGCGGACATGCTCAAGAATATCACGGCCATTTCTGAGGAGCAGGTGGATTTCGGGACAGCTATTCTGCCCTGGATTTCAATGCCCGGAGTGACAATTTCCGGGACATAACCAATTTGCAGGGGCAGGCAAATTCTCTTGCCGGCCCCTGCCTCCTTCCAAGATGACTACTGCTTTCATGCCAAAAACCCCGGATGTCGTCCTGCCCGGTTTTTCAGGAACCCTTTTCCACTTGGCGGCCGGAGCTTTCAATGTATTCTCTGGTGGCTTTCTTGATTTTCTCGGGTATCTCTTTCTTGAAAGGAAACTCCCCGGCATTGGCGATCCTGTGGGTAAATTGAAGGACAAAATCTCCCAGCATGGCAATGTGGTCGCCATCTATATGCTCGATGGTGTCCCCGGGGGAATGCAAGTACAGAGTGCCGCCGCCGCCCCGGGCAAAAGTGACCGAAGGCACCCCTTTGTGTCCCAGAGGAATGCAATCGCCCGAATATATGGATTGCCTCGCGGAAAGGCCGATCCCCGTCTCCTTCCCCATTATGTCGAGGTAACCGTGCAGCTTGTCAGATCCCATGACCGAAACCGAATTACTGCCTATGATTCCACCGGCCACATCCACATTGACCATAAAAATATGTTTGTCCAGCTCATCCTTGTGCTTTTCCACGTAGTCCCAGGAACCTTTTAACCCGAATTCCTCGCTTCCGAACCACACAAACCGAAGGGTCCTCTTCGCCGGACGCTCGGCGAAGTGCCTGGCCATCTCCATGATCGTGGCGGACCCGGCCCCGTTATCGTGGGCGCCTTGGTTTTTGATGACGCTGTCAAAATGGGCTCCAACCAGGATAATTTCGTCGGGATCATGAGTCCCCCGTATCTCTGCCACCACGTTTCGTGAATTTGACAAGAATTCTTTCTGGGACACCGAGAAACGAACCTTAGTGGCTCCCCGCTTCAGCATTTCCAACGCATCTTCATACTTGACGTAAGCCGTGGGTAGTTTGCCGAACCTTTCAAACAAGAGGGAATTCACCGCAATGTTGGGCAACTGCCTGCCGGCACCGTTTATGAGCAGCGTGCCCAAAGCGCCTTTCTTTTTCGCCCTTTCGTAGCCCTTGGATCCCCCGCTGCCGGTTGCCAATAGTATGGCACCTTTGATGTCGTGCAAAAACTCCGCTTGACCTGTTTCTACGTATCGAAGGGGCGCTTCCAATCCTTCATTAGGTGTGGACCCCGAAAGCCCAACTGCAGACGCTTCCAGTTCGGCGTGGTAAGGTTCCAGGATTTGGATGTGGGCCTCGGAGTCTGTGTACGTCCACATTTGAAATTCTTCAGTAACAGGTGCAAGACCTATACCTTCCAGTTCTTCAGAGATTATTTCCGCCGCTCGTCTTTCTTCCGGCGAACCTCCCAAGCGTTCAAAAGCAATTTTTGTCAGAAACTCCATTGCCCTGTCCCCGTTTATGACCACGACCGCATACTCCTCTCCCGAACCGATTTGACTTCCAAAGGTAATTCCTGAAAACAGGTCCTGTTTCCTGCTAAAGCCAGGTACGTCGCCTTGAACCAAAACAAAGCATCCGGGGTCAAAAATAGGGTATATTTCAGTTGACACCGGCACCGCGAAAACCGAACAGCAGATCTTTGGTTTTTGAATCGGAACATACGAGGAGGAAATGCCTTGAAAAAACTTTACACCGGGAAGACCAAGGACGTGTACTTGTTGGACGACGGCAATGTGCTGTTGAAATTCAAAAATGCCATAACCGGAACAGGAACCCAAATTGACTCGGGGGCCAACGAGGTTATCGGTGAGGTCCCGGGCAAAGGACGTGCATCTTTGAGCATTACCGCACATTTTTTTGGCCTGCTGCACAAGGCGGGCCTGACCACGCATTTCATCGGAGCCTGCCCCGAAGAAGGCAGCATGGTGGTCCGGCGGGCCCGGACTTACGGCCTTGAAGTGGTGTGCAGGCTCAGGGCTTGGGGCAGTTTCGTGCGCCGTTACGGCCGGTACGTGGTTGAAGGTACACCGCTGTCGCAGTTGATCGAGTTCACGATCAAGGACGATGACAGAGGCGATCCTCTCATAAATGATGAAAGCCTGGTGGCGCTGGGAATCGTAACTAGTGAGCAAATTGACCATATGAAAGATGTCGCCCGCAAGGCCACTGAGGTTCTCCGATCCCATTTAGCGACCAAAGGATTGGAACTCGTGGACATCAAGTACGAATTCGGCGAAATTGACGGCCGTATCGTCATCATCGATGAGATCTCCGGGGACAGCATGCGGGTGACAAAAGAAGGCAAAGTATTGTTGCAAAAGGATTTGGCCCAAGCCGTGTTGGACAGAAGCCGGTGAGGTTCTTTCAAAAATCCCGCTCCCTTAACCCTCATCCTTGCCGTCAAGGGAATACGTTCTTATTCCCATGTCTTCCACTTTATCCGGGGCCAGGTCCTCCAGATCATTTTCAAGAATCGTTACGGTGTTTGGATCGCCGTCCGATTGGTAACGGCGTTCTGGATACTTTTGGAAATAACCCAACCACTTGTCCAGCTCAACTTGAGAACCGCGAATTCTGGGGATAGCCATTGGGTTGAATTGTTTTGAAAATGGGGATGGGGCAGCCTCGGCCCCTACCAACAGGACGCCCAGGTTTACGTACTCCTGTCCCTCCCAATGGCCGGAACCCAGATTCTCTTTGGATTTCGGATACCCTCCGTAAGGAAGCGCTAAGGATAGCATTTCGTACCCGCTAATCTCGCGCACCTTATTGGCCAGACTGCCGATTTCTTCAGCTACTTTGGTCGGGGAAGCCGATGCCAAATCCTCGTGGTTGTAGGTGTGGTTGCCAATTTCCATTCCATTTTGAACCAGAAAGTCGAGGTTTTCGGCCACTGAATCGGCTGCCCTAAAAGGAGCGGGAAAATTGATGTAAAAGGTTGCGGCGTGCCCGAAATCCGGGTGTTCCTCAGAAAAAGCCAGCAGCATACCTACGGCGCAATCCGGGTCCACAACCTTTTGGCCATTTTCTTGGATCATTTTGAATTGCCCGGAAGTTCCGTCGTCGAAAGTGAAGACAAGTGGCGCTCTCCCGGCAGGAACATCTATTTCACCCTTCAGGTAGCTATTGAAAGGAATCAACGTATAACCCAAATCATAAAATCGCTGAAGGTCCTGGCAAAAGTTATCTCTGGAGCGCACCCATTCGCCCTCTTTTTCTTGCACATCGTGATACATGATGATCATGATTTTTCCCAGTTCGTTAGGTTTTGAGTGCAACAGATCACAGTCTTCTTCCCCGCCGGGCCCATGGTCGCTGACCTCTTGGACAGAACCGGGATGGTCATCTTGTTCCGGTTCTTTGCCGGCCCCCAAGTTCCCGAGCCCGGCAACAGACAATTCTGTGCAACCGGCCATCAGCAGGGAAAAGACCAGTAAAACCACAACACACAAAACGGATATCCGCTTTGAACAACATCTGGGATTCAGGCTCAACGGTTTTCCCTCGTTTATCTGTGATGACCCGGTGCGTGACCGGTTGCAACCGCTTACTGATAGATATGACGAATAATGTCGGAGGCTGTTCCCAAAAAGGGCCAAAATCAAACAGAAGAAAGACGTTCTGTGTTTGCATGCAGAGGGAGTCGGAGCTTCTTTCAGCCGGTTAACCCTGAAACCCCGGGCCAGCTAGACTCTGGCTGTTTTCCACTTCCCGGTCCTGAACCGCAAAAAGATGAGACAGCCCCTTATCATCTGATCCACGGTGATTCCCAGCCATGCTCCCAGAAGCCCCAAGTTAGCAACGTTAACCAGGAACCAACCCAGCAACACCCTTGCAAACCACATGCCCAAAGCCGTGGAATACAAAGGGTATCTGGTGTCCCCGGCCCCGCGCAAACCACCTGCCAAAGTGAATTGAATGGATTGAAACGGCAGCGCAAAGGCGATGAGCCGCAGGACCATTCCCGATGCCAGCACGACTTCCGGGTCGTCGGTGTAAAGCGCGGCCAAGTATTTACCGAAAAAAATGAACACTACTGCCATGACGCCGCTCACCGTCAGTCCCATGTTCCTGACGGTGTTGGCGCAGCGTTCGGCGCTGTCAGGGTGTCTTGCCCCCAAGTACTGGCCAACCAAAGTGGTGGCTGCCACCGAAAAAGCCATCCCGGGCATGAACGTCAGGCTCATGATATTCATGCCCACCTGGTGTGCCGCAAAAGTGACGGTGCCCAAAGAAGACACTACTTTGACAAACATGACTTGACCCGTTCTCAACACCAGTTGTTCGATAGCGGCAGGCAAACCAACGTTGTAAATTCGCCCTAAAATGTCGAAATTGGGGCGGTACTTTTCGCGGAAATCCAGTCTCAGCCTTCGATCCCCTTTAAGGGCTATGATCACGAACCACAACGCTGCAACTGCCCTGGAAAAGGTCGTGGCAACGCCGGCCCCGAACACGCCCCACTTGGGAAACCCGAATTTTCCCCAAATCAGAATCCAGTTGAAAACTATGTTAATAGCGTTGGCCCAAAGGTTAACAGTCATGGGCGTCCTGGTATCGCCGGCTCCACGCAGGGAGGATGCCAGAGCGAAGGACAAGGCGTTGAATATGAACCCGTAGCCAACCACCCTGAAGTACCCGGTACCAATGCTGATAACCTCGGGTTCCGCCCCCATGAAACGCAAAATTACAGGAGCGCAGCTTCCGGCAAATACAGAGGTCAAAAGACCGAACACCAAGGTGACCACGAAAGTCTGTTTCAAAGTGTCTGAGGCTTCCTTGGGCTTACCCATACCGATGAACCGAGCGACCAAAGCCGTGGTACCCACGTTCAGCGCTTGAAACACCGCCTGCAACAACATAATGGGTTGGTTGGTGAGACCCACCGAGGTGATGGCAGCGGGGCCCACTCGTCCCACCTGGATCATGTCGGCCATACCCACGAGGGAAACCAGCACCATTTCGATGAGAGTCGGAGCGGACAACCTCCACACAACTTTTTTGACTTCATGTTGAGATTCAAGGGGTTGCAGTTCGGTTACCAGGGCTTCATTGCGGCTCAATTCTGTTCTCCTCTCAAGTTCCACGGCCAAAGGGCGTCATAAATGCTTCTGTACTCGTACTAGTGTACATCTGGGAGAGATTTAGTTCAATGACCAAAAGAGTCATGCCCCGTGCTATCCTGAGGTTGCTCCCGAAGCCCCGCTGCTCCTGGAAATTGTTTTCATACCCTCAGTTGCCAAGACTTCGCCGTCGGGCATGATCCAAAGGGCCTCGACCCCGTCGATACTGTCCAAAAGCGTCCGGCTTTCCTCATAAGGCAGCAAAAATGCAGCTGTGGACATGAAATCGGCAACATCTGCCCCCGGGGCAACTACCGTTACGGCGCGATAAAACGTTGCGGGCATGAGGGTTCCCGGGTCGATTATGTGGTGGTAAGCGCGTCCATCCACCACATAGTATCTTTGGTAATCGCCGCTGGACGCCACCCCTATGTCGTTACCGTATACTACATCCACAAGATCCTCGTCTTCAGAAAAGACCGATTTGTCCGGGTCTTGGATACCAATGCCCCAGCGTTCTCGCAAGCCATCCAAAGGTTTGCCGATAGTCTTGATGTTGCCCCCGGAACTAATGAAGGCCGATTCGATTCCCAAGGCTCGAGCTTCCCTGCTCACAACCTCGGTGGCATAACCTTTTGCAACGGCACCAACATCCAGACTCATTTTTGCGTCCGACAAAAACACAGTCCTGGCTTCAAGATCTACCACAACTTTGTCGATATCCGTGTGATTCGCTGCCTCTTGCAGCATGTCATTAGGGGGCAGTTGGGCACGATCCGGATCATCGAGCCCTTCTTGACGATACTCGTGCCACAGGCGAAGCACAGATCCCATGGCAATGTTGGTCCTGCCCCCGGTTTTTGCGTGCCATTCTTTTGCAAAAAGTATAAGATCGATGATTTCGTTGTCCACTTCTATGGGCTTAATGCCCGCGCTGTCGTTTACAGTCTTTAAGTTATTGATCCCTTCGTAAGCGTTGTAGATATCGTACAGCTTGTGAAGCTCCAAAAAACGCTCCCGAACCTTCCCGTAGAACGCATCGAACCGGCTTTGGTTCCGAGCGTACGCCACAACAGTGACGTAAGTGTCGAAGGTGTCGAAGAACGTGTCAGTATATTTGGTATAACTCCTGCCCAAAACCCCGCACCCGGGCAAAGCGCATGCAACGGATATGGCAGTGGCAAGAACAGGCAAAAAGTATCGTACAGCCCTTTTCATCCTCACACCACCTTGGTTCCATGCTATCACAGGAAGAGCAAAGATAATCACCGGAGACGCCTTCCAAAGTACGGAAGGAGCCTCCGGCAACGATGCTCAACCGCTCCTCAAAACTTACTTTGCGTTAGTGTGGCTTTCCGCTACTGCTTTCAGATAATCGCTAACTGTCATGGTCACCAAAGACGTCAGTTCAGGGTCGTCAGGAGCCCCTTTACCAGTAAGCTTCAACGCCTTTATCTCACTAACAGTCTTGCTGGCCATCCACTTTTCCAATTCGGCAGCCTGCTCGTACCATTCCTTCTTAATGGGCGAGACTTTGGCCATGCCATAAGCCTCTTTCAATTCCACTTTGGATTTGGGAACAGCAGATTTGTCAGAGGTAATCTTCCCTTCATTGTCGTACTGCACCTTCGTTTGTGCGGTATCGATGATAGCCCGCACCACTTTGCCGTCTTTATCAAACAAAGTGGCCGCGACTACGTTGTCGACTTGAGCCAAGGGTAACACCTCGACGTCCTCGTCCGCAGAATAGCCTTTGGAGCTCCCTATGGAAATCTCGTGTCCCAATCCGAGCTTCTCGGCCCCAGGAGGCACTTCAACCGCATTGTTGTAGGCTTTCTCAACGGCCGCCAGATAATCCTGGACAGTCATGGTAACGAGCGAAGTCAATTCGGGAACGTCGGGAATAGCCGGGTGGTTATCATCCCGCTTGGTCACTTTCATGCTTTTGACTTCGGCAGCAGTCTTGCCCACCATCCATTTTTCCAGCTCTTCAGCCTGCTCAAACCATTCCTTCTCAATTGTAGAAACCCTGCCCATACCGTATGCATCGCCCAGTTCCACTTTGGTCGGGTAACCGGCCTCCAAATCGGAGGTAACCTGCAAATCCTCGTCAAAGTTGACTTTGGTCTGAGCAGTGTCTATGACCACTTTCACAATCTTGCCATCTTCATCGAAAGCCACGGCCGCGATGACCGTCTCCACCTGACCCACAGGGGCAACGGTATCACCATCGTCGTCAACCTTGAGGTCCGTGGAACTGGCTATCGAGGTGATCAACCCCAAGCCAAGTTTGGCGATTCCGGAAGCCTCCGGCGGATCGGGGGTGACTGGGGTTGCAGGCGTACAACCCGCTATGGCAACGGCTGCCAGAACCAAGACTGCTAAAACTGAGACCGCCTTTTTCAATGTGCACCGCTCCTTCTGCGTAACAATGTGACATGCATTTTGAATCTATCATGTTCTCGAAGCAAACACCAGTACAGGTCACCCCAATCACTGGTTCTTGCCACCGGATCAGGATTGAACCACTAACGTTTATTGTGAAAATAGCACAACCGGAATGCAGGTCAGGGTTTGAGAGGGGTTGCCCCGGCAAGCCCTATCAAAAAAGCGGAAGCCCAATAGATCGCTGCCCCGGCCGCGGCCATCCCCAGCACTAAGACGCCGTCTTTTGCAAGACTGCCGGTGCCCGATGCCAGGCCCGATGCTTCGGAGAGTTTTAACACAACGGCCGCCATCATTGTGGAACAGACAAGAGCCTTCCCCAAAGAATCCGCAAGACTGAACAGAGACACTTCCTTCACGGCCTTTTTCAAATAGCACAACGCGACCAGCATGGTAAAGACTGCGGCCAAAGAGCTCGCAAGCGCCAGGCCAACGTGCCCCAAGGCAGTTACCAATGCCAAATCGAAGCCGATGTTGGTAGCCGACATAACCGCTCCCAACAGGACCGGAATGCCCGTTTTTTGGGCGGACATGAATCCGGCGTTAATGACTTGCAGGGCCGCCACAGCCACCAACCCAGGCCCGTAAGCCACCAGTGCAGCCGCGGTGGCCCTGGTCGCACCGGCCGTAAAGGCCCCGCGTTCAAAGGCGATGCGGGTTAAAGGTCCGGCCAATACCATCATGCCTGCGGCGGCCGGAACGCAGATAAACTCCACCATCTGCAAACCCGAAGAAATTGTATCGGCAAAACTGCAAGTCTCGCCCTTTCCCCACATACGGGACAGAGTTGGAAATAGCACCGTGAGAGCAGCGGCCACAAATATGCCCAAAGGTACTCCCCGGAGCCGTTCAGCATAGTCCAAAACCGCCACCGAACCCACCGGGAGGGCAGAAGCCAGCGCTCTGTCCACCATGTGATGAATTCTGCCGATGAACGATCGTCCAATCAGAGGCACCGCAAGGGCCACAACTCGCCTTGTGTCCGCATCAAACGCCAAAGAAGCGTTGGGTAGCAGTCTGCGGCTTCTCAGCACACACCCTTGAACACCGAACAAAACGATATAACCGGCCACCGCGGCTATGGCAAGAGCACCGGTCCCGAAGCCTTGGGCCAATACCAAGATAACGCCAATTACCACCAGATGTTCTATGACATCTGCAATTACAGGAGTCGCAAAATCCTGGTGCGTGTTAAGAATAGACTTGGAAAATGCCGCAAGTAAAGGAAAGATCATAAAAGGTAACAAGAGACGTGCAAGGCTTACGGCCTGGACGTAGGTATTCTCTTGGAACCCGGGGGCCACTAGCCTGGTTATTTGTGGGGCAAACAACGCCAGCAGCAACACAGTCAAACCCATGATGATGCAGGATAAAGTCACTGTGGACGAGGCCAGGCTCATGGCTCCCCTGCGCTTCTTGCCGGCAGTCTTGGTGGCGTACACGGTCAAAAATGTAACAGACAAGGGGCCTGTGAAAAGCGTAGCCATGATGGCGACAGAGCGGGCCACGATAAATACGTCCATTTGCCCTCCGGCGCCAAACAAATAAGCCATAACTTGGGAACGGGCAAACCCAGTCAATCTGGCAAGGGTCAAGAGCCCTGCCACTCCTGCAGTTGTGCGGGTCATCTGCCGTTTGGAAAGCGCGTCCTTCATAGGCTTTCTGTTTTTCCCCCGACTTTTGTTCTGTCAAGCGCCGCGTTAAAAACCCGCATCGTACCTCGGCACTTGACTATAAGCCTGCCTGCTACGACATGCTTATTCCCGTTTGCGAACCTGAGAACAAAAGACATTGGACCTGGAGGAGGTTCTTGGAAGTGAAAGCAGGTTTGGTTTTGCGGGGCCTAGTTGGTTGGAACAAGACTTTCCTGCTTACTGGAACTCAAAGCAGGCTAACCCCGGTTACGGCTTATCATGAGCCGGAACATCAGGCCATCCGGGCTTCTCTCACGCTGAAACCGTTTTGTTCCAGCACATCTACAAGATCCCTAAAATGCTGCGTGCTAACGGTAATTTCCATGAACTTGAGATCCATGGCCGCAGAATCGAAGGTGACAATTCCAAGAATATCGGCCCCTTGGTCGGACATGAGAGCAGTCAGTTTGGCCAAAGTCCCTTTGAAATCGTTCACCATGATTGCGATCCGGTGAGCGGACCTGTCAAGCCCCGCACCTTTGAAAAAGGCGTTGAGCACGCTGTCCCTGGTCACTATCCCCATGAATCTGTCTCCCGAAAGCACGGGCAAAAAGTCGTATCTGGAGTCTATAAACTTGGACAGCAGTTCGTCCAAAAGGTCGGTGCTCCGGGCAACCTGCACTGAAGTGACGACATGGTTCTTCACGAGATTTTCCGCCAAAAACTTTTCCCTATCCCGTTCATAGCCCTTAAAGAACGTTTCAAAAATGGCCCTTCTCGTTATGACGCCGACGAACCGGTTCCCATCCACCACCGGTAGAGTTGTAAACCCAAATGCCTCCAAATCACCCAAGGCTTTTCTTAAAGTGTCGGTTGAGCAGACAGAGCGCACGTCAGGTCGCGCGGTCATCAAGGCTTGGATAATCACTGGCAATTCCTCCCCAAAAACCGGTCATATACGAATTTGACGCGACATGTCGAATTTCCTGCGTTGACAACAGGTGCTTTTGGTCGGGGAGTGATGATGACAAGGGGAACGCGGGCACCACAAAAGAATCACGTGCGCTCTTCTCCGACAAACCTCACGAAAGGATACTGCTTTTTTGCGACACGGACAAATTGGGCATCGGCCGTCCACAGTTCGCATCCGGCTTTTTCGGCAACTGCCAAATACGCGGCATCATACACGGTTGGCATGTCCAGTTCCACAGCAACTTCAAAAGCCCGTTTCAACAGGTCTGGTTCCCATTCGCACACGATATCCAACCTTTCGAAAAATTCAAGCGCTGCCACGCACTCATCTTTGTCTATCACTTTCCGACACATTTTTCGCCCGAGGACTGACGCAACTTCGAGGGGCAAAAATGCCGGTCCCACAAACTGATAATAGACTCGGGCTCTTAACCATTGCAGGGCTTTGTCGCTGTCTTCTTCATTAACAAGCCATTTTATTACCATGCTTGCGTCCAGACACACCTTCACGAACGGCTTCCCCAATCACGATCAGATACATCACGGCTCCGTGATTCACGAATTTCCCGCAAATCTTCCACGGAATTGAGGACTTCGCGCCCTTCGCTTTGACTACATCCGGTATTCGAACGCAGGTCGCTTTGGTAATGGAGAATATCTTCGACAACGCTTAACCGGCGTAACCTGCTGCCATAGTGTGCAATTGCCTCTGATACTACCCAATTCAAGGAAGTCTTCTGAGCAGCGGCATATTCTTTGAGTTGTCGATACTGGCTTTCTGGGATGCGCACTGTAATAGCCTTTGTCACACCGGGTTTAGAATCATTCATTTACATCACCAAGTACATCCTATTATGGTTCGGGGCAATTTGCAACCATCTTTGATCTATCAGATAAATTGAAAAACAGGCCTGATAACTCCCGGGTGTCCCAATACATTGAATAAGACGGCTTGGGTGAACCTGAC
>CAZYEC010000051.1:0-267 GCA_964646385.1 uncultured Eubacteriales bacterium | reverse complement strand
GGAGTTTCAACCCACGCCTCCGCACGGGAGGCGACGACGAGATACACGAGTACAAGGACTACAAGCTCATGTTTCAACCCACGCCTCCGCACGGGAGGCGACATCCACCTCTGGGTGGCTCCTACACCAAGCGGAAGTTTCAACCCACGCCTCCGCACGGGAGGCGACCATTCATTTCCAGGAAGGCCCGGTATTTAGCCAGGTTTCAACCCACGCCTCCGCACGGGAGGCGACCCGAGTGCAGGGGCTGCACGTTGGCAGACTCGT
>CAZYEC010000050.1:11345-12122 GCA_964646385.1 uncultured Eubacteriales bacterium | reverse complement strand
CTACCCCGAACAATTTACTGACTGTATTTCAACGTGTGGGCTATTTGACGCTTACGTTGTTTGGATTTGATTTCTGACGCCGTTTTGAAAATTACTCTATAGTCCAGGAATTACCATCAAATGTGTATGTTCCAGCGCCTTTGTTGTTAGCATCATACGCTTCGATGAAGCCGATGCTTTCCATATCACCTCTTACAAAGTTAATTGAACCAACATCTACACCAGTTACATCGGCGCCAATTGTAATGCTTGTCAAGCTGATGCTATTGAGGAAAGCACCAACACCAATCTCTGTCACGCTGCTTGGAAGCACCAGAACAGCCAGCGCGTTGCAATCTGCAAAAGCACCTTCTGGGATTGCAGCCATTCCTTCTGGAATGGTGAGACTTGCTAATGCAGTCAACCCAGCAAAAGCACCTTTTCCGATGCTTGTGACACCAGCAGGGATTGTTATGGTCGTTAATGCCTCGCACTGTTCAAAACCTTTGTCTCCGATTGTTTTCAGTGCTGAATTGCCTCTGAATGTCACTGACTCAAGATTGATTGCTGCGTAAAATGCTTTCTCACCAATTTCTGTCACACTCTCTGGGATCGATACGCTTACAATATCAGTATTTTGACTGAACACATTGTCGCCGATAGCAGTTACTTCATCAGGAATTACCACATTTGCATCTGAACCATGATATGCAGTTAATACGCCGGCTGGATCAACCACAAATGGCGCTACGTAAGGCTCAAAGATTACCGTCAACTTGATGGCCGGGTTCTCTTCGC
>CAZYEC010000050.1:988-11245 GCA_964646385.1 uncultured Eubacteriales bacterium | reverse complement strand
TCTGGCTTCTACAGAAAGACCTTCGATTTCCTTCGGCGCTACGTAAGGCTCAAAGATTACCGTCAACTTGATGGCCGGGTTCTCTTCGCCTGCATACCTCAGTTCGATCCATTGTTCTGCTGCTGTGCCGGCGTCAACCCACCATACTATTTCGCCTTCGGCTCCTGCTTCTGATGCGTCGGCTTCCGTTAATGCCTGGAAACCGTCCGACTTGCCCGTCTTGTATTCAAGTTCCGTGATGTCCGCTACACCTTCAGGCTTAAGTTGCAAGCCAACCCATTTGCCTGTTTCCCCGATGCCGTTTTTGTAGTCTTCTATGTCCACGAGCACTTTCGGGCTTAAGGTGTAAGCACCTTCATCTTCAGCCAATTCACCCAACTCAAGCTGGCCAGGTGTTCTGGCTTCTACAGAAAGACCTTCGATTTCCTTCGGCGCTACGTAAGGCTCAAAGGTTACCGTCAACTTAATCGCTGTTTCATCTGCTTCGCCCTGTACCTTCATCTCTACCGTCTGGCCTTCTCCGATGTTCTCGGATTTCAACCACCAGACAAAGGTTTTGTCACCCTCAGCACCTACGCCCTGGGCTTCAGTCACATCGGCTTCAACAAGATTGTAGAAATTATCCATATTTGGAGTCTTTACTGCTACATTGGTGGCTTCCTGATCAGTGGTAATCAGAACTCCAACCCACTTGGCCGGGCCCTGCTGCTCATCGGCAGACACAACATTAACTAGTTCTTCTGTTGCCTTGATTTCAACAGTATAACCATCACCTATAGCCTCTGCTGTGCCTACTGTGTATTTACCTATGTTGGTTGCATCTGGATCTCCTACACCGTCAGCATTAGGAGCAGCTGTCGTTACGCTTTCTATGATTATAGGCTCTCCAACACGCACACCAACGCCCTGATTATCCCGCAGTTTAATGGCACCATCAATATAATAGCCACAATCAGGTAAGGTAATATGCAGTTCTCCACATGGCAGATTCTGCCTGACCGTACCACTTACAGTAAGCTTTCCCTCTGCGTCAGCCGTATCAACCCAGTATATACCTTCATCTGTTATCTGCATGTCGTCTAGTACAGGTTCATTGCACTCCCATTGAGGTCCAAAGGCTCCCATTCCTGTTAAGATCGGCAGACCTACCCTTACTGCTGTGTCAGGCTCAAGTTCCCCGATTGTAAATTGTAGAGGATCCCCTGCAGCATAATAGTCTTTATCAAGCCGGCTAACGGTGACCAACCTTGCTTTAATTTCTATTTCTTCTCCCTCGCCGGTTAGTTCTATTAGCGCTTGAAGGGGCTCATAGCCAGCCTTTTCTATGATGTAAATGTATAACCCGGCTCCTAATTCATACCTGCCAGGTGATTCGGCTGTAACGACCTCGAAATTTTCATCTCTTACCTCTACCGTGTCATAGGCTGGCGTAACATCAAAGGTAATGGTGAAGGTCTCAACTTCTTCTGCTACTTCTACTGCTTCACTTTCAACCGTTCCCTCATAATTCCCGGTTCCTCTCACTTCAACTTTAATCCATTTACCTACATCTTCTTCAACAAGTTCATAAGTCTCATCTGTAACACCAGCAACAACTTCATATTCTCCATCTTTGTCTGTAGTTAGGCTTCTCATCCACCTATATGTGACTGTTGCATCAGACGGTGTAGGTATTGCCGTCAGAATCGCACCAACAACTGCATCACCAGTCACACTAACAGCACCCACCTGCACCGGCGGCACATACGGCGGCTCAGTTGCAGGCGGAGTTGGGGCCACCGTCTCGCCTGCCACCAAGGCAGTCACGCCTTCGCCCAAGGTCACCTTGGCCGGCTTCTGTTCGATGGTGGAGCCCGGGCTGTTTATCGTCGCTTCCTCGATGGCGCCTTGGCCCGAGACATCGGCCGGGGCATTCAGCGTCAAGGAACCTACCGATGTCCCTTCTTCTAGAACAATGCTCACGGCGTCCGCGTCCACTCCGGTTATCAACTCGACAATGCGCCCGTCTTCCAGCTCCAAAATAATGGAACCGGCCAGGACTTCCACTTTGTTGAAATTGCCAACCAGAACGACCTTGGTGCCCTCTTCCAGAGACTCATCCAGGACTACATCCTTAATGCCGTCTCCTTCTATGTCTTGTTGTTCCAGCCTTGCTGCGGCACTCAGATTGACCACGTCTATTTCGGTTTTGCCTTTGGCAAGCAATGAAACGTTTTCCTTATCTATGTTTACGGTGCCAAGCGAGGAATCGATCACGATGACGCTGTGGGCACCCCCACCGCTGACCTGTGTATTCCCCTCAACAACGACATTTTTCAAAACCACTTCCCCATCGCCCACCGATTGGGCAATGAGGAGATCTCCCGCAATGGTAAGATTTTGGAGCGTGACACCCGTTGAAGAAACCACAACGCTTCCTCTAATCTCACCCGCTTCATCAGTGCCGTAAACACCCGGTTCACTGTAAATCTCTTGGAACATCCGGTCCAAGATAGTGATGGTCTCGGCCCTGGTAATGCCGGCCTCTGGTCCAAATGAACCGTCGTCGTACCCTTCCACAAACCCCTCAGCCGCGCATGCCATTACCGCCCATTTGCTCCATTGGGGAATGGAAGAAAGATCCGTAAACGGGTGATCTTGAGCATCTTTACCAAGTCCCTTAAGCCTCGCCAAAACGAGCGTTGCTTCCTGCCTGGTAATGCTTCTGTCCGGACCTACGGTTCCATCGGGATACCCCTCCAGGTAGCCCGCGGCGTAGGCTTTTTCTATGTCCTGTTTGAACCAGTCATCGTCATACACATCTGTGAAATATACGGTCTTGGTATCGACCAAACCGTAAGTCCTGTTGACAAGGGCCGCAAATTCGGCCCTCGTTATTGACCCGTCAGGTTTGAGGGAACCATCTTCGTATCCCCTCAAGATGCCCCGGGAATGCCAAAGCTCCAGGGCGTCACCCGCCCAGTGCCCTTCCACTTCGGTTCCTTTTGCCAGTACGAAGGGCGTTGCCGGCAACAACAAGGAGATGACCAGTATCAACGCAAGGAGACAAGATCTCCGATTCTTTGACATCTTTTTCCCCCATTTTCTCTTTCTTGAATTTGTCTAAACCGCCCACAAAAACCCCTAGGCCCCCGAATGCGGCCTCTTGACGCATTGGTGCTGCTCCGTACCCTATGCTGACACACCACCTCCAAATAATGAGCAATAATAACCGAGGCTCTCGGCTAAGCGACAGTTCCAAAGACATGGTAAACTGATGCCCCCGTCACACAATGTGGAAAACAAGAGTTCGGTGTGATGCCGCGGTCGAATTCGGCAGACGTAGACCCACTTTGAGGAATTCTTTGCCTTAGACAAAACTCCTGCCTTTACTCGCCAAAAAGCCACTCCAATCGGCTTTTGTCCCTCAATTTTGCTAAGAACATTGCTCCGCTTGCTCACGCTGAGTAATCTCCTGTCGGGGATTTTGGTGTCAATTGATACTGCGCTGTCACCAACATTTTCCTCTGCATTCTTTGAATCTATCGAGCTTTTGGCGAAAATGATGAATCTCGTTTCAGCAAAATTCGCACAAATTTCGGTGATTTCCCCTTTTCTTCTTGCATTTTGCGGCGTTGCCTCGTTGCCTAGAACGACAACCGGCCCCCACCAACCTGACGTGCAGTCGTGCGGTGGGGGCCGAACCCTTGCAGTCCAAAACCCGGTGTTTACCTGTCCAAAAACCTCATAAGGATGGCCGCGACTTCCGAACGAAGAGCGGGACCTTGCGGGTCAAGCACTTTTTCGCCTTTGCCCTGCAATAGGCCGGCACCAACGGCCCACCTGACGCCTTCCAAGGCCCAATCCGACACGCGATCCCCATCCACAAACTCCGACAGATTGGCCGTTTGGCTTACATCACAGCCTTTGTAGCCCGCATAGCGGTACAGCATAACTGCAAGATCTTCCCTGGTAATGCCTGCCTCCGGATCAAACAGACCTTCCCCTATGCCTAGCACTATCCCGTTTTCCGCGGACCACAAAACCCCTTCCGCATACCAAAGGCCCCACGGTACATCGGCAAAATTCTCCAGCTGTGAGGGACTCGGGCTGCCTTCCATCCGGTGCAAAATAGTGGGAATCATGGCCCGATTAGTGACCCCCGAGGGATCGAAAGTTGCGGGACCGGTCCCCACCATTAGACCCCCACGGAACGCTGCAAGCACGGAGTCGAAGAACCAGTCGCCACGCGCAACGTCTTCAAAAGGATTACCCGGTGAAACACCGGCGTCCTTTGAAAACACGGCTTCGATAGTGTGACCGGCTTCCACGCGTTTGAACGTGTAGCTCGTAACCGAACCGGCGCTTTTGCCGTCTATCAGCACGTCCGATACCAAATACCCCGCGTCAGGCACGATGGCGAAAGCCTGGTCAAACGATTCACCCACCATCACTTGCCCTGAAGGTGCGATGTCGCCGCCTTCTCCCGCTGTGGCGGTAATCCTGTAGAAAACAAAAGGCCCGGTGTACTTGGGTTCCGGTTCGGATTCCGGTTCGGATTCCGATTCCACTTCACGCCACTGGGCATAGAGCACCAGGTCTGCATTGAGAGTGTAAACGTCACCGGGGTTGTACGAGGTGCCCGAACCGTCCGGCTCGGTGTTCCAACCTTCAAAGAGATATTCGTCTCGCACCGGTATTTCCCCGCTGAGCTCCAAAGCCACATTTTCAAGCTTTTCTTGAGTTGCGGGAACCTGAATCACGGCATCGGGTACGTTATCATCGTAGGACACGCTGAACCCCAAAACTTCCGAACTGTCGGCCCCGCCAATCCCGATAACGACCGAGTAAGTTTGGGTTTCCCCGGGACCTATCAGCCTATCTTTCCAAGAGTAAGCCATGCCCGAGTCCTTACCGGTCAAGGAAGTATCCTCCACTTGGACAAAAAGGTTCTGGGTTCGGTGGTGGTAGACGCCAAACCAAAACGTGTCCACATCTGTGACTCCCGCCGAACGCTTGCCAAAGAAGTTGAACTGGGCGTAATCGCCCTGCCCGTTGCGGTCAGATTCATATCCGGAAACCATTTTAAAGCCGCGGTTGCTTGCAGCGGGCAGGCTTTCGTCGAACACCGTTATGGGAGCCGAGTCATCGCCACCGATCTGTATATCGGCGTGGCTTCCGAAAGAAAACTGGGCGGGTTCGGAGCCTTCGTTTTTCACTGTATATTGAATTCGAATCGCTTTGCCATCGCTGACAAAAGCAAAATCCGTGACCAAAGTAAGGCCTGTGTTGCCCAGATACCGCGGCTGGTTGCTCACTGCCCCAGAGATTCTGGATTGCCCGTTGATGACGAAGTCAACGTCATATCCGTAATTGCCCCAGGTCGTTTGCTTCCAGTCATCGTGGAAAAACCCTTGAATATCAAAGCTGTCGGTCGAGCAGTAGGAATAGGCCATCACACCCTTCCCGTCTGTGACATATCCACTAGGCGGGGCTTTGAAAGTGGCCGTAATCACCCCGGAATTTGCCTGATTCGTGGCAGATTTTGCGCACGGCACTACAAACGAGTTTTCCGCTACCCCGTCGAAGATATAGCCTTCTTTGGCCGTCAAGGTAATTGTGGCGGTGTAGTTTTGGCCAGGTTGGAAATGCTCATGGGACGGCGCCCATGCTATGGCCCCGGTGTACTGCTCTGTTTCCGCTATTTGGGTTGCGGGTTCATCGCCGTTTATGGGCGCGATGGCATCGAAGATTGTCAGTTCGCTAACAGTCTGGTCTATTGAAATTCCCCTGACTACGCATATTCCTTTGTTGCCCGTATCACTGGCCCATGACCAGGTCCCGTTGTCCGAATCCACCAAAGTGTATTCTCCGGCTTTGAGGATTTCGTTTGGAAACGCGTACCAGTATACGTTTGACCTCCCAGAACCCCCTGCTGCATAAAGCGACCACGGACCGTATATGGTTCCGTCAGAGTGTACCAGACGAATGTCGTGGTCCTGGTAGGCAGTGGATCCGGCATTCCAATGGTAATTGCGAATGCCCGTAATAATGTGGGGTTTGTTGATGGTAAGAGTGGTGGCGACAGAAGGCCCGTCGGAAACGCCCCTTGTACTTTCATTTTGATAGATAGTAATGTCATCTGTGCCCAAAGCAGAGAAATAAACGATGGGGTAATCCGGTAACAGGATCGTGTGTTCCAAGACCAAGTCGTCCACATTCTCGGAAGGCATCACGAACCAGAAAGTTTTGCTGACAGGGGATGTATCCGAATCAGTCCCTGCCATGACAAGCGTATTCTGAGCGTCCCCGTCAAACGCCGCCTTGGTACTTCTCACCCGAACAGAGTGTATTTCTGTGTTGTCGGGTGCACCTGTCAGAGTAACCGTCGCCTCAACCTGAGTTCCCGCCGCCGCCGACCCTTCAGGCGTAAGGGTTACAGTAGCGGTCACGCCATTAACCTCCACCGGTTCCGGCACACTGATGGAAAAAGACCCGTTAGCCATCGCCGCAGGAGAAAGAACTGCCAATACCATACATGCCCCAAGCAGAAGGCACAGAGACCGTTTAATCACGCAAAAACCACCTCATTGATCTGTTTATCTTGTTCCATATCTCCCGTGTCCGGGCCCGATTCTCGCCCCTTCAATTGTCCGAAAAGCCGCCCCCCCTTTGCGCTTTCTTTTCTAAAGGTGTCTTCCGGCAGGACTGTCATGAAACTGCTTTTTCATATCACCATAGCGGCTTTCCAAAAGAAAGACCCCACACAACCGGGTAGTTTTACCCAAAGATCGGCTGCGGAGCGAGCAGGCACACAAGACAGCACTGGTGTTTTAAACCTACCCTAAAGGGCAGGGTGCTTTTGACGAAACTACCCGGCCTGGGTGATCCTCCAATTGCTTGCGGCACGGTATGATGCTTCATCTGGCTGTTTGGTAGACTGCGCCGGAACCGCGGCAATGATGGCAAAATGCAACGACAGGTTTGAACACCGTTCGCGCAGGCGCCATCTGCTCACTTTTGTTGCGGCGGCCAAACAAAAGGAAAGGAGAGGTCAATTGCTTTACTGCTACTGCGGCCTCAAGATCCCGGTAGATTTCAAAAACCCGGAAACACCGGGAGACAGCGGCAAAGACTGCTCGAACCGGTCATCTCCACCGGGAAGCAACCCTGTGCCAAGAAGGACCACCGACCTGCTCTTGGTATTGGCAGGCACATTATTGGTCTTCTTTGGAGCAGCCCATACAGCCCTGGTTGTGGCCGGGAAACCGGAAACAGCGAACATAACCTTCTGCAGACAGGTTTCCATCGTAGGCAACAGGGATTCTTCCCGAAATTCCAACCGTTATGAGCTGGAATATGCATTTGCCGTTAACGGCCAACAATACACCGGCTCTGCTACAAAAATTCTTCCTGTCGGAAGCCACCTGCAACAGACAGTAACAGTGCTTTACCTGCCTTTTTGGCCCCGTTTCAATGCGGAAAAGACAGGAGTGGGTTTGACGGGGCCGGCGGGGCTTGCGGTGGGCCTTTTGATAGTGGCCGTAGGTGTCAGGAGTATCACTCATGTAGGCAGCAATTGAACCGAGAGGTAACCGGTGCGGGACATCAGAAAAGCAGACTTCCTTTCAACATCTATGAAAGGAAATCCGCTTCACGTTTGTTGCATGTTCTACCTTGCACAAATTAGCGAATCACAAGTCGCCCCGCGCATTCGCGAAGTCTAGGACCTTATGGCAAATTTATGTCTCTCCTCGCAGTTTCGTCAAACATGCGTGTTAGGATAGCCGCCACTTCGCTGCGTTTTATGTTGGATGCAGGGTTAAACGTGCCCCTCTCGTCGCTGCCCACAAGGATACCCGCGCGGTAGAAAGCATAGATCTTGTTTGCATATTGCGCCTGTATGGGAACGTCGGGTATCATCCCGTTGCTTACCGTATTTTTCACCCTGTACTCGGAGGCAGGCAAAGCGTCATAAAAGACATTTACAAACTCGCGGCGGGTGATTTTAGCGTTGTAGTCGGCATATTCACCGCTAATGATATCGTTCAACAGCGCGTAGTCCACATAGGTGCTGTACCACGGACTTCCGTTTGCCAGCGTCACCGAACCGTCGTGATATAATTGGTGCATACAAGCCGCCAGTTTGATTGCCTCGGCTTTAGTCATGTTATTCTCCGGTGCGTAGGTCGTTTCGGAGGTGCCATTGATCAGCCCGTTCTTGTGGGCGATTTCCACATCTTCTCTGTACCAGGTACCATCGGGAACATCAACAAAAGGAAAATGATACAATGGAACATCTATTCCGCATACCGTCAGCGTTGCGGCGCGGCTTCGAATAGTTGTATCGTAATTGGACACATCGCAGTAGACCTGATAGACTCCCGAAATGGCTCCAGGCCCTGCTGTCGCTCTGAGGAGATTGCTTTTCTCAAGAACCAAGGTAATGCCGTTTAGCTCCGTGTCCTCCTCCACTAGATACTCGTTGCCGTCAAAGGCTATATACCATTCCCTGCTTAGCTCCCCGGTGTAAGCGTTGGAGGAATCGAGACTCGTCGAGAACCCGGCGTTTTCACCGTCACCGATTTCTCTGTCCAAAGGATAGTTGGGGCTCAAAACGAAGACTCCCGAATTGGTTGCGATATCAGCTTCGCTTTCCGTTGAGATAGCGTCCTCAAGAGGCCTAAGCAACTCCAACTCAATGGGACGCAAGCCGCCGGGGGTGATCGATATGAAAACAGGGCTGGACTGCTTTGCAAGGACGGGATATCCGCTGTTGATATCGCTATACTGGTACCACTTGCCGTAGCTGTCGTCAGCGCCGTCAACTCCCGCTGAGAGCACCTCAAGCAGTGTCCCGGAATAGACGGTGGCATCGCCCGGGAAGGGCTGGTGGTAATGCAGATCAACCAGTTTCTTGAGCGATTCGGGTGCCTCTGCGCCAACGGCCGCAAAAGCAGCGTCGATGACGTCGGAAAAGGCTTTGCCAAGATCCACCAGCAGGTCGTAGATGGTGCCGAGCGAACCTCCTGGCCCGCCTTCTGGGTCATATCGGATAATGTTGGAATCCGGTGAGGTAAATCTGCCCATACCGCTACAATAGCAGTTGTGATCACGGGAAGCCGCATAGCCGGCAGAACCTACTAGGTAGTAGCAGTTGACAACATAGCTAGCTTTGATGCTCCCAATACCAAAAACGTCAAAATAGCCTGCCACATCGTCGGCGAAACCCACAATGGCTCTGGGCGCATCCTTGCCATGAGAGTTGATGTGGCCCGTATTGTAGCAGTTTATTGTTATGGCCCCATGGGTGTACCCCGCAATTCCCCCCACTTTGCCGTCAGCGCTAATATCGCCTGTGTTGTAGCAGTTGGCAACCACACTACCGGAGCCGCTGTGGCCAACAATTCCGCCTGTTCGTGTATTGGAGGAATAAACATATCCATTGTTCCAGCAATTGAATATGAGGGCGGAACCTCCCGTTGCTCCCACAACCCCGCCTACCTTATGTTTGCCTCGCACCTCGCCGGCATTGTGGCATCCGACAACCGAACCGCTTTCAGCATAGCCGACGACGCCGCCTATATAGTCCGGACTTGAGCCCTTGGTTTTTATCTCGCCTGTATTGTAACAATCAACGACCGAACCGCCGCTGTAGCCTACAATCCCACCGACGTAATCACCGTAGGAGGGGATGGAAGCCGTGTTGTAGCAGTTCTGGATAAGGCCGAGACTATAGCCCGCAATGGCGCCGACTCTTTCGTCGGCGTAGATTACTCCTTCAAGTATACCAAGATCGCTCACTGTGCCGCCCAACCCGACAGCGCCGAACAACCCGACATAATCGGCGTTCTTATCTGAGAAATGCAATCCGGAAACAACGTGACCGTTTCCGTCAAAATGCCCACGGAACATGTTGTTTTTGTTTCCAATTGGCGTCCAGAAGCGAAGCTGGTCTTTTACCAGCCGGACATCGGCGGTCAACTTGAAATACTTGCCCTGATACAAGTTCCCTGCGTTGACTTTCACCGCAAGGCCGGCCAGCTCCTCGGCCGAGGTGATGAGATAAGGGTTTGCGGCAGTACCCAATCCGCTCCAAGAAACGTCGGCTGTTCCATCCCAGGTAGTGTCCGGCAGGGTAATAGGAATGAGGATGGGAATCAGACCTAAAGCCGAAGCGGGTCTTGGCAGCAACATGAGTAACGTGGAAAACAACAGCGCGGCAGTTATCAAACGTTTCTTCATAACATTAATTTCCTTTCCCCGTAAATTTAACCG
>CAZYEC010000050.1:0-978 GCA_964646385.1 uncultured Eubacteriales bacterium | reverse complement strand
TATAGATGTAACGTATCCTTTCATTTCATCGCTTACACCGGTATCAAAATTGTAAGTACATCCGCCAATTGTTCCGAAGGATGTAAAGCTTTTATCCGAATCTGTTTCTGCCGTAACCGTCGCTTCCTTTAGAATCTCCTTGTAAAAAGCAGCAACCTCCGCATAATCGTCCTTTGAGAAAGCCGTAATGGTAAAGCTGCCGTCCAGTTCAATGGCGCTTACGATAAAACTGTCCTTGTAAAGGGGGAACACCTCCGAAGGATAGGTATCCGGCAGCTTCGCGCTCACCGAGTCGCCGTCCCCGATATTTATTCGCAGCGTGGAATCAGATCCTTCCTTTTCGGGTGTACCGGTTGAACCCAACGTTTCTTTTTCGTTTGCTTTACCCCCGCCTGAGCAGGCCGAAAGCATAAGACAGATGATCAGGCAGAGAACACCGAAACATGCCAAACTTCTGTTTTTTGTCAGCATACTGGGCCCTCCTTACTCAGATTAAAACGCCTCGTCAATCCCCCGTGTCTGGGGTAGAAATAGAGCCCTAACTTACGCTTTTAACCTCAAAACGGCAGTTTGCCATCCAAAGTTGAATTTGACAGTATAAGTTAATTTCATTATATTTGCTTATGTCTGAATGAAGAGTGCCGCAGGTCACCGATTCAGTGACCCGCGGCTAAATGTTGGTGTGGGAAGAGAGCGGCATGGACGAGGTTTTCCTGTTCGAGTCGTATTATATTGCGCTGTTTCACATCCCCCTTCTGTTTTTGCTGGCCCTTGTGAACACCCTCATCTTCTTCAAAGCGAAAAAAAGTGCGCTCCTTACAAACTTTCTTCTGCTTCAGAGTATATTGGCGCTTTGGATGATCTCGAAATTGCTTAAAACCTTCGCACCGGACGTGCCGCTAAAATTCTTTTTTGTCGCCTGTCAATATGCGGGTGTATGTTTTTTGAGCGCGTTTTTCGTCCGCTTTGCCCATATTT
>CAZYEC010000049.1:0-12299 GCA_964646385.1 uncultured Eubacteriales bacterium | reverse complement strand
GGACACCGCCCTCTCACGGCGGAGACAGGGGTTCGAATCCCCTTGGGGCTGCCAACGACGAAACACCTGCTGTGCTGCGGCAGGTTTTCTTCTTTTGAAGGATGCTAGCTCGGCAATTTCACGTAAGTGGTCTCAGCCTAATAGTGAACTGGCCTGACTGCGATTCCAACTGTTCCGGGACCTGTGTGAACACCGATCACGGGCCCTACTTCAAAAAACTCGGGCTGTTCCGTGACATTCAGCACTTTCGACGCAAGACCCAGCAACAAGTCCGCATACTCCTGTCCTTTGCCGTGCCCTATAGCGATGGATACTTTTTGTCTTCCATACCTGTTTGCCAGAAACTCGGAAATTCCGCGAATGGCCTGTTTGAGGCCTCTACTTTTGCCGGCCGCCACATACACGCCGTCGTCTACGCGGATAATAGGTTTCAATCCCAAAATGCTGCCCATGAGGCTCTGCACTTTGCCAATTCGTCCGCCTTTGTATAAGTACTCCATGGTGTCCAAAGTGAAAACAAGCTCGATCTCGTGACGAAGATCTGAGACACGAGACAAGATATTCTTCACATTCAGCCCGCTCTTGACAAGACGCACGGCTTCTTGGACCTGAAAGGCCAGGCCGTAGGACAGAAACTTCGAATCGATAACGTGGATTCTTTCTCTTGCAAGGTTTTCGGCGGCACGCTTGGCGGCAAGGACGGTACTGCTCAATCCTCCCGAGATATGAAAAGATAGTATGGCTTTGTGGGTGTTAAGCAGTCGTTTGTAGACCCCGGAAAACTCTTCCGGTGAGGGTTGTGAAGTAGCGGGGAGATCTTCAGACTCTTGCAGGATCGGGTAGAAAGCATCGGGGGTAATGTCTATGCCGTCCCTGTATACTCTGCCTTTATGAGTAACGTACAAAGGCACGACAGTGACGCCAAGCTCATTGGTGATGTGCGGCGTCAGATCGCTGGTGCTGTCAGTTACAATTGCTATGTCGTCCATTGTCCAATTTCCCCTTTTGTTGGCGATCGTGCCTTCCGCAAAGGTACGATCTGTTTTGCTTCCTGTTGGAAAACTATATCGCCTCCGTCCTATGTTGCCAACTCGAAGAGTTCGCGGTCAAATTCTGTCAAGAAGTGCGCCCCATCCTCGGTAATGAGGACAATGTCCTCCACTCGCAGGTAGTATTCGCCGGGCAACCACACTTTAGGTTCGATCGCCATTACCATACCCGGCCGCAAAATCATATCGGTGGAGGGACGAATCCAGGGATTCTCATGGACGTCCACGCCTATTTGGTGTCCCAGAGTGCCGTCGGGGAGCCTGGCACGCAGTCTGTCACCGTAACCAAGCCTGTCCATGACGCTTTCTAGCATGCGGAACATGTCGCCCATGTTAGTGTCGTGGGGCTTGAGTTCGGCCACTAGCTCCGTTTGCGCCGTTTGCAGCGCGTTGTATGCCTTAACGAAATCTTTAGGAGCCGGGCCGCAGTAGAAAGAGCGTCCGAAGTCGGAGCAATACCCATCAATCAGGAAACCATAATCAAAAGCGACGGACGTTCCCGGGACCAGATCCGCTTCGGCCGGGTAGACGAATGGATCTTCCGACGGTTGTGTGCCCGATTTGACGAACAGCGCTGCCGGGCTGAAGGACACATCCTCCGCTCCCAAAGACTTGCCCGTGCGGGCCACCATGTTTTGAAGCTGTATTTGGGTAACGCCCGGTGTGATCGAAGGGACCACCTTAGCCAAAGTGTCCCCGGCCATGGCTGCGGCCCGACGAAGTATGGCCACCTCTTTCGGTTCCTTTATCATGCGCATTTTATCGCCCAACCCGTCGGCGTTCAGGCATCTGGTCTTGGGCATGGCCTTGTGCACCAGGCCCGTCACGTAGTTTTGGGCAGCCCTGCTGGTTCCGACCGCGTCCCCTGACAGGCGATCTTGGAAAACGGCAAGAACCTGGTCGGCAGATTCCACCACAATGCTGTCCACAGGCGATAATTTGGCCAAATGAGCCCATTTTTTGTCCAAGAGCACCACAGGATCTTTGCGGGGCGACACCAAAAGAAAGCATGTCGGAACAGCCGGTTCTTTCATGCGGTGCCAGGGCACCAAAAGGCCTGTGAAATATTGAAAGCTTGCTCCGGTCCCGTAAACGATGCTATCCATACGTTCATCTGCCATAGCGGCGCGCAGGTTTTCAAGTCTCTTTTGGAAATCCATGACAACCCTCCTCGCTCTGTTCGGGAGCCAAAAATGGTTACGTCGGAGGCTTTCTACCCTTTGATGCACAACTCCTGTAAGCCTTCTGTTTTTGCGCGGCCGACATGATTTGCTTTTTTCCCAAAAAGAAGGAACAGAAAGCCTTATGTCGAAAGCCTAGTAAGTGTATTTCAACCTTTTCGAAAAGGATAACAGCGTGCAAAGGCGCTTGTCTCCTGGAACTGAGGACCGGACAGAGGGTTGGGGGTAGTTATTTTGAGCGGGTTTTGGACGGATGACAGGAACCTTTCTTTGCTCATGGACTTCTACGAGCTTACGATGGCCAACGGCTATTTCTTGAACGGTATGCACGAAAGGCGCGCATGCTTCGAGTATTTTTTTCGGGATATTCCCGACGGCGGGGGATTTGCTCTGGCGGCCGGCCTCCAACAAGTAGTGGATGCAGTATGCAATTTGCGTTTTGCGGAGCTTGACATGGAATATTTGCGATCCAAGGGGATGTTCCATGACGATTTCCTAAGGTGGTTGGCGGTCACTCCGTTTCAATGCGACATACGTGCCGTTCCCGAAGGCACCCCGATCTTTCCGCGGGAACCGGTTCTGGTTGTGGAGGGCCCTTTGGCCCAAGCGCAAATGGTGGAAAGCATGATCCTTAATTTCATGAACCATCAATCTCTCATAGCAACCAAAGCAAACAGGATCGTTAGAGCCTCCCAAAACAAGGCAGTGATGGAGTTTGGGACAAGGCGCGCTCACGGCCCCGACGCGGCCATATACGGCGCAAGGGCAGCCTACATCGGCGGCTGTGTGGGGACGTCCTGCACTTTGACAGACTCAGCCGCAGGAGTTCCGGCGCTTGGGACAATGGCGCACAGCTGGGTCCAGTCATTTCCCGATGAGCTTAGCGCTTTCAAGGCTTACGCTGAAGCTTATCCAGACAGCTGCACGTTGTTGATAGATACTTACCATGTGCTCGAATCCGGTCTGCCCAATGCCATCGAAGCCTTCCGCTCGGTTGTCGTGCCAAAGGGGCACAGGCCCAAAGGCGTGAGATTGGATAGCGGCGATCTGGCGTACTTGTCCAAAATAGTGCGAAATGCTCTTGATGAGGCGGGGTTTCACGATTGCCACATCGTTGCTTCTAACGCCTTAGATGAGAATATTATCCTAGATCTGATGCGGCAAAAAGCACCCATCGACTCTTTTGGGGTCGGAGAAAAGCTTATTACCGCAAAATCAGACCCGGTGTTTGGTGGGGTCTACAAGCTATCGGCCGTTGAGGAGAACGGTAAGATGAGCCCTCGCATGAAGGTATCCGAAAACCCCGAGAAGATGACTCTCCCGGGCGGCAAGAAAGTCTTCAGGCTGTTCGACCGAAGAACCAACAAGGCAGTTGCGGATTTGGTCACAACTGACGGCCCTGACGATGATGTCAGGCCGCCTTACGAACTCTTTGACCCCGATCACACTTGGAAACGAAAGACTCTCACCGATTTTACGCCCAGAGAATTGCTTCAAAAGGTCGTGGCCAACGGGAAACCCGTTATTGAGCTTCCTACTTTGCAGGAAGTAAGAAGGTACTGCCGAGAGCAAGTTGAGCTGCTTTGGGATGAAGTCAAGCGATTCGAAAATCCCCACAAATACTGGGTTGACTTGTCGCAAAGACTGTGGGATCTGCGTCACGCGATAATTCAAGAGCATTCAGTGGGGAAGTAGGTGGAAAGTGACAGTAGGGTCCGGCTGCGGTGACCGGTTGAAATTTCAGGGGGTGTTTTTGTGGGAAAAATCTATCTTTGTGGGACCCTGATAGATGGAAATGGCGGCGTGCCGGTAAAGAAAGCGTCTGTATGGGTGGAGTCGGGGCGAATCAAGGAGATAATAATGCCGGGGCAAGGAATCCCGGACGGGGTTAAGGTGACGGATCTGTCGGACTATACAGTCATCCCGGGCCTCATAGACATGCACGTGCACGTGGATTACTGGTACAGTCACGCAAACCGTGCAGAGTACGAAGACGAGTTTGGGGATGCCATGGCGGCTTGTCTGGCGGCAAGAAACATCCGTTCCACCCTTGAAAAAGGAGTCACCACCGTGCGCGACGTGGCAAGCGGTGTGGCCCTTAAGATGCGAAGAGCCGTTGAGCTGGGTTATGTGCCGGGTTCCAGAATCTTTTCGGCAGGTAAAGGCATTTGCATGACCGGGGGTCACGGGTCCGACGGGTACAAAATGTGCAGGGAAGCCGATGGGACAGATGAGGTCAGGAAAGCGGTACGGGAGCAAATCAAGGCCGGTGCCGATCTCATCAAGATCCTTACAAGCCACAGGTCGGAGACGCCCGAATACACCCAGGAAGAACTTGATGCCGGTGTAGATGAAGCCCACAGGAGAGGGTACCGCGTCGCATGTCATGCCGCGATCATGCCCGCGGCAAAAATGGCGGTCCTGGCCGGAGTGGACACCGTCGAACACGGGACGCATCTCACTGACGAGGTTCGCGCCATGATGGTTGAACGGGGAACCTACCTGATTCCTACCATGATCGCTTACCATACAACTGCAGGGGCAGCCAGGCGGGCAAAAGAAGACCCTGAAGGGTCGGGTGACTTCAGGCGCGGTTTTTTGGCCAAATACGCGGATTGGTGGATTCGCACCGATGAGATTTTAGAAAGCCAATTCCGCAAAGCGGCCGCGATCGGCATCAAAATGGCGGTTGGCACCGATCTGGTGATTCCCGACGTCGAATTTGCCCCGTACAACGAAGAAATAGAGATGTTTGTGCAATTCGGTTACGGGGAAATGAACACCATTTGCGCCGCCACCAAGGTTGCGGCGGAAGCCTTGGGTGTGTTGCAGGACCTCGGGACTGTTGAAAAAGGCAAAATCGCTGATTTTGTGGCCGTTCAAGGCGATCCTCTGCGAGACATCAAAAACTTGCGCAAAGTGAGAATGGTCGTAAAAGACGGTAAAGTTGAAGTGCCTGCCCCGATCCCTTATTTCACCGACTGGGGCTAGGGCAAAAAGGAAGAGGGACCCGGGAGAATGCCGGGTCCCTCTCGCATGAATCAGCAACCTTACTTCTCCGCCAGCTGGTGAAAAGCCGGCTTGTGATCAGGCGGCATGGCGCATTTGTAAGGCTTGCCGCCGGTTTTTTCATTGAATTCCTTTTTGGCTTCCTCGATTATACTGGGATTGGTGATGATTTCCAGCCCCGCTTCCGCAAGCACTTTAGCTGCCATAATCGTTCCCGCATGCCCGATCCCCGTCCCCGCCTGGGCAGCGAATTGCCAGGAATGTCCCGGGGTTCCCAGGGCTATGCAGGCTGTTTTGAATTGTGCCGTTGGACAACACCAGCTGACATCGGCAACATCCGTTGAACCGCCGGGTTCAGGGACTGCTACGGGCCTAGGCACTATTTGATCGCACAGAATTTTCGACTTAAGCGCAGTCTCAACTCCTTCGGGGAGGGGCTCTTTCCTAAAAAAAGCCTCCTTTTGTTCGGGGGCAATAGTCTGAGCGATCTCTGCGGCAAACTCGTGGTCTTCGGGGCCAAATGCAGGAGGGCCGACGCGTTTTAACGCGTCATCCAAAACGCTCTCAAGTGCTCTGTTGGGGAGCAAGTTGTAAATTGCGTCAAGCAGCTCAATTTCGCACCGGGTTTCGGTCATTTGGGCAGCCCCGTAAGCACAATTAAGGACCCGTTCATAAAGACTGTCGCATTCGTCCCTTTGAGGCGCTCTTACATAAAACCAGGCTGAAGCCAAAGCCGGCACCACATTGGGCTGGCTTCCCCCTTCCGTTACAACATAATGAATTCTTGCTTTGGAGGACATATGTTCCCTCAGGAATTCAACACCCATACCTGTAAGCATGATGGCATCAAGGGCGCTCCTGCCGTTGTAAGGATCACCGGAAGCGTGGGCAGTAACGCCGTGGAAAGTGACGTTCATGGAGCTTACTGCCAGAGAAGAGCCCGTGCTTACTTGATTAAGTTGGCCCGGATGCCACGTGAGGCATACGTCACAATCGTCAAACAGCCCGTCTCGGGCCATGAAGGCTTTGCCGCTGAAGTTCTCCTCGGCGGGGCATCCGAAATATTTCAGGGTGCCTTGAATACCTTCTTCAGCCATTTCGTGCTTCAACCCTATAACGGCTCCAAAGGCACCTGCCCCCAACAAGTTGTGTCCACAGCCGTGGCCGGCACCTCCAGGCACCAATTCTTCCCGGACTGCCGTCTTTTTCTGAGAGACACCGGGTAAAGCGTCGTATTCACCCAGGAACCCTATGACCGGATTTCCGCTGCCCCAGGTTGCTACAAGGGCAGAAGGCATTCCTGCCACACCCCGGTCTACAAGGAACCCTTCCGCCTCCAAAGCCTGGGCAAGACATTCCGCCGATCTTTCTTCATGCAGCCCCACCTCGGCAAAGGTCCAAATATCGTCCGAAACCCCCGTAATGAGGTTTCTTTTCCCGTCAATGTATTCAACGGCCCGTTTGGCTCTGACTCCCAACCGATTTTCCCCCTTTATGGTTTTGGTTTCCCGTCTCTTTCCACCTATATTACTAGAGAAACCAAGCCAATCCTACGCGAAGGAATTGCCTTTCAACATAGCGAACATGTGAGCAAAGGCATGTGTGCCGGTTTGTCCTATTTGTCCTAAGGTTGGGAGAGATTTGGCTGAACTGAGGTGGAATCCTTTGCTGGGCACCTGGACCATGGTGGCGCCCGGCAGACAGAAGAGGCCGGTGGTGGCGTCAACGGGATGCCCTTTTTGCCCCGGTTCTGGTAAAGTGCCAGCAGCATACAGTGTGCTGGCGTACGACAACGACTTTCCAACGCTGTCCACGAATCCCGAGCAGCCGTCGCCGGTGGGGTCAGATTTGTACAAAGTCAAGCCGGCTTACGGAAAATGCGAAGTCATTCTCTACTCGTCAAAGCACGAGGCCTCTCTTTCCACCATACCTTTGGGGCAGGTAAGGGAACTGGTTGACCTTTGGGTGGAACGCTCAAAGGCTTTAGGTGCCCTTAAGGGAATAAAATACGTGTTTCCTTTTGAAAACAAGGGTGAAGAAGTGGGGGTTACCATTCACCACCCCCACGGCCAAATCTATGCTTACCCGTTCGTACCTCTCAAAGTGCAGGTGGAATTGGAGCGGTCTCGTCAATATCGTTGCGACACAGGTGAGTGTCTTATCTGCGGCATGAACCGGGAAGAAGCCAGGTTTCAAAAACGGCTCATTGCGGAAAACCACGGATTTGTGGCATACTTGCCCTTCTTCACCGACTACCCTTACGGAGCGTTTGTGGTTCCCAAAAGGCACCTTACCTACCTGAGCGACCTTTTGCCGCCCGAACAAGCGGATTTGGCTGTCATGTTGCGAAACCTTACAGGAGCCTTCGATCTTTTGTACCAAAGACCTTTTCCTTACATGATGTGTATACACCAGGGCCCTGTGAACTGTGCCGAATACGCCGATGCCGCCGAATATTATCATTTCCACATAGAGTTTTACCCGCCGCTGAGAGATGCCAACAAGATCAAGTATTGCGCATCATCAGAGATGGGCGCCTGGGCCCCGTGCAATCCTTTGTCGGTGGAAGACTGCGCCGCCAATCTTCGAAAAGCCTACGATCAGTTTCTTGTGGGGGAGACAAAGTGACGTCACAGTTCTTTGCGCCGGGGCGCGTGAATCTCATTGGCGAGCACGTGGATTACAATGGGGGCTCAGTTTTGCCCGCGGCTTTGTCTTTGGGAATCCATGCCCGTGTGCGCGGACGAAAAGATAGGGTAATCACATTCCGTTCTTCAAATGTCTCGGGCGAAGTTGCTGTTTGCCTTGGAAAGACGATCACCTTCGATGTCAGCCACGGATGGGCTAACTATCCCAAGGGAATCGTTGCGTACCTGCAGGCGGAAGGTTACTGCCTGCAGGGGTGCGACATTCTTTATTCCGGTGATCTTCCTATAGGGGCCGGCCTGTCATCATCTGCTGCAATCGAAGTGCTTACGGCGTATGGGTTGTTGTACCCCCAGGTGGGAGACAGTGTGGATAGGGTATGGCTGGCCCAGTTGTGCCGCAAGGTTGAAAACGAGTTCGTGGGAGTAAGATGCGGAATCATGGATCAATTTGCGGTGGCAAACGGTAAAGCCCACAACGCTATGTTGCTGGACTGCCAGACGCTGAATTGTCATTATGTCCCGATGGACTTGGGCGCCCATAGCCTGGTGGTCATGGATACGGGCAAAAGGCGCGATCTCGGAGGTTCCGAATTCAACGAAAGGCGGGCTCAATGCGAGCAAGTTTTGGAACAAATTCGCAAACATCGCGAAATACCGAATTTGTGCACGGCCACCTTTCAGGATGTGTGCAGATGGGTTTGTGATCCTGTTTTGCGCAGAAGGGCCAGGCACGTTATTTCAGAAAACCGTCGTACGTTGGAGGCTGCCGGTCACCTCTTTGGGGGGCGCCTGAAAGAATTCGGCCGGTTGTTGCTGGAATCACATTTGTCTCTGAAAGAGGACTTCGAGGTTACCGGGTTTGAACTTGACACTGCGGTAAAACTTGCGTTGTCCTCGGGCGTATGCCTCGGGGCAAGGATGACGGGGGCAGGGTTCGGGGGTTGTGTCATTGCGTTGGTTGAAAGTGCTTTCCTTCACCGCTTTGAGGATTACGTGGGGAGTGCATATGAGAGCGAGACAGGGCTTTGTCCCGAGTTTCATGTTTCGGCGGTTGGGGACGGAGTGAGGTTGATCTCATCTAAATTTCCACTCAAAACTTGTTGACGCGCTTAAGGCTCTCGTGATATACAGTGTTAACATTTGAATATGGGCCATGATGAGGAGAAGTACCCTGTGGGTACCGTACAGAGAGCCCGGGGAGGGTGAAACCGGGACGGAAACACAGGCGAAATACACCTCGGAGTCACCGGTTGAACCCGCCGACCTTGGAGATATGTATTCCGGGCAAAGGGCGGAAGTAGACTCAGGCGGATCTTCCACCGTTAGCGGGAAGGGAGCATCGAGCCTTTACTGAGGAAGTGTGCTTCATCGAGTGGGTTACAACCAATTAGGGTGGTACCACGGGCATTCAATCCCGTCCCTTGAGGGACGGGTTTTTATTGTGCGCCGGGAGAACCGTCCCAAGTTCAAAGTCCGGGTTGTCGGATTAAAAAGGAGGAAGAGTCAATTGGACAGACTGATTTCAATGCTTTTTCTGCTTGTATTCGTTGCCGTGAGTCTGGTGGCCATGGGAAAAACAGAGCGCGGGCAAGACATCCCTATCCGCCGCCTAAAAGGCCTCGACGTCATACGCGAGGCCGTGGGGAGGGCAACCGAGATGGGGCGTACGTCTTTGTTCATCATCCCCGGCGGACCCTTCGACGCCCAGGCTTTTGCGGCATTCGATATTCTAAGTTATGTGGCATCTGAGACTGCAAAATACGATACTAGTTTGATCGTGATAAACGCGTTACCGGAGGCCCATGCCGTCTCTCAGGAAGTTGTACGTCAGGCTTACAGACTCCAAGGCAAGCAGCGCTCTTTGGCCAAAGTGTCTATGAGGTTTCTTTCCACGGGTTTCACCGCAGGTGTTTTGGGAGTCTATAAAAGAGACAAAATAGGAGCCAATTTTCTTTTCGGTTCCTTTTACCTCGAGAGTCTGACACTTGCGGAGGCTGGGCAGAGAACAGGCGCCATTCAGGTGGCAGGTACAGCCAATACCCACCAACTTCCGTTCCTTGTGGCATCTTGCGATTACGCATTGATTGGTGAAGAGATTTACGCCGCAGGCACTTACCTATCGCGCAATTCCGCCAAAATCGGTAGCCTCGTGGCTCAGGAGGTCGGAAAATATGGGGGGATAGTTGTAATTGTCACCCTTAGCATCTGGCGTACGATCTCGGTTCTCGCGGGTAGATAGGCACAGGGGGTAAGGTCCATGAAAAGAACAGTCCCTTTGGCGGTAGGATTTGTGTCCGGAGTTCTGGTAATCCTCGCGTACTTTTGTAACCAACCTTTGATCAGTGCACTGGGTACACAGGTCACCAACTGGAGAGTTACAGTAGCCGCTTTTGCTCTGGGTTTGGGAGCCGCAAACCTTTTCCAGATTCATGGGCGGGCAGTAATCAGCAAAGACAAAAATCGCGATTCAAGTGCCCTTCTGCTGTTATCACTGACGGTATTCACTGTTTTGGGCATAACCATGGGGCCGGACTCGCTTGTGTATAAGTGGTTTTGGGACAATGTCTACCAACCGATCTACAGTGGGATAGCATCGCTTCTTGCGTTCATGATAATTACGGCCTCATACAGGGCATTCAAGGTTAGAAACTGGCAATCTGCCGTCTTGATGGCGTCGGCCGTGGTAGTGATGCTTGGCCAAATCGGAGTGGGAAGCCTAATTTTCCATCGCTTGCCTTCATGGTCTCAATGGATTATGGCAGTACCCAATACTGCAGGCATGCGTGGAATTGGGATGGGCGGGGCTTTGGGTGCTATTGCACTGAGCCTGCGGGTGCTTTTGGGTTTCGAACGTTCGTACACAGGGGATGGATTGTGATGAGAATATCCGCCAAAACTACGTGGGCTGAAAAAATTCAAAGGCTCGATCCAAGAGTCATTTATGTCATAGTCTTTGTTGCGCTTGTTGTGCCCCTTGTCAGGCCTTTGGGGCTTCCTGTAAAGATTGCACCGAATACCCGCAAGGCTTACCAGGAAATAGACGGTCTTCCTGCCGGTTCTTTGGTTTTTCATTCCGTGGGTTTTGGTCCGTCGGTTGATGCTGAAGTGTGGCCCCAGATGGTAGCTTTGACCAAGCATTTCATGTCTAAGGGGCTAAGAGTCGTGTACTTTCCGACCGCTGTTGGCGGCGATATGTACGCGGAAGCCGTTAGGCGGCAGCTTGCCCCGCAATTTGATTACTTGTACGGCACTGACTATGCAATACTTCCTTTTAAGGCCGGCGGCGAGCCGGCGATCGCAGCGCTCAAAGATTTCCATAGCCTCTACACCGCCGACAAAGACGGGGTGCCCCTCAAATCGTTGCCGATTTTTCAAGACTTTTCGGGAATGCAAGATGTGGCTCTCATCACTACGAGCAGCACTGGGGACGATGCCTTGTTCTTGATCAAGCACGTTGAGTCTAAGTTTCACACACCGATAATAGTGGGCGGGGCGGGTACTGTGCTACCGGTTGTCGGCCCCTACTTGGCTTCGGGGCAGATGAAAGCCATGATCACCGGGCTTTCGGGGGCTGCGGAGTACGAGCTGTTAAGCGAGATGCCCGGAAAGGCTGCGGGGGCAATGGATGCCCAGGCCATAGGGCATCTTCTCATCATAGCCCTCATGGTGTTAGGGAATGCAGGTTTCATAATGCAGGCAAGGGTTTCGGGCAGAAAGGAAGGTGTGTGAGGTGGCGGAAACGGCGGGTGCGTTGGTTTCGGGTCTGTTTCTGGTGATTGTTTATTCCTACCTATTTAAGGACAATAAGTTATACCGGTACACCGAGCACCTTTACATCGGTTTTGCCGCTGCTCACGCTATGGTTACAGGGTGGCAAAATGTAAAAGAACGAACGGTAGCGCTCGTTACCCAAGGGCAATGGTCTGCGGCAGTACCTTTAATTCTGGGCTTTCTTCTATACACCAAGTTCAACAAGAGATTCTCGCATTTAAGCAGAACACCTTTGGCCTTCATGATGGGCGTGGCAGCAGGTGTAACCATAAGCGGTTCGGTGGAAGCATCTTTTGTGAAACAGGTTAGAGCCACTATTTTGCCTATGACAAATCTTGACAACATTGTCATGGTGCTTGGTACCGTTTCGACTCTCGCTTTTTTTCTGTTTATTCCTCTGGAACGCACGAAAAAGCATGGGCCACAAGTTACCGGGGAGACCGGATCCCATTCCGGTAGCCGGGGTCCGCTGTCCGGGTTGAGCCTGATGGGGCGCGCCACGATGATGGTGGCTTTTGGGTCGTCATTTGGGTTTGTCGTCATGGCCCGCCTTTCATACTTGGTGGGTCGGTTGCAGTTCCTTTTCACCAAATGCATACCTCTTATACCGGAGTAACTAAGAGAAAGGGAACGATTCTTCT
>CAZYEC010000048.1:0-12745 GCA_964646385.1 uncultured Eubacteriales bacterium | reverse complement strand
CAGGGCAATGGACAGTATCCAAAAAAGATTCCAGAGTAATGAAAAAGCGCAAACCCGGGGAAACCGGAGGCGTCTATTACAGAATGGTCACAGAAGGGCTGTTCCGGGAATGGGACGGGGTGGAAATCAGGCAAGCCAGACCCAAATGGGGGCTTGATCTAAACAGGAATTACCCGGGCAACTGGCACCCGGCAAGCCAACAAACAGGCCCGGGCCCGTTTCCTTTTTCGGAACCCGAGACCAGGGCGGTAGGTGATTTTTTCAAGACTCACCCCAACATCGCGGTGGCCTTATCTCATCACACATCGGGAGGCGACATCCTTCGCCCCAGGACGGCAGGACCCGACAGGGACATGAATCAGGCTGACCTGCGCATTCTTCAAACCATTGGCAGACGGGGCCACGAGATCACCGGTTATCCCTGCATTTCCATTTTCGAGAGTTTCACAAGGGATCAAAAACGGCCTTCCACAGGCAGTTTTATCGATTTCGTTTACGATATCCGGGGCATCGCCACTTTCGCCGTTGAGCTTTGGGACCTAAACGGCAGGTCGGGAATTCCCAAGAGGGATCTCAAAAGCAGGATTAACCTGTCAGAAGACCAACAGGAAGAAGACGACCTGAAAATACTCAACTTTGTGGACAAGGAGCTTGCGGGAGAAGGGTGGCACCCTTGGAAGCCTTTCGACCACCCCCAGTTGGGGCGCGTAGAACTGGGGGGGCTCGATCCCAAGTTCCTGCGACAGAACCCTCCTCCTAAGCTGCTGGCCCAAGAGTGCCACAAAAATGCGGTATTCACGTTGATGTTGGCAGGAACGCTCCCCTGTTTGGCGGCTTTGGACTCAAGATGCGTGGAGATCGGCCAAGGAGAATACGAATACTCCTGTTCTCTAAAAAACCTGGGTTACCTGTCAACGGCCTCCACGAAACAAGCAGAGTCGGTAAAAGCGGTGGCCCCCATCAAAATACGGTGCGCGGTTGAAACGGGAGTCTCGCTGCTGGCAGGCAAAACATACGAGGAATTTGAACACCTGCCCGGCTGGGGTTCCGACGCTTTCGGCCTTGAAAAGAAGATACGGTTCGTGTTGAAAGCGGATGCCTCTTGGAAAGGCCCCAAACTGGCGGAAGTATCGGCGGAATCTGAACGAGCGGGAACAGTCAGAATAACGGTGGCGTTTCCCTAAATACTCCGGGATACCCAAGTTGCGGAAGATCTTCGGGTTCCATGTCGGATTTTCCGCAACTTATTTTTAGATATTTCCCGGCAATAACCGCTACAAACTTCCAACAAATGCGGGAACATCCAAAAGACTGCCGCGACCGTGCGGTACTTCGCCCTCTTGCCTGTCCACGACAAAGTCCTGAACTAAAAACGTTCGCATCCCCAGCTTTCCGGCGATCATGTCCTCGTGAGGGTCGTTGCCTACCATCACGCAAGCCTTTGGATCAAGATCTGCCATCTGGACGATTTCTTTGTAGTACTCCAGTTTCGGCTTGCAAAAATGCATGTTTTCAAGAGAAGTGATAAGCCTCCAGGGAAATTCGTGGATCCCGCACCATTTCATGCGCTCAAGAATGGCGCATTCGGGAAACATAGGGTTAGTGGCAAGGACTAGATCCCACCCGGCCTCAAGACATTGCCCAACCACAGAAACCGCTTCTTCGTTCCTGGGAACAAGCCGCCCCAGTTCAGGAAATCGTTCCTTGTAAAACGCCATGAACTCGGGCCACATGAGCTGCCAGGACCGTTGGACAAGGGGTTCGAATGCCGCCGCGAAAACATCCAAATTTGATGTGGAAGGGTCCAGATCTTCCACCATCTTTTGGGTAGCAATCATAATGGCTTCAACCATTCTTTGGGGGTCTACTTTGTTCCTGAAGTAAATGGCCACTTCTTCCAGGTACCTTTTCAGAAAGAAATCTATGTCGACAGGCAAAAGCGTTCCATCAAGATCGAACAGAACAGTTCCTTTTTTTAGCGACACGGCAAACAAACCTCCCGGCAAATAATTCCCACCGACAAAACAAACGGGAGAAAGCCGAGGCCCCCTCCCATCTGCCGGCCACTTGGCTCCGCCATCGTAGCCTGAAGCCTACCGGACCTCGATCCTGTCAAGCAGGATAGGTTCTCCCATTTCACCAGTCATTACCACATATTTGGAAGAACCACCCACAGTGAAAGCCTCCGCATTGCCTTGAGCATCCATTACGACAGACGAGACCCGCCCCCAGTATCTGTCTTCTAGCGCCAGCAGTTCCTTCATGGCCTTGGAAGCAGCCTCCTTCAAAGGCATGCCCATCTGCATGTACAAGACTACCGACCGGGCTGTGCACAACCTCATTGCCATTTCTCCCCGCCCCGTGCAAGCGGCCGCACCGTAACGGCTGTCGGCATAGTTCCCGGCACCAATGACCGGGGAATCCCCCAGCCTCCCGGGATATTTCCAAGCCCAGCCGCTTGTCGATACCCCGGTAGCCAAGTGGCCTTGGCCATCAAGCGCTATGAAATTGGTGGTTCCCAGATGCTTTTCAGGGTCCGCCGCCAAGTGAGAGAACTTGCGAAGGACACCTAGATACTCCTCATTTTGAGAGTAATAGCCATCAATTTTCTCTTTCAGACCTTTTTCCCATATTTCCTTGGCCTTGGAAGTGAGGAGATCCTTTTTGGAAAATCCCATCTCACCAGCAAACATTTCGGCCCCTGAACCGACCAACATTACATGGGGCAGTTCCTCCATGACTTTTCGGGCAATGGATATGGGGTGCTCGTAATCCTTCACAGCCCCGACCGCACCGGCCGCCAGCGTCCTGCCATCCATTATGCTGGCGTCCAATTCCACAGTGCCCAACAAGTTGGGCAGCCCCCCGTACCCTACCGTGGTATCTTCGAGATTGGATTCCACACAGCGGATACCCGCTTCCACAGCGTCAACAGCAGACCCGCCTTGTTTCAACACATCTATTGCAGCTTCGATTCCTACAATACCGTTGGCACTTGCGACAACTTTAACCAATTGACCAATGGCCCCCTAATCGAACCTACCCGGCTGTTCTTTTCTTTCGTGCACGAGTTTGCCGTCGATGAACACCTTTTCCGCGACGGTCGTGGTGTGAAACGGGTGACCGCTCCAGATAACCACATCGGCATCTTTGCCGGGTTCAAGGCTGCCAACTTTGTCGGCAATTCCCAGAATCTCGGCGGCGTTGATGGTAATGGCCCTTAAGGCCTCCCGGGAGCACATGCCTTCTCTCACAGCAAGCCCTGCATGCAAGGCCAACCACTTGGTGCCCGACGATGTGTCGCACTGAATCGCCACTTTTACACCGGCTTTGGCGAGGATTCCCGGGTTTTTAAGCGTGGTGTTGATAATCTCCATTTTCCCCCGGCCCATGAGCAGGGGACCTACGGTGGCCCTAATTCTCTTGGCGCCCAAAATGTCGGCGATCATAAAGCCTTCTGTGCAATGCTCGACTATGTAATCCACCCCGAACTCTTCAAGAACCCTTATGGCTGTCATGATATCGTCAGCCCTGTGAGCGTGGATCCTGGCCTTCATCTCACCTGCTACCACTTTGCCTAAAGCTTCCAGTTTCAGATCTCTTTCCACCGAATTCCCTTTTTTGATTTTCTCCAGGTAATTCTTGGCCTTGAGCAGGGATTCTCTTAACACCGCGGCGTTGGCCATTCTGGTTTTGGGGTACTTTTTCTGCATATCACCGTAAACTCGTTTTGGGTTCTCGCCCAGGGCCATTTTCATAGCCTCTGTGCCTGCTATGAGCATCTCTTCGGCGGTACGACCCCTGAGCTTCATGGCGAAACCTGTCCCACCTATGATATTAGCGCTGCCGGGGCCCGTGTAGACGCATGTGACGCCTCCCGCCACAACATCGGGAATGGCCGGATCTTGGGGATTCAAGGAATCGATGCCCCGCACTTGGGCAGTGTTTGGATCCGACGTCTCGTTACCGTCGGCCGTTGCCCAAACCGAAGGTTCGCCGAAAACGGCCAAGTGGCTGTGTGAGTCGATGAGGCCGGGGGTGACAACCTTGCCTTCAGCGTCAATCACTTCCGCCCCGGGAGGTACCTCAACATCCGGGCCGCAAGAGACGACCTTGCCTCCGTCAATGAGCACCGTTCCCTGTTCAAAAACGCCTTGCGTCACCGTATAGACTTTGCCGTTGACTATTGCAAGCACTGCCTGTAACAACCCCTTTCCACAAGAATTCCCTTTCGTACCGCATCCGGGGCATGCCCGGCGCGAAAGGACGCATCGGAAAGAACGCGCTCTATGCTCATTCTTTTTCGTCAGCAAAAGATCCTGCCATCTGGGAGTCGCGAAGTTGTATAATGGACGTTGAATTTCTACGCGTGTCTCTTTCGCGCAAATGAGGTGGCGGATTGCCTTTAGATGCTGTTTTGCCCGCATTTCTGATCGCTTTGGCAGGGTATGCCGCGGGCCGAAAACTGGACCTTGATGTCAACACGCTATCGAGAGTATGCTTGTTTTTGCTTACGCCCGCCCTGGCGTTTGACTCACTGGCCACTTCCACTATTTCTCTTGGAGATGCCTGGCGGCTTGCGGTTTGTGCTTTCCTCATGCCTTTCATCTTGTGGGCCGCTTTTGGCGTTTTGTCCAAGTTCCTGAAGTGGGATGACCGGACATCTAGATCCATGAGCCTGCCGGCCCTTTTCACCAATGCGGGAAACTATGGCCTTCCTGTCCTCTTGTTCGCTTTTGGTCAAGAGGGGATGGATTTGGGCGTAATCGTCATGGTTATGCAAACCATCTTGGTGAGCACTTTGGGCGTTTACTTGGCGGCTTCAGGCAGCATGGATTCGAAAAAGGCATTGCGGCAGGTGTTCCGCATGCCTGCTTTATACGCCATGGCCTTGGGAATATCCATTAGGGTGCTTCACATCCCTTTGCCGGCCATAATCGCGCGCCCTGTCGGGCTCTTGTCGGGAGCAACTGTACCGGTTTATTTATTGGTCTTGGGCCTGCAGTTGGCCCGCGCGAAAGGCAGCCTTTCGGTTCCAATCACATGCATTTTGGCAGTTTTCAGGCTGGTAGCCTCCCCGGGTCTGGTCGGGCTATTTGGTTTCGGTTTTGGTCTCCGCGGTCTGCCTTTGAAAGTACTCATCATTGAAGCCGGCATGCCGGCGGCTGTCAACACCATTATACTGGCCAATGAATTTGATGCGGACCCCGCCGGCGTTTCCAGGGTTACTTTGGTCACCACTCTCGCAAGCGTTTTGAGCCTGACATTGTGGATAATGTTGCTTTCATGAATTTGAGCCGACTCCTAAGGACGAGCCGCCTGGTCTAGGCTCGGGCGGGGTGCGCCAAACCTCAAATCCCGGCTGAACAAGAACCGTGCATGCCCGGACTTAGGCTCTGGACAAAGCGATCATGGCCCGCAATCCCTTGAAAGCGGTCAAATAGTCGTCGGCCGTAAAAGACAAAGTAGTCGGATCCAGAATCGAGGCATAGGGTAACCTTGAGGCGTTTTCAGCCTGGCCCGAGTCTTTAAACTGGATCTTGAAAGTCGCCGGCAATCCTGGCCTGAAGACTTGAGCGGTTGAGAGATCGGAAAGCGCCTTCCGGGCTTTCTCCTGTATGAGCGCTTTTGAGGCGCCGGGAGTCAAACACTTGGCCGCCTGGCGGGTTATAGCCCACTTCACCACCGCCGTGGTCACATGAGGAAGGCACTCCTTTGCCTCCGCCGCCACACGATCATCCCCTGTCACCAAGATCACTGGAACCCCAAAATGGCCCGCAATTCCTGCATTTATTCCCGTCTCCCCCACAAGGGCATCATTCATCCAGATGTTGGCCACGCTGCCCCCGGAAATGGTATGACTCAGTACCCCGCGGGCACCCATGCGGGCATGGTACCCCACAAACATTGCAGCCCGGAACCCGGAGTCAATCCCTTGCATCATGGACAAGGGTTTCGGGGAACCCGTGATGAGAGTGGCTCCCGGGTGGAGATCTTCTATCAGAATGTTCGTCATGGGACCATGAGAGTCGTTCACCAGCACTTCGGTGGCCCCGCCCTCAAAAGCACCTGAAATTGCGGCGTTCAATTCACCGGTCATAAGGCGCCTGGCTCGCCCGTAATCCTTTCCTTCAGGAGATGTCTGAATTCCCGCCACAACTCCAGAAATACCTTCGATATCGCAGGAAATAAACACTTTCACCGGTATCACACTCCTTTTGCCCTGTGTTCCCCAGGGTGCCTTTCCGTGGGATAGGATAGATTTCCACGCCTCAATTACCAAACCCTTCGGGCTTGCGGCTTCACGAAATTTTTGCAGAAAAGCAATCTGGGAACCCCTAAAGCATAGTCGGTGGCAGCAGCGCTGATACCGGGGTTTTTTGGAAAGCGGTTTTCAGGGAAGGAACCTGGCATTCTTTCACAGAATACCGGAGCAGCAGTGTAGTTGGCGCTTTTGGGTCCTTATCGGAGGTGTGACAGGAATGGACGCAAGCGAAAGGCGGGAAACCATAGTGCGGCTGCTTCATGCCGCCGAAACACCCCTTACCGGAGCGCATCTGGCCACAAGATTGGGCGTCACTCGCCAAGTCGTAGTTCAGGACGTTGCCGTGCTTCGGGCGTCAGGAGTCAATATTCTGGCCACTCCTCGGGGTTACGCGCTTTTAGCGGAAGCCAAAGTGACGGGCGTTACAAAACTTATTGCTGTAAGACACCACAGAGACGAAACAGCGGAAGAATTGTACGCCGCGGTGGACCTGGGCATTGAGGTTATAGATGTGGTAGTAGATCACCCGGTTTACGGACAACTGACAGGACAATTATCCCTTCGCACTAGATCGGATGTGGACCAGTTCCTTAGAAGAATGGACAACACCGGCGCCGGGCTTTTATCTTCCCTTACTGACGGCGTTCACCTGCACACGGTCAGGGGAAAAACCAGAGCCTGCATCGATTCTCTTGAAAGAATCCTGGAGAAGAAGGGCTTTTTGCTGATTGAGTAAAAAGCGATTCGGGATTAAGCAACTCCTCTATGTTTCGGTTTTTCCACCAATTTACTAGTGAACATGTCTGCCTGCGGTGTTATACTCTTGCCCAACATGCCGAATCCCGCCCAAGCGGGTACGGAGGAACCGGTTTTTGGGTGAATCTGCGAGAACAAGCAGTAGGGCTGTTCCCTTTCACCGAACCCATAGCTAACTCCGGAGGCGAGAAAGGGGGATTTTACGTTGAATTGCGCTTTGAAAAAGACGCTGTTGGCAACGTTGACAATTGTTCTTGTTGCGCCCGCTGCCCTCCTGGTGATGCCTGGGGAAGCGAAAGCGTACAGCCCGTGGAACAAAGGTTACGCCCATGAAGAGCTAATGCTTCTCGCTCGAGTAGTCTACGCAGAAGCAGCCGGCGAGCCTTATCTGGGCAAAGTGGCCGTGGCCGCGGTCGTTTTGAACCGAGTGGATAGCCCGTTGTTCCCGGACACGATTCCCGGTGTGGTTTACGAGCCTTGGCAGTTCTCCTGCGTGGGGAATTGGATGTTCAATTCCGCCCCGTCTTACGACAGCATCCAGGCTGCCAGGGAAGCCTTGGCAGGATACGATCCCACTTGGGGAGCGTTGTTTTACTGGAACTACCGCCAAGTGACCAATTCATGGCTGTGGGCCAAACCTACCGCAGTTGTCATAGGAAATCACTGGTTCGCGTACTAGTCTGATCAAAAACGCCAATAGTACGGTTTTTCGGTTTCCTTAGAAACACGAAGGTGGAAAAGCCCGGCAACTCCCGTGAGATGCCGGGCTTACTGTTTTTTGACTTTACAGCTGACAAGACAGCTGATAGCATTTCTTTTATAAAGTCTGTCTCCTGAAGGGGCGTGGTACAGTGAGACACCGGGAAATCGCGAAATTAGTTGCGGGTTCGCTTCTTCTTGCCCTGTCCATAATCATTCCTTTGTTTCTGGGCGGGGTCCTGGGGGTTGTCATCCCCCCTTTTTCGGCTACCTTGGCCTCCCACGTGCCTTCTTTTTTGGCTATGCTGTTCGGCCCCCTTACGGCGGGGGTAGTAGGTTTTGGTTCTGCCCTGGGATTCTTCTTTAAGCTTGGGCCCGTCATCGGGGCCAGGGCAGCTATGCATATCCCTATGGGCGTGGCGGGAGCCTTGATGCTTAGAAAATCCTTTTCCTTCCCAGTGACTCTTGCGGCGATAGCACCGCTTCATGCGGGATTGGAGGCCCTTTTGGTGTTGTTTTTGGGCTTTTCTATGAAAAATGCCGGTTCTTGGCTTTTGGTGGGAGCCGGCACTTTGCTGCATCACGTGGTGGATTCATTGATCGCCGTGATTTTGTGGAAAGCGCTGTTTGCACGAGGATTTGTAGTTGGGCGCGAAGGGCTCGAGTATCACGAGCCCTAACAGGTGCAAATTCGTCGGAGCATGAGCTTATGGATTCTGGCACCGTGATAATATGATTTAATTCCGCGGGACCAAATACCCCGGAAGTGACTGACATGTTGCTCCGGGGACCGACCAAACCGCCGGTCCCCGCAACCCACTGCTCATTCCCAGGTGGGTCTGCGCCAGTTCAGTCGTCCTCTTTGGCTTTGGCCTTGTAGTCCTCGTTACGGTGGTCCGTAATGTAAAATCCGGATCCTTTGAAAATTATGCCCACGCCCCGGCTCACCAGTTTTTTGACGACCTTCCCGCAAACAGGGCATGTTTCAAGCGGTTCGTCGGTGATTTTTTGGTTTACTTCAAACGTCCCGCATTTTGCGCATTTGTACTCGTAGGTTGGCATGGTGAACCTCCTCCTGTGAACAGCAAATGACCCTATTATCTAGGATAACTGCGATGTCAAGTGTCAAAATTAGTTGGTGCAGTTGGCGGCCCGGCTTCATCTGCCTACGGTCAACTAAAACCATACCCCTCGCCCATGGTAGGGTTCTGCCCCGACGAGCATCGCCCATGGTAGGGTGAGCCGAAAATAGTTGAACTTGTTTGTTTCCCTTTGGGCTTTGTTGGTAAAATGGGTTGAAAAGACTGACAGAACCCATAATATGTTATGTGGAACCGGAAGGAAGAACAAGTTATGTATTCGAGAAATAATCGGCTGAAAAAGATGACAGGGCTCGAAGGGCCTAAATCCGCTTCGTCCCGAATTGCGATTATCACGGTTCTTCTGTTGGTCTCTGCCGTGACCGTTAGCAGCTGCGCCCGCCCAACGCCTCCCGTTGGTCCTGTAGCATCGGAAGTAGAACAATCTGAGCCCGAAACCCCGCTATCCGTAATTACCGGCAAACTTGCGTCTAGCGAGGGCAGCCCCGTTGCCGTTTCCATAGGCAACAATCAGTCAGCCCGCCCTCAAAGCGGCCTGGGGCAGGCGGACGTTGTTTATGAGGTTCATGCCGAAGGCGGCATAACCAGATATCTGGCCATCTTTCACAGTCAGGCGCCGGAAATCGTTGGACCTATTCGGAGCGCCAGACCTTATCTGGCCCTGCTTGCCAAGGAATGGGGGGCAATTTTTGCCCATTGCGGCGGGGACCCCAAGGACATTGAACCCATCCGGGAATGGAAGGTCGCTGATGCCGATGAATTCCACCGAGGAGATTTGTTCTGGCGCGACAGTACCAGGGTTCCGCCGGACAATTTATATGCTGCCGTGGATAATCTTCGCAAAGCGGTTTCTTCCCCCCTGCCGGCGCCCACGCCAAGATGGGAGTTTCAACCTTCAGCAGATGAACCTGTTCCTGGGCTTCGAATAGATTACGGCTACAAATATATAGCTGAGTACAGATACTTGGAAGAAGCCGGGGAGTATATCCGATACGTTACTGACGGCGCAAACACGTTGCAGCAAAAAGACCGCCATTCCGGAGAACCTGTTCTGGTTTCAAACATTATAGTCCAGTTCGCGCCCTCAAAAGTGGTTTACTCCGACGGGGGCCTGGTCATTGATCTCATCGGTGAGGGCAAAGCCAGTTATCTTCTGGGAGGCCATTTGGCTGAAGGCACTTGGAAGAAAACAGCCGTGGAAGAACCCACTATGTTTTATGATGAAGACGGAGCAACCGTCAGACTTGCGCCGGGCCAAACTTGGATTCAGATCGTTCCCACAGGCACAAGAGTCGAGATATTGCAGGGAGATTAGAAACCTTGCGGTTAAAACTAAGGAATCGCCAGTTTCGTCTTGAAAACATGTACGCTATCCCGGCCATCGACCCGCACTCTCCTGAGGGTCAGCGGCTGACCTGCCAGGTCTTCCGCCCCCGAGTTAACAGTAACCGCCCCTAAAAAACCTGCCTGGACCACCATATCGACCACCCTGTCGTCATACTTGCCGGAGGGATATGAAAAAGACAAAACAGCTTGCCCGGTGGCTTTTTGCAGGCATTCTCTTGACTGGTGGATTTCTTTTGCAAACCCGCCCACCGGCAGAGTCCGAAGGTCCGGATGACTATGGGTGTGGCACCCTACTGTAAAACCCTCGGCGGCCAGCTCTGCAATCTGATCCCAGGCCATGTAGCCCGGCTTGCCAACAAGACCGGTGATGATGAAGATTGTGGCAGTAAGATTCCGCTCTTTCAAGATTTGGAAGGCGTTCCGGTAGAAACAGCTGTATCCGTCGTCAAAGGTAAGCACGACAGCTTTGGGTGGGAGCGGCACAGGTTCGCCTGCCATAGCCAGCGATATTGCATCCATGCTGACAGTGGTGAAACCCGATTCAAGCAACGTATCCATCTGAAGCGCAAAATCGTCGGGGGTGACTGTCAACCCCCCGGAGGGAGTGTCTATCTGATGATACATCAAGATCGGAAACGAATAAGTGGAATCATAAGGGAACTCGGGGGGACAAGAAACCCCGGGAAACGGCGGATCGGGAGGGCAGACCACGACAGCCCCAAAGATAATCTTGTCTTTGCAGACGACTAAAACCATTCCCACGGCAAAGCAAAAAAACACCAGCTGCTTGAGGAACCGTGAGATTTTCAGTTTGATTTTAATCCCTCCATCTGTTTCGGGACAGCTATTCTGACCGCAATACTCCTCACCGGAAATTTGGCACGTTTAAAAACACCTGCCCGCAATGTCGTGGGATTCTCTGACGAACACCAGTTGGTTTGGGCCGGAATGTGTCCGTGAATATTCGTACCCCAATTGGCAGAAAGATTCAATGTCTTCGATATCGGCTATTTCGTTTTCTGCAAGATAACGCACCATTTCCCCTCGCGCCATCTTGCACAAGGTGCCTTTTTGGACGATTCTCCCTTTTTGAACCTCACCGAAAACGCAGGTGACCACCTGAACTTCCGGGGGTAGGTAAGGCAACACCGCCCGGCTGTACTCTTTGGACGCCAGATTCAAGAGCAAACGAGTCTCCTTTGCAAGTTGCCCTGCCAACCTTTCGCTCCAGTAGCCGTACAGATCTTTGTGACCCTTTAACTTCAGTTTTGCCTGCATTTCCAAACGGTAGGGAACAACGCCATCCAAGGGGGAAAGCAGCCCGTAGAACCCGGACAGGATTCGCAAGTTCTCTTGTATGTAGTCAAATTGGCGAAACTCGAATACTCTGGGGGCCATGTGCAGGTATTGAAGACCGTCGAAGGCGAGAATGGCAGGAGTCAGATTCCTGCGCAGATTCATGTTGTGCAAACGCTCTAAATTTAGTGTCGCTATGACATCATTACATTTCCACAATGCCTGCAAGTCTTTGGGGCGCATCTTTTGCAGGCTTCGTTTCAACTCCTCTGTCCGGGATAGAAACAAAGGCAGATTTATGTAATCTATGCTGTCAGTGTCGACATTCATTCGCTTGGCCGGGGATATAATGATCCTCATTTTCCGCTTCCCCAAAACTGCGGTTGCTGCCTACCGCCCATTTTTGATCGTAATCTATCATAACAAAACGTTGGAAAAACTGGAGTCGCCACCGCCGCCGTTCCTAGCTTGTAAATTCAGTTGAAGGGCAAATCCCCGGAAGTGAAGAATTCACTTGAAGCACAATCCGATTGGATAAAGGATGATTATTCCGTGAAGCAGAGAGCCGTAATGATTGATGCCAAAGACAATGTTGCCACTGCAATTGCCGATTTGTGGAAAGGTCGACGGGTACAGATTGAAACTTTGGCCGGGCAGACAAGCCTTGTCGCGGCCGGGGACATACCTTTCGGACACAAACTGGCCTTGGTTGACATAGGTGAAGGTGAAAACATCGTGAAATACGGAAGCACCGTAGGCAGGGCCACAAAGGATATCGGGAAAGGGACTCACGTCCACACCCACAACGTTGAAAGCGCGAGAGGCAGAGGAGACATGGAGGCAAAAACAAGATGAAAATAACCGGTTTTATCAGGCCTGATGGTGCAGTCGGCATAAGAAATCACCTTTTGATAATTCCCGCGTCAGTCTGTGCCAGCGAAACTGCATGGAGAATGGCTGCCTGTGTGGAAGGGGCGATAAGCCTTCCCAACCAACACGGTTGTTGCCAAATAGGAAAAGACTACGAACAAACTATCAATACGCTTACCGGCGTCGGCAAAAATCCCAACGTTGGGGCGGTACTGGTCGTCGGCCTGGGGTGCGAGGGGATCCAAGCAAAAAAAGTCGCGGCAGATATTTCGCAAGCGGGAAAGCCCACAGACTGGGTCATAATCCAGGAATGCGGTGGGACCCTGAAGACCACCGAACAGGGCGTGAGGCTTGCCAGAAAGATGGCCCAAGATTTGAGCGGAATGAAAAGAGAACAAGTGGACTTTTCAAA
>CAZYEC010000047.1:0-12832 GCA_964646385.1 uncultured Eubacteriales bacterium | reverse complement strand
TTATGGCCACGTTTCGCACGCGGCGGGTTTCCGAGCGACGTATGTCTTTTTCGCTTGATTTTATATTGGCCAAAATGGCACCTCCACCAAAGGGACTGCTACTGATGAATCTTAACATCAAGGATTCAAGGGTGCAAGAAGCACAAGACCCAAAAGGGCCCAATGTCGAGTGCAGCCGCGGAGCCGGAACAGCCGGCAAATGCGGCCTTCCTTCATCACCGGGCCATTTTTCCTTTGTTCAGGTTGACAGTTTCTTGCCTTCTTGCAAAAATGTGTCCACCGCTTCCATGAACGCCCGCATCGCGGTGGCCACCCTGGTGCCGTCTCCCCCGGCACTTTCGTTGGCTGCCTCCACGGCGTCTTCCAGTGCGGAAACCATGATGATAGCGCTGTCATAGCAGTTTTTGAGCGCAGCATCGGGGGTGAATGTTCCCAAACCCGTTTTGACAGCTTCCAGGTCCGAGGCCATAGTGCTCAAGGTTATGTGTCCCGTTTCTCCTGTTGCGGCAGAATCCCAAAAAGTGAGCAAAGATTGAATCGCCCTGTCAGATTTCTGATAGGCATCTTGAATGGCTTCCACGTGTGTTTTTTCCCCGGTGATGGTAAAAGACCGCGCATCCACGTTTAGGGCGCTTACGTACAGCTTGTCGTCCCTGCCAAGAACAGAACCTTCAAGTCTTGGTTGGGCGGCCGACGAAAGTGTCGTGGCGATTTCTTTTGACCCGGACATTCCGCAATACACTTTGTACAAAGGATCCGGACTCATGGTAGCGGCACCAACGCCCTTTTGAAGCGCTAAATCAGCGATCTTATCGGCGTTTTCCTTTGTGGAGTAAGCCCCGATTTGAACTTTGTACAAAGTGAGCGGGCTCAACTGAACGCTTGCGGTGACAGGCGTCCCGGTTTGGGCCTGGCCTATGGGGGGCGTAGTGACGGGTTCGCCTATCCCGGGTGTTTTTTGCAAGAGCGAAGCCAAAAAATATTTGCCGATTAAATATCCTGAGCCCACGACAGCCAAAGCGACCAGGACAAACACCAGCCTGCTCGATAAGGCGCGGGCTTGGCTCATACGGGTTCTTCGCATCGAATTTGCACCTCCCGAATGCTCGATGGACCCTTTCTTGTTCGCTTCTGTCTCCCTTTTACTCCTCGAAGCATCATTATTCCTAGTCTTACTCGGTAATGCCAAGCCTTTGCCGGATATGAGTCCTTAGGGGGCCCGCCAAATAAATAGAACCGCAGCAAAGGATCGCGTCCCCCTGGCCCGCTTGAGCCAGAGCCCGGTCAAATGCGGCCCTGAGGTCAGGTTCTATCATAATTCTCCCGGGGGCGTTTCCAATGTGTTTTTGGACTTCCTCGTAAAGAACGCGGGGGTCCAAAGCCCTGGGGCCTTCGGGTGCGGTGAGAATCATCTGATCGCATATGGGTGCGATGAAGGACGTCGCTTCATCGTACGATTTGTCGCCAAGAATCCCGAAAACGCAAATCAGATTTTCATGAGGGATGTCTTTGATGGCCTCCGACACTGCCTTGATTCCGGCGGGGTTGTGGGCGCAGTCCAGGACTATATAGGGATTTTTCCACAGAATCTCCATCCGCCCCGGCCAACGGGTCAGTGCTATCCCCTCGATTATTGCCGCCGGATCCAAGTAGAGGGGTGGAGAACCGTATGACATTGCGGTCTGCAAAGAAGCAACCGCAATGGCGGCGTTTTGCTGTTGGTGTTTTCCCAGCAAAGGTATTCGCAACCGGTGGCGGAAACCGGTCCCCCATACGTCGATAACCTGCCCTTCCGTAGACCGGGAGATTTCTTTCCAAACTACGGCGGCATCTTTGGGCCAAAAAACATCGTCTGTTCCGTCGCGGCCCACAGTCACTAACGGACACCCGTTTTCCCGGGCAACCCGGTTTATGACCCGGAAAGCCTCGGGCTCCACCGCCCCGGTCACAACGGGCACGCCGGGCTTGATGATCCCCGCCTTTTCAAAGGCGATTTTTCCAAGCGTGTTGCCGAGCCTTTCGGTATGGTCATAGGATATGGTGGTGATGACGGAAACACAAGGTGTTACTACGTTGGTTGCGTCGTACCGCCCGCCCAGGCCGACCTCGAGCGCAACGTAGTCACAGGCCTCTTGGGCGTAATGCAAAAAGGCTGCGGCGGTGACGATTTCAAATTCCGTGGGTTGATCAAATCCGCCGGAAGCAGTATCAAATGTTGCCTTTTTCACAGCTTCAGTCACTTGGACCAGGGCTTCCTTGGGTATCATCTGGCCGTTAACCGAAATGCGTTCGCGGAAGTCTTCCAAATACGGTGATATATACATACCTGTCCGGTACCCTCCCAGGCGCAGAGCGGACGCTATCATGACGGTCACCGAGCCTTTGCCGTTGGTCCCGGCCACGTGCAGGTGTTTTACGCGGCGCTCCGGGTTTTCCAAAATGGAGAGCATGTGGGAGATCCGTTCCAGGCCCAGTTTCGACCCAAAACGTGCAGTGCCGTGGATCCAGTCAAGCGTTTCCTGAAAACGGGTTTCCATAAATCGTGCCGCCCCTTTTGTGTCCTGTGTGCAGGCCATATCCCATCTCATTTAAGGGAGGGCGGCCGGACAGCCACCCTCTTTGGTTTTTGGTCGGCGGATGAGCAGGCTACCGCCTGACAACTTTCAACCTTTCCACTCGATCTTTCAAGGTTTCAGCCTTCGCTTTTCCTTCCTCAAACCTTTTTCGCTGCGACTCGACAATTTCCTGCGGGGCTTTGGCCAGGAAATCAGGACTTTCCAACCGGGCCCCGGTGCGCTCCAAATCCTTTTCCAAATCTGCTATGGTTTTTTGAAGCCTGGAGATTTCTCTATCAAGGTCGACCACCCCCGCAAGGGGCAAGAAGATTTGGACGCCCTTAGTCACCGCCGTCAAAGCCTGGCGCTGTTTTGCATTATCGCCGGCCGGAGCCAGGATCGTCACAGGCTCTGCCCAGGCAAGCTTTTTAAGGTACTTGACCCTGTTTTCCCATTTGGCAGGGTCTTGGGCTGCCAGTAGCACTTCTGCTTTCCTGCCCGTGGGAATGTTGACTTCGGCCCTCATGTTTCGTATGGCCTTCACCGCTTCTACCAGCTCCGCCATATCCGATTCCGCGTTTGCATCCAACCTTTGATCATCGGGCTCCGGGTAAGGATGAACGGTCAGGCTGCTTTTGGCCCCTTCAGGGCCGGCCGGCAAATGGGCCCAGAGCTCCTCTGTGATGAAAGGCACGAAGGGGTGCAATAGAGCCAAAGCCTCCCTCAAAACTGCCCACAGAACGAGTTTGGTTTCTTCCCGAAGGTCAGGGTCCAAAAGGTCCTGTTTTGATATTTCGATGTACCAGTCACAGAACTCATCCCAGACAAACTCTGTAATGAACCCGGCCGCGTCGCCCAGTTCAAACTGGTCAAGAGATTCCTTTACCCGCCGTACAGTCCGCTCGAGCCGGCTCAAAATCCACTTGCCCGCCGTTCCCCGGGGCACAAAAATGGGGGATGGGGCCACGTCGTCAATATTGACGAGGCAGTATCTGGCGGCGTTCCACAACTTGTTGCAGAAGTTTCTTGCCCCCTCCACTTTTTCGTCGTAAAGGCGCATGTCGTTACCCATTGAGGTTCCCAGAACAAGGGAAAGCCTCAAGGCGTCTGCGCCGTATTTGTCCACCACTTCCAGGGGATCGATGCCGTTTCCCAGGCTCTTGGACATTTTTCTGCCCAACTCGTCTCTTACCATCCCGTGGATGATCACATCACGGAAAGGTTCCCGGCCTGTTTGTTCAATGGAAGAAAAAATCATCCGGGCCACCCAGAAGAAAATAATGTCGTACATAGTCACCAGAATATCTGTGGGAAAAAAGTACCGCAAATCTTCGGTGTCATCGGGCCAGCCCAGAGTCGAAAAAGGCCATAGCGCCGAAGAAAACCAGGTGTCAAGCACATCTTCATCCTGTACCAACGGGCCTGCACAATGTGGGCACTTGACAGGTGCTTCCCTTGAAACTGTAATTTTTCCGCACTCTTGGCAATACCAGGCGGGAATCCTGTGTCCCCACCACAATTGCCGTGATATGCACCAATCCCGGACGTTTTCCATCCAGTTTTCATAGACCTTGGTGAACCGCTCCGGCACGAATTTGATCGTGCCGTTCCTGACGATTTCCAAAGCCGGTTCGGCCAAGGGTTTCATCCGAACGAACCATTGCTCCGATATCAGTGGCTCCACTGGGGAACTGCACCTTTGGCAGTGCCCGGCTGCAAGTTTATAAGGTTCTGTCTTAACCAAAAAACCGCCTTCGTCCAGATCCGAAAGAAGCGCGCTGCGACATTCATAGCGGTCCATCCCGCTGTATTTGCCTGCGGCGGCCGTCATTTTTCCCCAGGTATCCAGCACCTGCACCGATTCCAAATCGTGAGTCTGGCCCATTTGGAAATCGTCGGGGTCGTGGGCCGGGGTGACTTTTACGGCCCCGGTGCCAAAAGAAGGGTCCACGTGGTAGTCGGCGAATATTGGTAGTCTCCTGCCCACAACGGGCAAGATGGCGTGCCTTCCGATAAGGTCCCTGTACCTGGGGTCTTTGGGGTGTACCGCGACACCTGTGTCCCCAAGCATGGTCTCAGGTCTGGTTGTGGCGACTTCAATGAATTCTTGGGGGCCGCCGTCATTTTTGCCCGGGGCAGGCTCCAGGGGATAACGCAAATGCCACAAAAATCCGTCCGACTCTTCGTGGTCTACCTCGATGTCGGAAATCACCGTGTGGCATTTTGGGCAAAAGTTCACCATATACTTCCCTTTGTATATGAGCCCTTTTTCGTACAACCGTACAAACACTTCGTTAACGGCCCTGGAGCATCCCTCATCAAGGGTGAAGCGTTCCCGGGACCAATCGCAGGAAACGCCCAAAGCCTTCATTTGGTCTGTGATTATGTGACCGTATTTGTCTTTCCACTCCCAAGCCCTTTGCAGGAACTTCTTGCGGCCCAACTCCCAACGGCTGGTACCTTCTTCAGCCAAAATTTCCTCAAGTCTGGCATGAGTCGCTATGGAAGCGTGGTCGCTGCCGGGCACCCACAGGGTCTCCTTTCCCCCCATGCGGTTGTACCGGGCGATGATGTCTTGCACCGCCAGGTTCAAAGCGTGGCCTATATGCAATGAGCCGGTAATGTTTGGAGGCGGGATCACGAGGCTGAATCTTGGCCTTCCCGGGCGAATTTCCCCCCGAAAAAGGTCGTGTTCCATCCAAAAGTCGTACCACTTGCTTTCAAAAGCCTTAGGCTCGTAAGCCTTTGCCAAAGTCTCTATCATCTGTACCACCTGTTTTCCCAATAGTTTTGGCCCCTTCATCACAAGGACGAAGGGGCCGAATTCGTGGTACCACCTTGTTTCCGGTTGGGGGTTAGTTCATCCCCAAAAACCGGCACTCTCGGCCTTAACGCGGCTGTAACGCCCGGATGTTTCCACCCGGAATCTCAAGGGCGACCTTGGGCGGTTTCTTCCCGCGAAACTCACACCACCGGGCCCGGTTGAGGACTTAAGTGCCGCACCGGGTTCTCCCTGGCTCCGCTCTCTGTGGGAGACTTCCCGCTTACTCTTCCCTCTCATGGACAGTGCAAAATAATGCATTTCGCGCCGAAACGGCTTGCATTTTCGGTATCATACCAAGAATGGGGCAGTCCGCGCAAATTGAAAAGGCCCGGGTACCCAAACCCTCGCCCAAACTGCGTCCGATCTGCTATCCGTTAAAAGGAATCCCTTTCGCAGCATTTGATCCGTTTCCTGTAAAGCGGGTTCACGTCGGGGTTTGAATCCCCAAAAGCAACCATGATTTCTTCCAGTATTTGCTTTCTGTTTGCCCCGTCGTGCTCACGTTTCTTGATCAGCTTGTACACCCCGAATACAGTGGAGGGCCCTATTTCCGAAGAAAACGCGCCCACGCCCTGATTCCACACAAACAGCGAGAATAACTCGTCCATTTCTTGCACGGTTACGCCCAAGGAATACGCCTTAATAAGTTCCCTGGTGGCCTGCCTGAACCTGGAGGCTCCCATGGCGTTGCTCATGGACAGCAGGAGTTTGGTTTTTATGTCTATTGCCGAATTCTCGTTTCCCCAAATGAGTTCCCAAAAATCAACGATAGTGCTCGCAAGCCCATCGTCTATAGTTTTGTAATTCACGATGGCTGTCGGCTTGAAAGGCATGTCCGCCCCGCCTTCAAAAGTCATCTCTTTCATCTCGGTCCGGTAGAAGTAACTCCTGTACTCGTGTTCCGCGACTTTTTCTGTTGCGTGTTCAAACCCCAAGTCTCTAAGGGCGGAGTATAAAGGTTTGGGCTCGAAGGTTTGGACGACGCAAATCCCTTGGTTCAAATTTACATGTTGTGCTCTGTGCAGAATCATGGGCAGAAAGTTGCCCGTCAAGTGCCTCACATCGATTACCGCAAAATCTTCTTTTTTGTCCTCCCAGCTAATCGTCACGGCATTTACCTCCTCAATCCCAAAAACGTTCGCGCCGTCGTTTCGACTTTGTATTACTTCGATACGGGCCGAAACGTCCCCTTGTTTCGAAAAGAAGTGGCTGAACCACTTCTTTTGCGGCCGGCTCCCAAAAGGGTTTGAAAGGGTCTGAGCAGAAAGAAGGCAAGAGAAATAGAGACGTAGCAGCGAGGGTATGGAGGAGTGACAATTTCACATGAGCCCAATTCGCGTAATAGGAAAGGCGGAAGTCCAAGAGGCGCTTGAGATAGGCCGGTGTATCCGTCTAATGCATGACACTCTTGCGGAAATGGCAAGAGGCGGCCTGGAACAGCCTTTGCGACTCGCGTTGCAAGCAGATGGCAAAAAGTTGCTGGGGCTCATGCCCGCTTTTTCCCAGTCCTGCGGTTTGCTGGGCGCCAAAATCCTTACGGTATTTCCCGACAATTTCAAACGGGGCATACCATCTCATCAAGGCGCTGTATTGTTATTCGACTGGGACACCGGCGCCCTTAAGGCACTGGTGGATGCAGAGGCGGTAACCGAAATACGCACCGCTGCCGTAAGCGCCGCGGCTACGGATGTTTTGGCCAGGCGCGACGCTCATACCCTCGCTTTGTTCGGTGCCGGTGTGCAGGCCCGAAGCCATCTGAGGGCTATCTCTTCCATCCGTGACATACGGCGCGTGCTGGTCTGGGACTACTACCCGCAAGCGGCGGAGCGTTTCCAAAAGGAGATGCAACGGGAGACAGGCCTACCCATCACCGTTTGTCTGCTGGGGGAAGATGCTGCATCTGAAGCTGATGTAATCTGCACGGTAACCGCTTCCAGGGTACCTGTGCTGTTCGGTGATTGGGTGAGGCCCGGCACTCACATAAATGCCGTGGGCGCATGCAGGCCTGCAGATAGGGAACTGGACACCGCGCTTGTCAAAAGCAGCTCGTTTTTCGTGGATTCCAGATTATCCGCTGTGAACGAAGCGGGCGATTTTCTAATCCCTTTGGCTCAAGGGGAGATCACTGAAGGCCACATTCGTGGAGAAATCGGCGAGGTATTTGCCGGTTTAACACCGGGCAGAACTGCTCGGGCTGAAGTGACTGTATTCGAGGCATTGGGCCTGGCAGCTGAGGATTTGGCCGCTGCGGATCACGTGTGGCGGGTTGCCGTTGCAGGCCGGTAAGCCGACCGTTTAGGACAGCCGGGAGGTGCAAACGACAGTGTCTTGGGTGGAAAGACTGAGGGCGCAGTACCCTGTCGCCCAGAGGATAACGTACTTGGACGCTGCCTATGATTTGGGCGGCGCGCTTTTCATGCGTCGGGCCGCGGAGAAATTTTTTGACGAATGGGTTGAAGCCGCAATTTGCATGGAAAGGGGCGGCCCCGGCAGGGAAAGGTTTTTCCGGATGCAGGATGCCGTCAGGGAAGATATAGCCGAGCTCCTCAAGGTGCAGCCCAAGGGCGTGTGTTTCACGACTAATACCGGCCAAGGCATAAACCTTGTGTTTCACGGGTTTCGCTTTTGCCCGGGGGATAACGTCGTGGTGTACTCGGGCGATTTCCCTTCGATCATCGGTCCCGCCGTGCGCGCGGCAGAGTTGAAAGGTTTGGAAGTGCGCATGGTCGATCCCCCCGGCCCTTTGTGTTCTGCCGAGGACATTTGGCAAATGGTCGACGAACGCACGCGAATGGTGGCTGTGAGTCACGTGCAATCGGCCACAGGATACAGAATTGATCTTGGGCGTCTCGGGGCTTTGTGCCGGAAAAACGGCTCGTTTCTTGTCGTGGATGCGACCCAGAGTTTCGGCCTGACGGAGCTTGACGCGGGCGCTTGGAATGTGGACGCCGTGTCTGCGGCAGCCTACAAAGGCGCTCAAGGTGGAATGAGTGAGGGATTTTTGTACTGCAGTCCGGCCCTTTTGAGACAAGTGGATCCCGTGTTTGTGAGTTACGGCAAATATGTGAACGCAGTCAAAACCGACGGCCGTTGGAAGACCATTGTGACCGGCCGGGATGAAGCATCCAAATTGGAGGCGGGGACTGTCGACGCTTTGGGAGTCGCAGTGCTTGGCAGCGGTTTGCGCGTGATAAAAAGCATCGGTGTGAGGGCAATAGAGGCCCACATCGCGCCGTTGTACGAGATGCTTTACGACGGACTGGTTGGGTTGGGATACGTCCCCGTCACGCCCCGGGACAAGCGCTACAGGAGCTCCATACTGTCCCTGGATATCGCCGGAGACAAAAACGCGCTGTACAAGCATTTTCAGGCTTCGGGGGTGGCGCTTTCCTGTTCCAAGTATCTCAGATTCGGCATACCGCCTTTTGCCTTGCCTAAGGACATAGATGCTGCTTTGGAGGCTGCCGGGAACACGGAAGTAAGATAACGGGCAAAAAAAGATTTATCTGCCACGACTCTCCGGTAAATCGCATTAAACCAGATGAAAACCATAAAATCCCAAAGGATTTTGTGGTTGGGCGTGGTATACAGTATACAATCTACAAACTCATGTTTTGATGACCACAATTTCGTGGATCACTGGGGAAGGGGTGCGCTTATGAACACACTGGGAGCCGAGCGATTGAAAAGGCTTAGACAGGCCCTTGCAAAAAACGATTTGGATGGCCTCATCGTACATGAACCCTCAAGCCGTCGTTACCTCAGCGGGTACGAAAGCGTGTACCACCGGGGCTATCTGGTTGTCACCCAAGACCGGGCTTTCATAGTCACTTATGAATGTGAAGCTGACCAAGCCGGCCTGCAGGCACCCGGCTTCGAAGTTGTTGAACATCAGGGTTTCGACCCTGTGGAAGCCCTAGCTGACGTTCTAAAAAGGCTCCAAGGGAAACGTATCGGGGTTGATAGCGACCTGGAGTTGAACGTTTACATGGGACTTTCACAAGAAGTTACCGGTTTGGTCAATTCGTTTGGTTTTATGCACAGTTTTAGGGCAGTGAAAGATGCGGCCGATATAGAAGGTTTTCGCTATGCAGCGAAAAAGCACGACGAAGCTCTGGCCTATATGGAAACGGTCATCAAAGAGGGTGTGACGGATTTCGATATGAGGGTCGAGCTGGACCGCTTTCTTCTTAAAAACGGTGCGGACGCTTTTACCTTCGAATCCGTGGTTTTGTCGGGAGACGCCGGGGCATTTCCCCACATGCGCCCGGGTAAACGCGTTATGGAAAAAGGGGAAATCCTTACGGTGGATTTTGGGGCGCTGTACAACGGTTGTGATGGCGACGTGTGTCGTACTTACGCGATAGGTTCTGCCACAAAAGAAGAACATGAATTTTACAGGGTTGTTCTGGAAGCCCAGATGGCGGCATTGGCGGCGTGCGTTCCCGGCAACACGGGTCACGATGTGGACAAGGCCGCTCGAGATGTGATCAGTGAAGCCGGTTTGGGCGATCTTTTCATACACGCCGTAGGTCACGGTTTGTGCGGGGGGCCAAATCTTACGCCCGGGAGTACCGATGTGCTCAAACCTGGCATGATCGTGGCTTTAGAGCCCGCGATATACAAAAAAGGTTGGGGCGGCATGAGGGTTGAGGACAACATTCTTATTGCCGAGTCCGGTCCCGAAAAGCTTACCAAACACGGCGGGCAAGAGCTGGTCATTTTGTGAGGGCAGTTTCAGTTAGGTGGGATCAGAATGGAGTCTGGCACCAAAAACTTGAGTTTGAAGAAATCCAAGACAGGTGAGCCCCTTGACAAGGTCAAGACACCCACGCTTGCTCAAAGTGCCGTGACGCAAGTTAGGGCCGCTATCTTTGATGGCAGGCTTACGTTGGGGCAGAAAGTCAGCGAAACGCTCATAGCGTCCCAACTGGGCATCAGCCGCGCTCCACTCAGGGAAGCCCTCAGACAGCTTGAATACGAAGGTCTCATCACTAGAAACCCTTGGAAGGGCGCCTACGTCACGAACCTGGATATGAAAGATGGTGCACAAATAGCCGAAATTAGGAATCTGCTTGAAGTTGCTGCTATAAAGCAAATGGTTGACCCTTTGGGAGCCGAGTTGGGAGAACGTCTTGGAAGTCTGTTGCCTGCAATGGCCAGGGCGGTAACAGATCGCGATCTTGCTGCACTTGTGGATGTTGACAGAGAATTCCACGAATCCATTGTACTAAGCTCTGGCAATTTCTGGCTTCACAGAGTCTGGAAGTCCTTGGATGGCCCCATGAGCCTTCTTTACTTGGTTGTTATGAACACCGGGCTTGTGGAATACGAGACCATTGTCCCGCGGCACAAGGGCCTCGCCGACGCCATCGCAGAGCAAGATCTTGGTTCTGCCATCGATTTCATCAGAGCCCAACACAGGCAAGCGTTTGGGAAAGCGTTTCCCCGTTGCGGGCTGTAGGGTGAGGGGGCCAACGAAGGAGGGTCGTACCCCATGCGTGTGCTGGCCTATGTTGTGAGAAGGCTGTTGCTGTTGGTGCCTGTGGTTCTGGGCGTAAGCATTCTTACGTTTCTCATATCCCACGCAATGCCCGGAGATCCGGCGGTGATGGCTGCGGGTCCTCATGCGTCTCCTGATGTTGTGGCGGAGCTCAGGCACAAGCTTGGGTTCGACCAGCCGCTATACAGGCAATACATTCGGTATTTGTCCGATTTGGCGCACATGAAACTGGGTACTTCGATCCAGACGGGCCGTCAGGTGGCAGACGACATATTACAGAGGTTTCCGGCAACTTTGGAACTGACGTTTTTCGCTATGGTCGTGGCGGCCGGGATCGGCATTCCTTTAGGCACGATCGCGGCCAACAACAGAAATCGCTGGCCTGATCATTTGGGGCGGGTGATCGGCCTTTCAGGTGTGGCGATTCCTGCTTTTTGGATGGGGCTGATGCTCATCTTGGTTTTTTACTTGAACTTGAGAATCTTGCCCGGTGCGGGCCGGTTGAACCTGATGGCAATTCCGCCGCCCAAGGTGACAGGTCTCTATACTATCGATGCGCTTGTGGCAGGGGAAATGAGAACTTTTTGGGACGCACTGTCCCACCTTGTTTTGCCTGGGGTTACCCAGGCCTGCGCCGTTGTGGGCATGATGACGCGCATGACTCGGTCAAGTCTGTTGGAAGTCCTTCAGCAGGACTATATAAGGGTTGCAAGGGCCAAAGGTCTCAAAAGGGGGGCGGTCCTCTACAAGCACGCTCTCAAAAACGGCATTTTGCCCGTAGTGACCTTGGTGGGTATGACCTTCGGTCACACTTTGGGAGGAAGTGTTCTCGTCGAATCGGTTTTTTCTTGGCCGGGTATGGGCTCTTATGCTGTACAGGCCATCAAATATATGGATTTTCCGGCGGTAATGGGAGTGACTGTGTTTATTGCCATAACTTACGCACTTGTCAATCTTGCCGTGGATGTGGCCTATTTTTACATTGATCCAAGAATAATGAAGCAGTGAGGTATCGCCGGTGCTAAGGCAAATCAGAAAGAATCTACTCACAATGGTCGGCATAGGGATCATTCTCGCCTTGGTGCTGATTGCCGTCTTGTGTCCGATTATAAGCCCCCACAACCCCAATACCGTAAACATGACGAACATGCTTGCCGGCCCGTGTAAGGCTCACCTCTTTGGCACAGATGAATTGGGACGAGATGTACTAAGCAGAGTTTTGCACGGTACCCGGGTTTCTCTGGTTTCTGCGTCGGTGGTCATAGCCTTTTGTTTTCCTTTCGGCACAATCTTGGGAACCGTCGCAGGCTACTTTGGGGGGGGCGTTGACGAGATTATTATGAGGATCACTGATGTGTTCCTGGCCGTACCCTCGCTGATTCTTGCGCTGGCTATTTCTGCGGCTTTGGGGCCGTCTCTACAAAATGCTTTGCTTGCCCTCACTCTTGTTTGGTGGCCGTGGTATACGCGAATCACGAGGTCTGTTGTCCTGCAGGTGAAAGAGTTCGATTACGTCCAGGTGGCCCGAACTATGGGGCTTTCGGATTTTGCCATTCTGATCAAACATGTTTTGCCAAACTCCTTGGGTCCGGCTATGGTTAACGCTTCTTTGGACTTAGGCTTTGTAATTTTGAGTACGGCTAGCCTCAGTTTTATCGGGTTGGGCGCCCAACCTCCGCAGGCAGAATGGGGGGCGATGCTTAGTACCGCCAGAGAGTATCTTAGGGAAGCTTGGTGGACCGCCACTTTCCCGGGTTTGGCAATTTTCATCACTGTTTTGGGATTCAACCTTCTGGGTGACGGGTTACGAGACATTCTCGATCCCCGGATCAGGCAGGTGTAGCACAAAATCTTGACCGCATTGAGGAAAGGATGGAGGCAAAACGAATGTCTGATTATTCGGTAGGCAGTCTAACAGCACGGGCGGGCGAAAAAGTAAGAGATCGGAAG
>CAZYEC010000046.1:0-12953 GCA_964646385.1 uncultured Eubacteriales bacterium | reverse complement strand
GATTGCCTGAGCGGTTCCGATGTTTCTTTGTAGCCGAAGGGCCCGTGTTTCCCGGTCGACCCGCCGGTCCCTCGCACCCGCCATGTCCACCCCCGGCGCCTGGGCCGGTAATTGTGAAGGTCCTTCAAAATTAGTCCGATATCAAGTTTTTTGTGGGGACTCAACGCGTATTGTCTGCCTGGAACAGGGCCGCTATGGCCGTTTCCGCTCATCCGGTCATCATCTTTCATGCCCCGGGCTCACCTCCAAACGAGCCGGAGACCTCGTTCCACCCTTGGCCCGAGGCCAAGTCCCTGCCGGCAGAGATATAATCCACAGCCCTTGCTCCGGCATACTTCAGCACGATGTTGCCTGCTCCTCTGCCCAAAAGGCCCCGTTTTTCCGCAAACGAGACTATTGCTTGCGCTTCCAAACTTGAAAATCCCATGCGCAAGAGAACGGACCTTTCAATGGAAGGCGAAGTATGCACGTAGGCAAGATCCACAAGGGGTTCCACTATTTCGCGAGCAAGATCCCAAAACCGACTTTTCAATTCCGCGTCAGAAAGGTGGGCCAAATGCTTTCGTCTTTTCTGAAAGTCGCATTCTCTCTCCACTAGACTTTCACCCCCAGGTTTTTCAGGGTGGAAACCACAAAATCCCGGGATACCCGGGCATCTTCCGCCAAAAATGAAAGTTCGTCTTGGGTGATCTCGCTGACATTGTTCCTGGTCACGGCATTTCGTATATAGGACCTTTTTAGCCTGGCAAGGGCCACTTCGGTAACACTGAGTTGAGAAAAGTCTTGGGGGATGGCTATGACCTTCCCGGGGACGTTTTGGTCAGGTCTGCCGCGGATCACTTCCACCCCGTTCCTCCTGGCAAAATCCAGCTGTGCCTGGGGATGCTTCCCGGCCCCGGTATACTCGGTTTCTTGAACCACCACGATCTCATCTTCCGGGAGTTCCCTTGCCAGAGGGATGGCGGCCGCAAGAGACGTATTACCGGCGGGACCCCGTTCCAAACCTTCAACCTGTGCCAGGGCTTCGGTCACGTAAAAGACCTCACCTTGGGTGACCGTCACATACCTGTCCAAATATCTAAGCGGCCTTGCGGCGTTTCTGGGAACATCGGCCCGGTCGGGCCAAGTGGCAAAAGGAACCCCAAAACCGGTGTGTCCCGTGGTGAAGGATTTTTTGTTGAAATCTGTGTCTGACGCCATGTGAAGGCCGGTCAGGTCTACGCTAGCCCCGATTATTTTGGAATCAAGGGCACCCGCTTGGCGCGCCCCTCTTGCCGTGCCCGTAACATTGCCTCCGCCTGCGTGGGTTACCACAATGTACGCCGGATCCTTTCCGTATTGAGCCCTTATTTGTTCCGCAAGCTCGTACCCTAGGGTTTCCACCCCGGAGATGCCAAAGGGGCTGTAGAGAGAGGCGTTGAAATACCCGGTCTCTTCCAACATCATGAGGGCCACATAAAACAGCTCCGGCCCCACGGTGAGCTGCACCACTTCTGCCCCATAAGCCTCGCATTTTCTGGACTTTTCAACTATTTCAGGCTGGCCAAGATGACGGGAATCGAACACTTCCTGAACGATGATGCATCCCAAACCGGCCATATTGGCCTGGGATGCCACCGCTGCTCCGTAGTTGCCGCTGGTGGCGGCAAGCACACCCGGGTAGCCAAGTTTTTTGGCGTGATAAATGGAAACGCTGGCTCGCCTGTCTTTGAAACTGCCCGACGGGTTGGCCGCCTCGTCTTTTATGAGTATCTTGGCGCCGCACCCTTTTTTGGATGTCTGCCTTACTAAACGCGTTATGTTTCGAAGTTCCAGAAGCGGGGTATTGCCGACCCCCGTCTCCCTTTGAATTTCCTTTACTTTGTCCAAAGGATATCCGGCTTTTTCCATCATGCCTTCGTAGTCAAAGGCGACTTTGGACCGGATGAATTGCTCGTATTGGATTCCCAGAGCCTTTTTCATTATCTCTGCGCGCCGCCCCATCACTCCGCTGTAGGAGTTGCCCGACGATTGGTGGGGCATTTTAGTTGCCCCCTTTCAGCATGGCCCGCAACTCTTGCCCAACGGTGGAAAGTTCCGGAACACCGGGGCCGAAAGTGTGGGTATAGCCGGGATTAACCCTGATGAGCGTCCCCTTAACCACGCGGTTTGCCGGGGTTTTGATCTCGATCTCGCGTCCGACGGTTCCTGGGCCAAGGGCCCAACCTTTTATCCACGATTCAAGAGGAACCTTCTTGGTGTCGTCGGGCACATCCGGGGAACGTTCTTGGGGATCCAGGATTACGGAATGAATCTCTACCCATTGGCCTTCATTACAAGTCTTGGGCAAAGCAATCACCTCGCTATATTGATCTTTGCCTGCTTTCCAAAACACTTTTCTGCACTTAACCGCCTTTGGCGGCAAAAGTGTGCAACATCCGGGGGACGGGCAAATCAGCCATGGTCAAAAGCCCCGGTGGACCCGCAAGCACAAGAGGAATCATGTTAACAGCAATGGCTATCGTCCCGATTCCTCCGGGGATTTCGGGCACGATTGCTAAGTTCACAGGGGGATTCCCCCGAATCGTGATGTAGTCCCCTGTTTTCACGCCCTCAATTTCAGGGCAAATCTGTTGCGGATGTTCAAGAAATATCAATTCTTTGCCTTTTGAAAACGCCCTGGCGGTGTGGCTGCAACCTGCCACATTCCCCGGCGCCACGCTCACATGGGGGGTTTGCCTTTTTGCCCCGGCAATTATGGGTTGCCTGTCTTCCACAATTTCATCGATCTCCCAACCCAATGCCCTTCCGATCAACGACAACGATTGCTGAAATCCTACGTGCCCCACGATTTTGCCCGAGGCCAAACCCTCTTGAAACTCTTGGGGTGTCGCCCCCACCCCCTGGGTTTGCATCACGGTGCGCCCGAAGGGGGCCAGATCATTGACCCGTTTCGCATGGATGTGCTGTACTTCCGCACATACGCCCGTAAGAGCAATTATCAGCGTGTCCAGCACAAACCCGGGGTTGATACCGGTGCCGAGCACCGTCTTACCCCTTTGTTTTGCAATTTGGTCTATCTCGTTTGACAGCTCCCGGGAGACAACCCAGGGAAAAGCCATTTCTTCCGCAATGGTTATGACATGGGCATCGTGTTCCAAAGCGACCCGGATTTGGGGGTAGACCTGTTTTACAAAAGAAGCGGTGCTCAAAATGACAATATCGGGCTTGAAACGAAAAGCTTCTGCCGGATCCGGCGTAATTTTGACCCCTATACCGGGTTTGCCCAGAACCCGGCCCAAGTCTTGCCCCGATGCAGAAGGTCTTTTTTCCACGGCCGCAACGATTTTCGTGCCCGGGTTTTCCAACAGCGCGGAAGCGACACCGCCGCCCATGGCTCCCAAACCCCACAACATGACTTTAATCTTGCCTGAATCCGACATTTCCGAGCCCCTTCTTTCCGTTTCTGTGGCAACCTCGGCAATCCTTTTGTATGGTCCCACGACCGGATTCAACTTCCTGCAAAACCGCAAACTGGAACTCCTCCTACCCCATTATACATTGTTGTATAAAAGTTAAGCCACCTTTATTTGTGTGCCTTTGGAAGCTACTGTCCTCTAGCCAATAGGCGGAACTCACGAGGGTGGAAGTTCATCAAAACCTGTCGGGGTATTGGGCGAGAACCGCCGGTAAGCCCGTAGAGTTGAAGCACCGGCAATTGCAGCAAGCCAACGGAGTTACGTGGTCCCTTTTTTCCTGTAAATGCAACCCAAATGCTCAGCACATCCATCGCAGCCTACAGCGCACTCAACTAAGGACCGTGGGGCCCCGCTAACGTCGGCACCCTTCACTGCTTCCACAATTTCGAGCAATTTGCAGACTTCCACAGAAGGTCCTTGTGCAACCAAAGTGGTTCCCCCTTCAGCCCCGCAAATTCCCCCCATTCCAATTACCGTTGCCTTTACCCCGGCCAGCAACTCAACAGCCTTCTTTTCGTGAACTACCTGCCCGCTTATAGGTATCAAGCCCACTGCCATACCAAAAGAAGCGTCGATGCACCGTCGTCCGGCAGCCGAAACCGCGTCACGAAGTTTGCCGGGAATCAATTTTTCAAGTCCCACCGCAATAATGACCTGCACCCCTTCAGCAACCACGGCTGGGAGTATTTTACCCGGGAAACCGCCTAAAGGGCTTCCGGCCATCATGGCCGCATTGCCATCAACATCAAAAGCGTTTGCGCCCGTCACCAAAACATCGCTCCGTCCCAGACTCAAAGCGGCCTTTTCAAACCCTTCGGGGCTGTCGACATCAACGATTCTCCCTTTATCCACCAAAAGGCAATGTGGGACGTCCAGATCGTGTCTTGGACCCGTTGCACCTCTGGGCGTGATCCTGCCGCATATTCCCAGCGGCATTCCCACCAATTCTTCGGACAAGGCGGAAACAGTGGTCCCGGCCTTGAGAAGGATTTTGCCACAGGAAAAAGCCTGCTTTACATCAGGTCTCGCTTTAATGCCTTTCGCGATAATTACTTTTGCCTCATTCACGGTAAGACTGAACTGCAATCGCATTTACCTGCCCATCCTTTCAAAAAGACCGGCCCCAAGAAGTTAATCAGCCGCCATTTTTGTAAACAAGGTTTTGCGTATTGATATTGTAATGAAGAGAATTAGTGTGGCCCAGTTGAATTACGGTTTCAAGGTACTTCAGGCCGGACGCCAAAGGTTCTATCACCGCCAGATTACAACCCCTGGTCTTAAGCTCCCTTCTGAGCCGGTCTATTGCATAATACATACCGGTACATCCCAGGATCACGGCTTGAATTCTGTGCCGCTCTCGGAATTCGATGCAGATCTTGACCAATCTGGTCAACAGCGTCTGCTCATTCCGGAGCTCAAGCACACCCAGATTCACAGGTTCAATGGCCACTATCCTGTTGTTTGGCATTTGGCGGGCTTTTCTTTCTTCGTTTAGAATTCCGTCCTCATCTGTGGTAATTATTCCTACCCGCTCCCCCAACGAAGCGGCAATTGAAACGGATGGCATGTATCCTCCGTAGACAGGTATTTTGATCAGCTCTCTCGCCGCAAAAACCCCGGGGTCATCGAAACAGTTCACAAAAACCCCGTCGTAGCCCTGGTGTTCCGCCTTTAGGGCCTCCTTAATGATTTCCACTGCATTGAAGATTCCTTGGGTCTCGGACTCAATCGAGGGAAAACCGGACTCGATACCGGCATAATCGATGACCGTTTCGTCATGGACATAACGCTTCAGATACGCCAGTTGTTCCTCATTATCGTGGGCAGTGGTACCGGTGATTGCAGATATCAATTTGATTCTCAAAAAAGATCACCTCTCGTTTTCCAACAAAACCGAAAAAGATTTCCAGTCAAAATCGTATCCAAAACTTCTGGGACCCAAAATATCCAAACCCTTTTCTGTAGTCCACTCTTTTGGCGCGGGGAGAACCACCACCGTAACGTGTTTTCCCACATCACCGAAAGGGTTTAGCAAAGGTTCAACCATGTCATCATCCACAATACAAACCAAATCCGGAGCGGTCACGAAGGGTCGATCGTTTTTCCAGGTTATAAGGTTTTCATTTTTGTACCATACCTTCAACCTGTCAGCACCGTAGTCCCCCGAACCCTTGATTGCCAGTTCCCCCACTGTGAATCCCTCAGCTGTGTCCCACGTATTGGCTTCGATTGTGCCACGGAACATCACCGCACCCTTCCCGGCATCTGCAACCGCCGGCGCAGGGTTCCTGCCACCCTCTTTGGCCCCGCGAAACGCCTCACCTATCTTCAACGCGTAAGACAGCGACCTTTCTATGATTCCGCCCTTCAGGTTCCTTGCAGTTGCCACATGGTCCACAACGGCAATGCTGTTCTGACTGACCACAGCCAATGCCCGAACCAAAGCCTCTGCCCTGTAATCATCCACCACATCCGTAATGATGGCTGCCTCCCCAAACCTGTTCACCACGGAAATCGGTTGGATGTCTATACCATTCAAATAGTAGGTAGTGTGCTGCAGCTCAGGTACTGACCGCCCCGCAGGATCTCCATCAACTATGCATTTGCCTGACATGGCAGCACAATACAAGGCAGTAGCCGTATTGCCGCCACCAAGTTCCGTGGCTATAACCGCTTTTATTGGCTTGTTCAAATGGCGCTCCATTTTTTGCAGAGCCACGATCTGAGGTTCCTCATCCAAAAGCGGCAATCTTGCATATTTGGCTTTTTCACTGTCGCTCACAGGTGAGATGGCACCGCAAGAATACGGCGTTGCAACGAGGTCGTCTGCGTCCAACTCGTCGAGGTTCACAAGGGTAAAAGTCTTTTCCATCTGCAGGGCTTTATCCAAAATCTTCATGCCTTTGATGTGGCTGCCGCCACCACCCGTACCCAATACGGCGCAACCCAACAGCATGTCAAGCAGGTTCTGCCTCGATAATGTTCTCATAATCCAATTACCCCCTAACTCATCATGTTTTGCTTTCCCTTACTGTAACGCATAGAAACCCGCGGTCATTGGACCAAATACCTCATCATAAAGGGCACAAAGACTCTGGGAACAACCACCTTCTTGCCCGACACCTCGCGGACAAGTTGTCCCATGTCCTGCGTATATCCCATGCAGTCCATTAGCACGAGATCAACGCCATCCGACCCAAACTGCCCGGCAACCACCCGTAAATCTGCCTCTGAACCGTACGGTGAAAAGACTCTTATACTCGTCTCAAACTCCCGATATTGCTCCCGACAGTCATCCACCTGTTTTTCGTCGGGAACGATTGCGCCTAACTTTTTGACGTCCAAGCCTTTCAGCAGGCCGGTAATGACATCCTTTGGCAGCACTACAAAACCTTGGGATCCCGCCAGTTCAAAATTGCCCGTGCAAAAGACAAGTACGTTTCTGATTCCCTTTACTTCCAATTCCCTGATTTTGTTCTTTACAAGACGAGTCGCCTCCGCAAGCGGAATCGCAATGGTACAATCCTGGATTTTCGACACTATGAACGATTCTTGTCCCACGCATTGAGAACCGCCGCGTTTATACCTGGTCCAATTGGCCGGGTCAATAATTCCGGCCACGTGCACTTCAATGTCATCGCCCAACCTCTGTATGACATCGGACAACGACTCACGATCTCCCAAGTTCATGGTGACGATGCCGATTCGCTTCACGTTTTGCACCTCGCATTGAAAGCTTTTTGTCCCGGACATCCAATTTCAACGGCCAACCCCTTGGAACCCGACGCGCCCTTTGGGACAGTCGGCGGATTCACCTGCACCGGAATAGAGATGACAAGCCACATAGTGTGCCTGGGTCAGATAAGTCACACAGGGTTCGTCTGTCTCACATTCTTTCAACCGGTACCTGCATCTGGTATGGAACCTGCAACCCCGAGGCAAGTTGATGGAACTGGGAAGTTCCCCTTCAAGGGTGGCCAAGTGCTTGACATCAGCGTGTTTTAGGCTTGGGATGCTGTCAAATAAAGCCCTAGTGTACGGGTGTTTGGGTTCGCGAAACACTTCCTGGGCAGGCCCGAATTCGACCACTTTGCCAAGATACATGACCATGATTTTCCCGGCGAGCCTGCTTACCACACCCAAATCATGGGAAATCAAAATCATGGTGAGATCCAGTTCTTTTCTCAAACGTTGAAGCAATTCCAAGATTTGTGCCTGGGAAAAAATATCTATGGCTGAAGTGGGTTCGTCAAGAACCACCATCTTAGGTTGAACGGCCAGAGACCTTGCTATCGCTATCCGTTGTCTTTCCCCCCCACTAAACTCGTGGGGATATTTGAACGCCGAACCCTTTGGCAAACCAACCATGCCAAGCAGGTCTTCAACTTTTTCCAGCCTTTGTGCGGCACTCAGGTTCTCGTGGACCTCAATGGGTTCAGAAATCAGGTCTCTTACAAGTAATCGTGGGTTTAAGGACCAGTAAGGATCTTGAAATACAATTTGTATATTTTTCCTTATCCTCCTCAACGCTTTAGTTCCTGTCCTGGAAATGTCTTCGTCTTGAAAATGGACTGTGCCCCCTGTGGGCTCGTATAGCCTCAATATGGTGTTGACCAGCGTCGATTTCCCGCAGCCGGATTCACCGACGATGCCAAGCACTTCTCCCTTCCCAAGATCGAAACTCACCCCGTCCACGGCCTTGAGAGTGAAATGGGTGTCCCGTTGAGATGGAACAGTGACATCAAAGTATTTTGTGAGGTTTTCTACCTTGAGTATGATGTCTCCGGCACCTTCATCGCTGTGGCCATTTTCCCGGATGTCTGCCGCTTTTATCAGCAGTTTTGTGTATTCTTCTCTGGGTGAATCAATAAGGCTTTTCGTGCCACCCTGTTCGATTATTTTGCCGCCGGACAAAACCCCCACATGATCGCAAAAAGCCGAAACAAGACTCAGATTGTTGGCGATAAAAAGCACTGACAAATTGTAGTCGGCCTGGAGCTCCTTGAGCAGCTTTATTATGCTTGCCTGGGTCGTCACATCCAAGTTGCGGGTAGGTTCGTCAGCTATCAGTAATTCCGCCCCGCACAAAAGCGCCAAAGCTATGATAATTCTCTGTCTTTGTCCTCCGCTAAGCTCGTGGGGGTATTTGGAAAAGACGTTCTCGCTGTCGGGCAGCCTTACCGTACCAAGAATGCTCATGGCCTCTTTGTAAGGGTCTGTCCCTCTCCCTTTGTGCCTCCTTATTACTTCCACCATTTGGCTACCCACGGTAAACACAGGGTTCAAGGACGACATAGGGTCCTGAAAAATCATTGCCAGCCTTTTCCCCAGGATATTGTTGGCCACATAGCGCGCGCTTCTCTTCATCAGGTCTTCGCCGTCAAACAGCACTTGGCCGCTTTCTATCTCGCCGGGAGGGCACTGCAAGAGTCTCAGTATCGATAGAGCCAAGACTGTTTTACCTTGCCCGCTTTCGCCCACTATTCCATAAGTGGTACCCTTGTCTATTTTGATGCTGTCAATATCGAGGACACGTCTTTTGCCCTGGAAAGACTTGTGGTTAACTTTGAGGTTTTTCACTTCGAAAAACGCCATTACGATTCCTCGCTTCTTATTTTGCCCGCGTTTTTGGATCCAATATCTCTCGTAATCCGTCGCCAAGCAGGTTAAACGCCAGCACAGTCACGAATATGGCCACTCCCGGGAACAGGCTGCCCCACCATATTTCCGGAAAATAATTTCGGCTGATGCTGATCATGAGCCCCCACTCAGGGATGGGGGGCTGCGCCCCAAGCCCCAAAAAACTTAGGGAAGCGATCGTAAGAATCACTCCACCCATATCCATGGAAGCCTGCACTATCACGGGGGATATTGTGTTCGGAAGAATGTGCCTTAAGATAATCTTGTGATTGGGCGTCCCGATCGCTTCTGCGGCCCTTATGAAGGGCCTTTCTTTTAGAGAAATTGCTTGGCCCCTCACAAGCCTGGTGTACCAAGGCCACCAAGTTGCCGATATGGCCAACGTTGCATTGGTCAGATTAGGTTTAAGGAACGAGACCAAGACAATTGCAAGCAACAAGGGGGGGAAACTCAAAAAGACATCGGTAATTCTCATTATGATTTCGTCGGTAGTTCCCCCAAAGAAGCCGGCTACGGCCCCCAAGGGCACTCCTATCAAAACGGCAATGCCAACAGCAATCATGCCCGTGGTTACGGACACCCTTGTCCCGTAAAGAACCCTGCTGAACACATCCCGCCCTATTTCATCGGTGCCGAACAGGTGCTTTTTTGATGGCGGGCTGAACTTGTTGGCCACAAAAGCCTCGTCTGACACATGTTCAGGGTAGGGAATTACAAAAGGGGACAAAACAGCACAAAGGGCGATAGCCAAAATAACGTATAGGGCTATGGTTGTAAGCGTGTTTCGCTTCAGCAGATAAATGGATTCTCGTAGCTCTTGGATTTTCGGTCCAATGCTCTGTTTGGAGATTATTGGCATGCCCGTCTAAAACCTCACTCTCGGATCCAAAGCAATTATCAAGTCCGCCACAAGATTTAGTGCCACATAGCACACGGCAGAAAAGATTGTGGTGCCCATTATGGCAGGGTAATCCAAGGCGGTTATGGCTGTTGCAACGTAGGTTCCCAGCCCGGGCCAGCTGAAGATGGTTTCCACCAAAAAGGTGTTAGTTAAAGTGTATCCCAAAGACAAGGTTAGGACGGTAACGGTTGGTCCCAACGTGTTCTTAAGCGCATACATCCACAACACTTTGCGTTCCGAAATCCCGTAAGATTTGATGGCCGTAATATAATCTTCGTTGAGCACCTCTAGCATGGCAGAACGCGTCATTCTGGCCACGAGACCCAGCGGGTACATTGCAATAGTCAGGCTAGGCAAAATCATGTGAACAAACGCATCTTTGAAAAGGGATATGTTTCCCGTAATGAGACTGTCGAGCAAAACCATCCCCGTTATATTTGGCACAGATTTGAAAACCACGGTATCTATGCTCAACCTGCCTCCCAAGGGCAGTAGCCCCAGACCCTTGTAGAAAACCAGCTGGAAAAATAAAGCGGCCCAAAAGGATGGTATAGACACGGCCCCGATGGAAAACACCCTGCTTAGATGGTCTAACATTCGGTCTTTCTTCTGCGCCGAATATATTCCAAGCGGGATGCCCAGAATGACTGCGAACAGAAATCCGAGGATAACGATCTCCAGCGTTGCCGGGATATAGGTTCGAAGCTCCTTTGTAATCGGCTGTTTGGTTCGCAAAGACTTCCCCAAGTCGCCTTTCAACAGGCCGCTCACATAGCGCCAGTACTGTACGTACAGGGGCTTGTCCAAGCCTAATTCCTTTTGCACTTGGGCGATTTGTTCAGGCGTGGCTCTGGGTCCTACCCACTTGGCGGCAGGATCCGATGGGACCACCCTGGCAGCCACAAAAGTGACTGTGATCACTCCCCACAATACGAAAAGGGTAGTAAGTGTCCTCTTAAGAAGGTATTTTTTCACTGTAACGGCCTTCCCCCGCACATTGGTATTGGGCAACAGGGTTTCCCAAGATTTCGGTTAAATCCTGAAAACCGGGGCGGTGTTCTCGCCGGAGCGAAAGCAACCCTCATTCCTTTCGCCCCGACGGCTCTCTTTGAACAAACCTATTGCTTTCTCAAGTCATAATACCTCACAACGGTTGGATAAGCAGGGTTGGTGGAAAACCCGGCAATTACTTTGTTGACTACATATTTGACCGACCTGTCATACATGTGGATAAAGTATGCTTGGTCAAGTATTTCTTCTTGCATCTCAACGATTAGCCGCTCTGCCCTTTCTCTGTCAACGGCCGTGGATGCGGCAACTTCATGAATTTTGGCATCCAGATCAGTCCTGTCAATGTAGGACAGGTTGAACATTATGCTATCCTCTGACCTGACCATATTCTCAAACCAGCTAATCGGACTTGCGTAATCGGGCCACCATATAAACAAGAATATGTCCTGCCTATCTTCAGGCTTGAGGTTTTTCGCCCTTTCCCATTGCGTGTCCCATTCCATTTCCCGAATTTGCAGGCTGATACCGAGTTTCTTCAAGTTTATCATGAATAGCTGGGCGAGATTCCTGTAGGCATCGTCCCCGGCACGTATCGTGATTTCAAGGGCCAGCCCCTTGACGTCAACTCCTGACCTGTCGATGTAATCTTGAGCCTTATCCAGGTCGCAATGATACTGCATCAAATCTTCATCGTGCCCCCACAACCCGGCGGGTATAAGCCCGTAGGATTGTGCCCCTTCGCCCTCCAAAACGTCCTTCACAGTTTCTTCGTAGGGGAATGCGTAACAAAGGGCTCTTCTAAAGTCCACATTGTCCAAAGGGTATTTTTCGGTATTGAGGCAGCCAATCACCGTTTCATATAACGGACGTTGTTCCACAAACACGTTGTCTGACTGCTCAAGTGCTTTTATATCTGTTACCGAAAGCACCGATGAAATATGGGCATCTCCTTTTTCCAACAGCTGCCTTCTGGCGCTGCTTTCGATAACTCGCTTCACAATGACGTTTGCGAATTGATCGTCCTCCCACCCTCTCCAATAATCGTCAAACTTTTCAAGCACTACCTCTTCTTTGGCGGTAGCCCGTTTGATCGTGTAAGGGCCGGTGCCGGCCGAGTTCCCCTCATTGAACCACGAGCTGTCTTTTTCGGTGGCTTCCGGGGACATAATGAATGCCGCATAGGCCCCCGATGCGATCAAATCTATTGGAGAAGGATATTTCAGTTTCAACCGAATCTTGTAGTCACCGAGCACCTCGATGTCATCCACGCTGTCCCAAACAAAAGAGGAACCGAGCCCTATTTCCACTGTCCTCTCGATGGACTTTTTCACTGCCTCTGCAGTCAGATCCGTACCATCGTGAAATTTTATCCCTTGTTTGATCACAAAATCCCACACCTTGCCATCTTCGCTGGTCACCCAGCTTTCTGCAAGCAAAGGTTCAACTTCTGAAGTTTCAAAATTATAGTAGGTTAACGTTTCGTAGCAGTTGTGCAGTATCATAACACCGTTTGAGTTTTCCACGCTTGGATCCAAGTTGATGTAGGGTTCGCTTGAATCCGCATGATATAGCACCATGCCAGCAGAATCTTGCTCCCCTCCGTTTTCCTCAGGTGGTTTGCACGCACCGACCAAAACAGTCATTCCAATGACAGCCAATACCAAAACGGATATCCACTTTCTGTTTTTCATTCTCGTCTCCCCTATTCTTTGGTGGTTAATACCGGATTCCGATATGTCACGCCTTCGCCTGCTTCGAACATTTTCATGTTGGTTAAGCAAATATTGGGACTATTTAATACATACATTCGTGCATAATGTCAGTATTCCTGCTTCGGCCGCAGGCATTTTGGCAGGCAGCAGTGCCAAACTGCCTGGAATGCGGTTGGGACCACAAACGTTATCGTAACAAGAGACATCCCAGGCCAATTGAGCTTAATCCTC
>CAZYEC010000045.1:0-13220 GCA_964646385.1 uncultured Eubacteriales bacterium | reverse complement strand
TCAAGCTCAACCCGTCCGCTAGACGCAAGTTTGTCCGGGTCCAGGACCGTTACAAACCCGTTGCAGACATCAATGAGACCGTCGTGTTTCATTTTGGCGAACATGTTAGTAACAGTGACCCTTGACACGCCCAGCAAAGCGGCCATCTGCTCATGGGTGAAACGCATGGGAATTCTTACGACATTGCCTTTACCTTGTCCATATTTGAAACACAACCGGCTCAAACAAGCCGCCATACGAGTGTAAGCATCGTCAAACACCAAAGATTGCGTTTCCCACAGATTGAGGTAGTTCACTCTTATGGAATGCAACAACAAGCCGTACAGAAGCCGGTCATCCTTAAGTATCGCGGCCCGGTGAACGCCGTGAACCTCAGTATCGGTGATGGCGACCGCCTCAATGGGGCTTGGCAATCCGCTGAATGCAGATACCTCTCCGAAAATGTTGCCCTTGGTCACTATAGAAACTGTCTTTTCCCGGCCGCTGAACCCGAAAACGGACAATCGCACCCGTCCCGCGTCGACGTAAAAAATGTATTCATTGGGAGAACCCTGACGGAGCAAGATTTCTTCAGCACCAAAACGCCGCTCAACCACACCTGGGACATCTTTCAACAGCCCAAAGTCGAACTCGCATATCCAAGGAAGCTCGTAAACGGCCTCACCTCTTATGGGCTCGTACTGATCTCCTCTACCCAAAAACCCCTCACCCCCGTCGATCGTAATTTGATCACTGGATGCCAGTCCGCGCAAGAAAGGCACCGGACCGTAATGTTCGGCGCATCCGGCTTCCGGCGCACACAGAGGTGGCGACGTCCTTCCGGCCGCCGCCACGTTTGTTCGCATCTGCTGTCCGCATGCAGTCTTGTAATTCCTTCGTCGCCGGCAGGCCCGGTTACATCTTCTTTTCCACCACGTCTTCCACCAGTTTATCGTCGGCGACATAAGGCAGAGTGATGTGGCCACGACCCGCGTACTCCCTGTTGAATTCGGCACCGGTTTCTATGGAAGCGGCATTTCTGGCCCAGGCCCTCCTGGCAACTCCGCCTATGACATCCCACAAAAGGGCCGATCTGACCACATCATCTGCCCTCTGGCTACCGTCCAACACCAGCCCAAATCCGCCGTTTATGGCTTTCCCGATCCCCACTCCCCCACCGTTGTGAAGCGCCACCATGGTCATGCCCCGGGCGGCGTCACCGATGATGCAATGGGTCGCCATGTCCGCCACCACGTTGCTGCCGTCTTTGATGTTGGCCGTCTCCCTGAAAGGCGAATCGGCGCCGCTGGTATCGTGATGGTCCCGCCCCATCATGACGGGGCCGATTTCCCCCCGGCGGACCATCTCGTTAAACGCCAAAGCGATCCTGATCCGCCCTTCTGCATCCTGATACAATATCCGGGCCTGAGTCCCTACCACCAATTTGTTCTTTTCCGCGTCGCGGATCCAAATGTAGTTGTCCCGGTCCTGCCCTCGCCGGTTGGGGTCTATGCATTCCATGGCCGCTTTGTCTGTCTTGGCCAAGTCTTCGGGCTTCCCGCTGAGACATACCCAGCGAAACGGCCCGTAACCGTAATCGAACAGCATGGGCCCCATTATGTCTTCAACATAAGAGGGGAATATGAACCCGTCTTTTGTGTCCACGCCGTTTTTGGCAATTTCCTTAACTCCGGCATCGTACACGGCTTTCAAAAACGAGTTCCCATAATCGAAGAAATAAGTGCCGCGGTCCACTAAAGTTTTGACCAGCCGGAAATGCTTCTTCAGACTTTCGTCAACTTTGCTCCTGAACAGGCCGCGGTTTTGCGCTAGCAGTTTTGTCCTTTCTTCAAAAGACAGACCCTGGGGGCAATAACCGCCGTCGTAAGGAGCGTGACAGGAAGTCTGGTCAGACAACAGGTCTATGTGAATGTCCTTTTCCACGGCATACTGCAACAGGTCTACGATGTTGCCGTGGTACGCGATGGATATGGGTTCTTTCTTTCCCATGAACTCTCTTGCCACCCCAAATACCTCTTGCAGATCCGCCGAGACGCGACTTACCCAGCCCTGGGCTTGCCTGGTCTCGATGCGGGAATAATCCACTTCTGCTATGACGCCTACGGCATGGGCGATCTCAGCAGCCTTGGGCTGAGCGCCGCTCATACCCCCCAATCCCGACGAGACAAACAATCTGCCCCGAAGGTCACCGTCCTGGGGGATCCCCAGTTTCGAACGCCCCGCGTTTAGCAGCGTGTTGAAGGTGCCGTGGACTATGCCCTGGGGGCCAATGTACATCCACCCGCCGGCCGTCATTTGCCCGTAACTGGACACCCCCATCTGGGTGGCAATTTCCCAGTCCTCTTGGTTGTCGAACATGCCCACCATGAGTCCGTTGGTGATGACTACCCTGGGGGCTTCAGGTCTGGAGGGGAACAAGCCCACCGGGTGCCCCGATGCCATAACGAGGGTCTGATCTTCCGTCATGACTTCCAGATACTTCTTGATAAGCCTGTACTGAAGCCAGTTCTGGCACACGCTGCCCGTCTCGCCGTAAGTGATTAGTTCGTATGGGTACAGAGCCACGTCGAAATCAAGGTTATTGTCGATCATCACTTGAATGGCTTTGGCCGCCACGCAACACCCCTTGTACTCATCTACCGGTTTACCGCAAATTCGCCCTTGTGGCCGGTAACGGTAAGCGTAGATCCTGCCCCTGGTTACCAGCTCCTCCATGAACTCCGGGGCCAGTTTCTGGTGCAATTCCCGGGGCACGTAACGAAGGGCGTTCTTCAGAGCGATCTTGGCCTGTTCTTTTGTCAGCCGGAAGCCCCTGTCCGGCGCCCTCCGTATCCCGTCTACAAAAGCGGGCATCGGCGGAAGCTCACGGTTTAGTTTGACGGTCATGGCTCCGGAAATATCTCCGTTAGTTACCATCCAAGAACCCTCCTTTACCTCTTGATTGCCTTTACATAGACTCAACCCAAAGCGTTGACAGCGAACGCTTTGTCACCCCTAGCCTACCAGAAATAACTCTAAAATTGTGTCTTGCTCCTCAAAATTTCGGCGTTCAGGGACAGTTCTTCGCCCGCCAAACTAAGTCTCGAAAGACCCCATCAATATCCCAGCGCCCCCAAATCCCACAATGCGACGTTTCTTGCGAAACTTCTCAGGCGAAGGTTGACCTTTTTCGCCGCGCCTGTGGTACAATCGATACGGTATATACAGAAAATCCCAGACCCTCGAACCAGAACCGAATCGCAGTGCCGGAGGTGCTCTGATGAAAAACGTGGGGTATTACTACTACCCTATCGGAAGAGTGGGAATCGCAGAAGAAAACGGGCATATAACCCACATTCTGTTTGCAAACCAAAAGCATCCTGAGGGATTTCAAGAAGCCGAGACCCCCCTTATGAAAAAGGCCGCTCTTCAGCTTGCTGAATACTTTGCCGGAAAACGGAAGATTTTTGATCTGCCTTTGCATATGCCCGGCACCGATTTTCAGCGTTCTTGCTGGGCTGCCCTGCAAACCATACCTTGGGGCGAGACCCGAAGTTACAGGGACATTGCTGAACAGGTGGGAAACCCCAAGGCCGCCCGCGCCGTAGGAATGGCCAACAACCGCAATCCGATCCCCATCATCGTTCCGTGTCACCGCGTGGTGGGAAGCGACGGCCGGTTAGTAGGTTTTGGGGGCGGGCTCCCGGTGAAGCAGTTCCTGCTGGAACTTGAAAGGTCCGTATAATTGACGGCAACCGGGAAAACCCTGCCGCCACGCCGCAGAATGCTTACCTGTGCCTTGCTAACAGGTAGTCGGGACCGGCTCTTGGATCTTGTCTTGGACTGACCAGGTTTTTGAAAGCAACCGTAAGCATCAGCTTGATTCTGTTTAGCTGGTTAACCTCGCTGGCCCCGGGATCGTAATCCACCGGAACGATGTTGGCCTCGGGGTACTTCTCTTTTATGCTCTTCACCATGCCTTTGCCCGTCACGTGGTTGGGCAGGCACCCGAAAGGCTGCACGCACACCACATTGGGCGCGCCCATTTCGATGAGTTCGATCATCTCGGCCGCCAAAAGCCAACCTTCTCCGGCATGGTGACCCAGGGACAGCACCCCTTTCACCTTTTCGATAAGGTAATTGATGGTCTTAGGGGCCTCGAACCTTTTGCTCAGATCCAGGGCTCTCCTCATGGTGTTCCGAAAACGTTCCAGGTAGCGGATGGCCAGTTGGCTTACCATCATGCTGGTCCACGAACCTGCCAAATAGCGCCGGCGGAAAACCCCGTCGTGGACCGAATACAAAAGAAAATCCATCATGTCAGGAACGACCGCTTCTGCGCCTTCCTTTTCCAACAAAGCAACGATGTGATTGTTTGCCGCAGGGTGGTATTTCACCAGGATTTCCCCGACCACTCCCACTTTTGGCTTTTGCACGTTTTTCAGTTCCAGGCGGTCAAACTGCTTCACTATGGCGCGCATATTTTCCCGGAAGCGCCGGTTGTCCCCAGTCATGACATCGTGACTGCACACGCCTATCCACTTGTCAAGAAGCGTGTTGGCAGACCCGGGGATCTTTTCGTAAGGGCGGACTCTATGCAACAGTCTCATAAGAAGATCGCCGTACACCACAGACATGCAGGCTTTTTTGAGCAGTCTTGGGGTGAGCCTGAAACCGGGGTTTTTCTCGATTCCCTGAAGGCTCAAAGACAAGGCGGGAATTTGGGAAAACCCCGCGGCGCAGAGCGCCCTTCGAAGCAATCCTATGTAATTGGTGGCCCTGCAAACGCCGCCGGTTTGGCTCATGAGAACCGTTGTATTGTTAAGATCGTATTTCCCCGACTTCAAAGCGTTGATTAACTGGCCTATCACGATAATCGAAGGGTAACACGCGTCGTTGTTTATGTATTTCAAGCCGGTCTGTATGTCTTGGGGTTCTACTTTGGAAAGCAAGACGGCCTGATAACCTTCCGACTGCAAGGCCTTTACAAGGATTTCGAAATGAAGAGGAGCCATTTGGGGGCACAAAAGCACGTGGTCGCGCTTCATTTCCCTTGCGAATACCCGTCTTTTCTGGGGCGGGCGCAGCTCTCTTGGCACTATTCCCATTTTATCTCGCTCCGAAACGGCGGCGATCAAAGACCTAATTCTGATTCTGGCGGCGCCCAAGTTGCTCACTTCATCGATTTTGAGCATCGTGTACACCTTGTTGTGGCGGTGCAATATCTCTTGAACCTGATCCGTTGTGATTGCATCCAGGCCACAACCGAAAGAATTTAGCTGCACCAGCTCCAAATCTGGGGTTTTTGCCGCAAAACTTGCGGCACCGTACAACCTGGAATGATAAGCCCACTGGTCAACAGAACGCAAAGGCCGCTCAACGCTCCCCAAGTGCGCCACAGAATCCTCAGTCAAAACTGCCATGCCCTCTGCTGCCAGCAGTTCGGGAATACCGTGGTTGATCCCCGGGTCCAAATGGTAAGGCCGGCCCGCAAGGATGGCCCCCTTGAGGCCTTTAGCTTGAAGGTAACGAACAACCGTTTCCCCTTGATTTCGTATGTCCTGTCTGACACGTTCGTCCTCTCGCCAGGCAATTTCCACGGCTTCTTTGATTTCACTTTTCTTGAGTCCCCAAACCCCCAGCTCTTCGTGGAGCCTGTCGCTCAAACGGACTTTGTCTTCGTAAGGTAAAAAGGGACACAAAAACTCGACCCCGCTTTCCCGGATCATATCCATGTTCGTCCCGGCGACTTCCGGATAGGAAATCACTATAGGACAGTTAAAGCTGTTGGCCCCCGGCTGTTTTTCCCGCTCAAAGGTGATGCAAGGGTAGAAAATCCTCTTCAGCCCTTTTTCGATGAGCCACGAAACGTGTCCGTGGACAAGTTTTGCAGGGTAACAGACCGATTCAGAAGGGATGGTCTCGTTTCCCAAGTCGAAGATATCCTTGGAAGACTGGGGAGAAAGCACAACTCTGAACCCCAAGCAGGTGAAAAACGTGTGCCAAAAGGGGTAATTCTCGTAGATATTGAGGACCCGGGGAATACCAATCTCTCCCCTGTGGGCGTGCTCCAGGGAAAGAGGCTCGTAATCGAACAGCCGCTCCAATTTGTACCGGAACAGGTTCGGCAGATTCTGTTCCTTGCCCGCTCTGCCCAAGGGTTTTTCGCAACGGTTACCTGTGATGAACCTTCTGCCGCCGGGAAAACGATTCACTGTGAGCAGGCAGTTGTTTGGGCACCCGCCGCATCGCGCGGTGGAAGAATCGAACTTGAACCCTTGAATCTCTTCGGGGCCAATGACTGTGCTCCTATGGCCTTCCTCCCACTTGTTCCCGGCTATCAGCGCCGCCCCATAAGCCCCCATGAGCCCGGCTATGTCAGGCCGGACAGCATGTCGCCCTGTAACCAGCTCAAAGCACCTTAGAATTGCGTCATTGCAAAAGGTGCCCCCTTGAACGACGATTTTTTTCCCCAAAGCTTTGGGGTCCTGGATTTTGATCACTTTGTAAAAGGCGTTTTTTATTACCGAATAAGACAGCCCCCCAGAGATATCGCCTACCGTGGCTCCTTCTTTTTGCGCTTGTTTGACCCTGGAATTCATGAACACAGTGCATCTGGATCCCAGATCCACAGGGGCCTCTGCCTTGAGCGCCTCTGCCGCGAATTCTTCTACACTGAGGTTCAAAGACTGGGCGAAAGTCTCGATGAACGAACCGCACCCCGACGAACACGCTTCGTTCAGCATTATGTTGTCAATAACGCCGTCTCTTATCTGCATGCATTTCATGTCCTGACCGCCGATATCCAACACGAAATCGACGCCGGGACAAAAATATTCCGCCGCCTTGTAATGGGCCACGGTCTCGATTTCTCCCAAGTCCGCCTTCAACCCGGCCTTGATGAGCCCTTCCCCGTAACCTGTTACCGCTGTGTTGGCAATGTAAGCCCCCCGGGGCATCTTGGAGTACAGATCTTTCAAAATCTTCAAGACTGTGATAACGGGATTCCCGTGGTTGTTTGCGTAAAACGAGTACAAAAGCTCCCCCCGGGCGTTTACCAAGGCGGCTTTGGCCGTGGTAGAACCCGCGTCTATTCCTAAAAAGGAAGACCCGCGGTGTGATGCCAAGTCTCTTGTGGGGATTTTATGTACGTCGTGCCTCGCCTTAAACTCCTGCAAATCTTCGGGTTTTTGGAACAGAGGGGGAAGCCTCCACACTTCAGGCTCAACCTCTTTGTCCAACAATGTCAGACGCCCTACCAGCGTTCGAAAACCGATCACGGGCGATTTTTCCCCCGCAAGAGCCGCTCCCAAGGCGACGAAAAAGTGCCCCTTTTCGGGCACGATGGCAGTCTCCTTTGTGAGTCTCAGGGTCTCGATGAACCTTTTCCTGAGTTCGGGAAGGTAGTGAAGGGGGCCGCCCAAAAAGGCCACCTTGCCCCGAATCGGCTTGCCGCAAGCAAGGCCGCTTATGGTTTGGTTCACCACTGATTGGAATATCGACGCCGCCACATCCTCACGGGCGGCTCCCTGATTGAGCAAAGGTTGAATGTCGCTTTTGGCAAACACCCCGCACCTGGCGGCTATCGGGTAAATCATTTTGTGGCGGGCAGCCATTTCGTTCAGGCCTGCTGCGTCAGTTTTGAGCAATGAAGCCATCTGGTCGATGAAAGCCCCTGTACCGCCCGCGCAAATGCCGTTCATCCTTTGATCGATACCGCCGGCAAAATACGTGATTTTGGCATCCTCCCCGCCCAGTTCGATGGCGACATCGGCCTGGGGACAGAACACCTGGACCGCTTCGTTGCATGCTATTACTTCTTGGGTGAAGGGGAGCCCCAGGCGTCCGGATAAAGACAACCCGGCCGAGCCGGTTACCATGACAGTCAAGGGCCTGTTGCCCAGATTCTCGAAAGCGTCGTTTAACAGGCATTTTAGAGTATGTTTGATATCTGCGTGGTGGCGCCGGTAATCCTGATACACGGCCTTGCGGTCATTATCCAGAAAAACCAGTTTGATGGTGGTTGAGCCCACATCCAGCCCCAGATGCAAAAATCTGCCTTCGCTTTTCAAAGGATAACTCCATCTCCCCGGTGACTTTCGTATGTTTATCAGCCCAAAGACGCTTGCCGATACATGGTAATATTACGGCAGGCGAAACTTGTTTGTCAATTTGTACGCTTGCACTGCACCGGCCTCCGCCTCGTTGCCCCTAATCCAACCTGTTTTTTCCGCAGATGTGTTCCGCTTCTATCTTCACAATCGAAGTGTTTTCTATATGTTTTTGAACGTACTGCGCAACCTCATCGCGGGTTATCGTGCCTTTTTCGTGGATGTACTTGTCCAGCAAACCTTGTATGCCGTGTTCCTTCTCATCGCCTGTGACTGTTTCCGCGCGGCCGAACACCACAACGCTGTCAAACTGGATGCTAAGATCATCCACAAGCACTTCGGCGGTTGTCACCACAGAAAAACAGACTTTGTCGTCGGCCTTAATTGCATCAAGTTTGTGCCCTTGCGCGGCGCAATGGAAATAAATGCGTTTGCGCCCGGCGTCGTAGTAATAGTTGAGGGGAACCACGTAAGGGTATCCGTTATCTCCTATTACTCCTAAAAAGCCAATATCTCCTTTGTGCAGGATCTCCTCTGCCGATTCCAATGGAATGCCCCTGTCGGCTCTTCTCAGGCCTCTGAATGTTGTTCCTGACAATTGGACTCTCTCCTTTTGCAGTTAGTTTCAATTTGTTTGTTCTCGTGGGGCCTTTTGCCCGGCCCCCGCAAAGAGACGCCCTACGATGCTGAGACTAGAAAAAACAGCCGCCGCCAAATACACGTCCCCCGTGGCTTTCAATAGCGAGAAGCGTGACCCCAGGGAAAGGTAGACGGTTTCCCTGGAAACAAGCATTGCGCTTCCTACGGCGATGCCCAAGACCATACCCACATTCCGTGCCGTGGCAAGCACTGCCCCGGCTACTCCCAGACGTTCTTTGGGAACACCCCCCATAACGGCGCTGTTGTTGGGCGACTGAAACATGCCCGTTCCAAGACCGAACAAGGATAGACGCCATGCCACCCTGGCCGGTGTGAGATCCGCCATCCCCCACAAGAAACTCAAAGCACCTAAGGTGCACAAGAGCGCACCTGCAGACGACAAGATATGACTACCTGTTTTGTCTGAAAGCGCGCCGCTCAGAGGTGCCACCACCAGGGACGTGAGCGGGAAAGCCGTCATCACAACCCCGGCTTTTGCCGCAGGCAAATTCAACACTTGTTGGAGAAGAAACGATGTTACGAACACCACAGCATATTGGGTCACGAAATGAAACAGCGCCGCACCGTTGCCGGCTGCAAAAACTCGGTTACCGAAGAGCCTTGGATGCAGCACAGGTTCATCCGCCTGTTGCTGGTGCCAAAAGAAAAAGGTTCCTGTTGCCAGGGCCAGCACAGCCGCAACCGGCACTGGGCCCGACCAGCGGTAGCGTTGCCCCCGGCTTATTAAAAAGAGCAGACACCCAAGGCTTACCAACGCCAAAAGGGCCCCGGGCCAATCGAAAACCTGTTCCTTTAACTTTTCGGTTTTCGGCAACAATCTGCGGCAAGCCCAGAAAGCAAACAATCCTATGGGAAGATTCATGAAAAAGACGGCCCTCCACCCCCATAGGGTCAAAAGCGTGCCCCCCAAGCCCGGGCCAACGGTTAAACCCAGGGCAACCGCCATGCCCTGCATACCTAAGGCTTTTCCCCGTTCTTCTTGAGGGAAGGCCGCGGTGATGATGCCCGCGGCAAGCGCCCCAGTAATTCCCGCTCCTATTGCCTGCAACGCGCGGAACGCAATGAGGATCCCTATGCTCCAAGATGCGCCGCACATGGCGGAGCCCAAAGTGAAGACAACTATGCCGGTCAAGAAAATTGATTTGAACCCGAACATATCCCCCAGCCGCCCAAAGCTGAGCATCCCGCAGCTTGTCACCAGCAGGTACGACATGCTGACCCAACCCACCAGGTCGGCACTTACCTCAAAAACCCCGGCCAAAGTGGGAAAAGAGACATTAACGGCACTGGCGTCAATGGGGCCCATCAAGACCGGAACCAGCACTGCTGCCAAAACCCACCATTTGGATTTGCCCCTTTTGGTCTGACCAAAGGCTGCCCCGTCAAACAAGAGCGTCTTGCCACCTTTTGCACAAGACTGAGAAGACAAAGAGTCTCCATTTCACCGGTTCGGTCAATTTGAATTCTACAAAGCCCATGTGCTGTGGAATTCGCTTTACCGGGGGAAAATTCCTTTCAAAGAAGCCATCTAGCGATTTCGGCGTGCGGCGTAAGCAAAGGCTAAAAAGTACTTGCTCAACGAGTCTTCCGTGGAGCCGAAATCGTTGGAGCCCCAAAAATAGTCCACGGTTGCCTCCCGAACACGGGCCAATTCTTTTAGGCGGGGAAATCCTGCCGCCCCCTGAATAGTGAGGTCCAGTAGCTCCAATGCCCTTTCCGCGCTCCTCAACGTCCGATCGGAGTACCCTTTGGCGCGCCAATTGAGGGCCCTTTGGATCTCTCCGCCGATGTTAGCCATCTGTTCCGCAAAGGACATCCGGTACCAGCGCCCGGCCGCCAAGCCTTTGTGGACGCCCGTCATCTTGCCACCCTTTTGTTGACTACTGCGTAAATCTTGGCGCGTGTTTTCGGATCTTCGACCCCTCGGGTTCTGTTGCCACGGGAGGGACGAACGTTTATTAAGGAATCGAACTCCACAAAAGCCTGCCCTTCCTCATCCGGGTACAGGTTGATGCCCCACAAGTTCTCTTGGTGGGAACCGTCGTCCAACAATATCGCCTCTAAGTCAGAATGCAGCTCCGCATCCAGGGCCAAAACCTCCCTGTCCAGATCCACGACCGCTTTCACCATGTCAAAAAACATGTCTGCCGCCATTTGGCGGATTTCTTCCAGAGATACACTGCTCTTCACGATCCGCACGAATCTACCTCCCCCCAGACAATTACACTTTAGCAGACACCGCAGCCCCACGCCCGCGAATCCGGACCAAAATACGTGATGTTGATCTGTTGTAATTGACATTTGTAACCCGTCGGATGTATCATGGTTTACAGATGTAGCCGCTATCTCAAAGCGAGGTGAACTCTGTGGGGAAGAAGAGCAAGACGAAGAACATTCCCGGTAGCGAATGGATAATTATGGAGCATCTTTGGGACGAAGCGCCTCAGACGGTAACCCAAATCGCACAGGCCATGGAAGAGAGAATTGGCTGGGCAAAAAGCACAACCAAGACTCTCGTGGGCAGGCTCCTTAGGAAGGGTCTGTTGCGGTTTGAGGAAGGCGAAAAGGCAAGGGAATATTACCCGGTTGTTCCCCGAGCCCGCGTGGTGCTGGCGGAAACCCAAAGCTTTCTCAGCCGTCTATATGATGGGAGCCTTGGACTCATGGTAAACACTCTTGTGGACGGGAAAGGCCTTTCGGCTGAGGAAATTAAGGAGCTCCGGGCCATTTTGGACGAAGCGGAAGAGGTGCAGAAATAAATGATTGACACAGTGATCAGTTCTTCCGCATTGACCTTTGTCGTCATCTCTTTGCGCCGCCTTCTCAAAGGTAAGGTTGATCCGAGGTTGCAGTATGCCCTCTGGCTGTTGGTGGCAGTGCGACTTTTGGTTCCATTTTCTCTGCCCCAAAGTCCCATAAGCGTGTTGAATGCGGTGGAGCAATGGAAACAACTTGGGCCGGTGACACCCGTAGACCCGAGTCTTACTTTGGAGCACCCGGGTGTGAGCCATCGCCAGACAGGCATCCTCCCTGACGGGGGTTCCCCCGGTGACAAAACCGAACCAGGGTCTAAGACTGCCCTCCCCGCCGAACCTCACCGAACGACCGGCCATGCAGGCGAGCGGAGCCCCGGCACCTGGACGTTGGCACGCGCCTGGAACACCGCGAGGTTTTTTGGCACAACCGTTGTGGGCTGCTGGTTTGTATTCCAAAACATACACTTTCACCGTCGGCTCCGGAGAACCAGGCGAAAAGTGGATATGCCCGGCACCCGGTTGCCCGTCTATATTTCACCCTATGTTAAATCACCCTGCCTTTTTGGACTTCATCCTGCCATTTACATGCCTTGCCCTTTGCCCAAGAGCCGGGTTCTGCCATATGCCTTGGCTCACGAAGACACCCATTATAGGCACGGCGACCACCTTTGGTCCTGTTTGCGTTGTGCTTGCCTGGCCTTTCACTGGTTCAACCCGTTGGTTTGGTGGGCAGCGGCACTTTCCCGCAGAGACTCGGAAATGGCTTGTGACCGGGGCACTCTCGATCGTCTGGGTGACGAGCACAGAAAAGCCTACGGAAATATCCTTGTGGAGATGATCCAATTGCGCACAAAACCTTCCGACCTGCTGTCAGGTGCCACAACAATGACAGCCGGCCACAAAGATTTGAAAGAGCGGATAACCATGATTGCCCACAAACCAAGAATGCTGGCTTCGACGACGCTGTTGCTCTTTCTGTTATTGGTTGCCGCGGTGGGCTGCACGTTCACAGGCCCCAAAGAAGGCGCGGCCGAAATCGGGCAATCTAAAGAATCTGTAGTTTACCCGGTTCCCAACGATGGTCCCCAATGGGCTCAGACTTTCACAGGCTTTGTTTCCGGCACCGACGGCTGGTTTGTGGGTTCACAAGGGGCAGCCCTGGGATTTAGCGAGAATTTTGTTTACCTGACCAAAGACGGAGGCAAGACCTGGGCAGAAGCGGCCAACGTCAATGATGAATGGCCCCATGTTCTGACTTGTGCAACCTTTGCCGGCGCCGAGACCGGTTTTCTGTGTTTCCGGTACGATGTTGAAAACCTTGGACGCATTTACCGGACAACCGATGGCGGGGCTACATGGAGACAATTTGACATACCGGAACTGGCAACTATTGTGGGCGACGGTGTGGGGGAAGTGCGCTCTCTTAAGTTCCATGCAGATGGCACCGGTGAAATGGAATTCTATTTTTCCGATACTTCGGACCATGAGCATGATGGCACCACGCTGTTGTTGGCAAGCAAAGATGGAGGACAGACGTGGGTGGATGGAACCTCCGCAAAAGCCCGTTACTCCGCGTCATCGGGAAACATTGGCGATTATCTGCCCCTTCTACTGGAAAGTGAAACCGTAAGCGAGTACGACCTGCTGCCTTGTTTTGAAAATTTTACCCGTGCTACCTGGCTGGATCTTGAAAAAGGGTACTGGGGTGGTGACC
>CAZYEC010000044.1:0-13500 GCA_964646385.1 uncultured Eubacteriales bacterium | reverse complement strand
ATGGTAAGGTAAACTTGACTGCATCGCCCATAGCTAGATTTTCCGACGTAAGGCACCGCCTATGGTCAATAGGCCCCGAAACGTGGTACGCCTATGGTCAGGTAAATTGAACTGCATCGCCCATGGTCAGGTTTTCCGTCGACAGGCACCGCCTGTCGGCCGGGCATCCCCTGTGAAGGATTTCCAGAAACGAACCCAGAAATATCTTGCAACACCTTTTTAGGAGGGCTACCCAAGTGGATGTTTTCGAAGTTATGAGACAACGACGGTCGATACGTGCCTACAAAAATGAACCGGTGCCCGAAGAGCATCTGGAAAAAGTGTTGGAGGCAGCCCGCATATCTCCGACCGCGGCCAACAGGCAAGAATACAAATTCATAGTGGTAAGAGATGAGGCGACCAAAAAAGCTCTGGTTCCGGCATGCAGCAACCAGGAATTAGTTGGTCAAGCAGGAGTTGTTATCGTCGGGTGCACAACCAACCCTTCACGAAGGTACTCCTGGGTGGACGTGGCCATCGCACTGGACCATATGACTCTGGCGGCTGCAAGTCTGGGTTTGGGAACTTGCTGGATCGGTGCGTACTCGGAAGAAAAAGTGAAAGGTCTACTGAACATACCCGACGAGGCCCAGGTCGTTTGCCTCCTCCCCTTGGGGATCCCGGCCCAACAAGGAACAATGAGGCCCAGAAAATCCAAAGAGGAGCTTTTCGTGACTGACAGGTGGCAGTAAACTTTCTTTCCGTAACAGACGGCATGAGACCACCTGAAAAGAAGTGAGGAATCCAGAGTTAGGGGGCTGGCCGGAGCAATTGTTCGAACAGCAACTTAAATTCCAGTTCCCGGACGCAACCGGGGCCGCCTGCTCCATGCGGCCCCGTACACTCCAGACACGTAATCGATTTTGTGGAGACCGGTATTGCCCAGATAAACACCTTCATGCGTTTCGATGACCAGTATGCGGTCAGCGGGATTCCCCACCGCCGCCCGTTCTACCCACAGCTCTTCCGCCTTGCGAAAAACCGGCCACTTGCCTGTCATCAGATTGCGAGTGACCTCGCGGTCATTCAGCCATTTCAACCGCCCGAAGCCTCACCGGCTTCCCCACTAACACCGGTTCCACCTTCTTGCTTACAATATTTGTCTCACCATTGTGGAGTGTGCCGGAACCTTTGGCAAGACCGACAGGCTTGCGCAGCTTTTCCGTCCAATTTGTTTCTCTAGAAAAGGCTCACAGTATATCATGGGGTCGATGTCATTGCGGAAGGAGCAGTATCTATGAGCAAAACGGTAGTCGAATGCGTGCCCAATTTTAGCGAAGGCCGGAACACGCAAATCATTTCGGAAATCGTAGAAAGCATTTCTTCCGAAGGGTGCAAGGTTCTGGACGTGCTGTCGGACCACAGCCACAACAGGACCGTTGTAACCTTCGCGGGATCGCCTCAGAAAGTGGAAAACGCGGCTTTCAATGCAGCCAAAGTGGCAGCAAGCCTCATTGACATGGAAAAGCACAAAGGCGAACACCCTCGAATCGGTGCAACGGATGTCATTCCTTTCATTCCCATACGCGACGTCACGATTGAAGAGTGTGTGGCAATCGCGGAGCGACTCGGCAAACGACTTGGAGAGGAACTGGGCATACCCGTTTACCTGTACGCTAAAGCGGCTCGAACTCCAGACCGGGAAAAATTGCCCAATATACGGAAAGGCGAATACGAGGGCCTGAAAGAGGCCATCTTAACAGATCCCCTCAGAAAGCCCGATTTCGGCCCTTCCAGGCTTCACGTTTCGGCGGGAGCCACGGCGGTCGGAGCCCGGCAACCTCTTATTGCTTACAATGTAAATCTTGACACCGGAGATGTTAAAGTCGCAAGGCGCATCGCGCGGGCAATACGGGAGTCTTCCGGCGGCTTGCCAAGCGTCCAGGCCAAAGGAGTCTTGATAGATGAGACAGGCTTAGCGCAGGTGACCATGAACCTGCTGGATTACAAAGTCACGTCCATCGATCTGGTGCTGAAAAAAATCGAGGAAGAGGCAGCGCGAAGGGACACCGGGGTCGTGAATTCGGAAATCGTAGGACTGGTCCCTCTTGACGCGTTGCTGGATGTGGCTGCAGTCCGGATGAAGACAGACGGTCTGTCAAAGAGCCGAATCCTGGAGATGATTGACCCGGGTGAGGAGAGTGAAATCGATGAGTGAGCATTCCAATACCGGCCATCATCTTGCAAATCCCAAAACCGTCCTAGAGCATTTTCTGAAAGATCTTCGGGCCCCTACCGGCGCCCCCGGGGGCGGTGCGGCATCGGCTGTAGCCGCATCCATGGGATGTGCTTTGTACCAAATGGTGGCCGGAGTAACCCTTAACCTTCCCCGGTTCACCCAGGGCCGGGAGAGACTCAAGGTCATTCATGACGCTGCCTCTTCGTGTTGCGACGAGTTTGCACATCTTGCCGCTAGAGACGCAAAGGCGTATGTGGCGGTAGAAAAAACCTTGAAGATGCCCAGAACATCCCCCGAGGAAAAGCAGGCGCGGCGGCGGGCAATGCAAGATGCCATGAAAGGGGCCACAACGGTGCCCTTGGAAATCGTTGAAAAATGCGCCGGTTGCTTGGGTCTTTTGCCCGACCTGGTGAAATACGGCAACCCCAACGCCATAACCGACGTGGCGGTAGGAAGTCTCTTACTGGAAGCAGCGCTCAAAGGAGCTGCCATGAACGCCGAGATAAACTTGGTGTCAATTAGCGATTCCCAATTTGCGGACTCGGCCGGGCAACGATTGGAAGAAAGTCGCGAAAAAATGGCTGCCGTTTGGCCTGCCCTCGAATCTGCCGCAAAAGGCGCGGGCATAACTCTCTGATGTTGATCGTCGCCTCACATGTTTGGACCGGTCGTTCAGGCGATCGGTCCAAAAGCTTTTCAGTCGGCTTCCGCCACCTCTTTAACGACAGATTTGCCTTACGGCGATCCGCGCTTCTGCCCAAGAACGAAATTTTCGCCAGTGAGCGAAAAGGAGAATCCCTCTTTGAATCGAAGTATCCTTTTAGGTTAAAGAACAGGTGAAGGAGTGTGTTCGACCAGGCATGTGCCACCAAACGCGACCGAAAAACGCTGCAGAAGGCCCGGAACAATATAAGGTTATCACTGAAGGTGTTTTCAAAAACATTCCCGTTGCCCACATAGGCGTTTTGCCCACTCCTTTGGAACCTCTTCCCAGGCTGGGAAGCACCACGGGGCACCGCAATCTTTGGGTCAAAAGAGATGATGTGACGGGACTCGGTTTGGGCGGAAACAAAACCCGCAGTCTGCGTTTTCTCTTGGGAGAAGCGCTGCACCTGGGGTGCGACACCGTTGTAACAGCGGGCGCCCCGGAGTCCAACCTGTGCTCCCTGACTGCCGCCGCATGCTGCAAAACAGGTTTAGACTGCGTCTTGGTTCATAATAGCGATCCCCCTCCTAAGACAGAAGGTAATATGCTGCTAAACAAGATATTTGGTGCACAACAGGTATTTGCGGGAAACATCAGCGAAGAAAAACGCACGGGCGTAGTGAAAACGGTCGAGCGGGACCTGGAACGCCGGGGAAAACACCCCTACGTGGTCCATAACGGCGCATCGACGCCGGTCGGCGCTTTGGGCTACTTGGAAGCGGCTATCGAATTGAAAAACCAATCTCGATGCATGGGAATCGATATCAAACACGTGTTCATAGTGGGGGCAATGGGTGGCACCGCGTCGGGGTTTGTTTACGGAACCGCCCTTTTGGGCGCCCCATTCCACGTTCACGTCATAAGTGTCGAATACCCCGAAAATGATCTGCGTTCCCTAATGGGGAGCCTTTTTGACGGAATCTCGGTGCTGTTGGCTGACCGCAACAAAACCGCGTGCAGGATACCTCCGGAAGAAGTGATGACCCTCACCGACAATTACTTGGGCGATGGCTACGCCCGGCCCACCAAGGCCTCCAGAGACACGCTTTCACGTGCAGCACGCCAAGAGGGCCTCTTGGTGGAAGACGTCTACACCAGCAAGACCCTCGCGGGCACTTTGGATATGCTGAAGTCGGGAGTGGTGCCCGCCGGCGAGGCGGCTTGCTTCATTCACACAGGAGGCTCAGCTGCATTGTTTGCTCAAAAGCTGCTCATGTGATGGATTTCATTCCCGCCGTGCCACTGTCTTTGCTCGCCCGGTGCCGGTTACCCTCACCATATGCACGCCCAGCAAAATCACCATGGCCCCCGCAAATTTACCTGCAGACCAAGTCTCTTGCAAAACAAACCATCCAAAGATACCTGTCCAGACGGGAATCAGGTTCTGATAAACGGCGGTTTTGACGGGCCCGCTATGTTGGATTCCTCTATTCCACAAGATGTAAGAAAACACAAGCGCAAATGCCGCGGAAAAAAGCAATTCCCCCCAGTTAGCAGGGGAAATCTGTGCCCAGTTGGATGCCCTGAGCTCCTTAATTGAAAACGGCACCAGAAGAACCGCACCGGCCACCATGGTCCAGGCGGTAAAAGCCAGGGGGCTCATGCGTTTCACCATATCCGTGGTTATGATTATGAAAAGACACCAGCCGAGCGTCCCCACGAAAGTGATTAGATCCCCAACGCCAACAGAGACACCGTCAACCCCTGGCCCGTTTCGCCCGCCGGCCAAGGTTATGCCCACAACGCCGACCATGGTCAGAAATACCCCCAACCACATCCGGGCGGTCATCTTTTGTCTTCCCATGAAATAAGCCAAGACTGCGGTTGTTGCAGGCTCTGTGGCCAAAACAAAGGAGGTGTTGCTGGCGGTCGATAGGGCCAAACCCTTAATGAACAGGATCTGGTAGAAGGTGTTTCCCAGAAAACCTGCCAGGATCACCATGGGCCAGTCCTTTTTCGAGGGTACTTCAAACTTTCGGGACACGGCCATAACGCCGAGTAACATGAGGGCAGCCAGACTCAGCCTGATGGCGTTGAACTGAAGGGGAAGGAAAGCGCCAAGGGCGTCTTTCAACATAATGGCGTTAACGCCCCATATGAGAGTGACCAAAAGCATTTCCAAATCCCCGCGAGTCATTTATCGATCACCTGTTTTGTTTTAAGGTTTCTTCCCGGGACGAGCATTCAACCAACCCTCACCTCGGGCAGCAAGGGGCGAGCAACTGCCATCCGCCTAAGGCGGCAAAATGCGAGAGGCCACCAGAGTCTGGACCCCCACCAAAAACACGATAATCAGACAGTAAGGCAGGCAGGTTTTCAAAATCTGGTGCTCCCTGCCCGTTAACCCCGATGTGCTGGAACCCAAGAGCACCTTGGAAGGAGCGATGGACGACCCCAGCGACCCGCCTGCCGTCTGCGAAGCCGCAATGAGGGTGGCGTTGATTCCCAGGGTTCGGGCAGTCCCCATCTGAAATGAGCCGAAGAGCACGTTGGCGTTGGTATTGCTCCCAGTCATGAAACATCCCAAAACTCCGACAAACGGGGAAACGAGAGGGAACAGAGGGCCCGCCACGAAAGCCACACCCGAAGCCATCTCCCTTGTCATACCCGTATCCGTCATTACCAGGGCCATCATTACCATAGTAAGAACCCCTAAAGTCGTGGGCCAGCATTGTTTGACTGTATTGTTCCACGCTATGCCGATGCTGCCTTTTCCAAGCAACCGGTTTCGCCGGTACACAAAAAGCCCCGTTAAAGAGGCCATAACGATAAGAGGTGCCGGATGGGAAAACAAACCGATGGCGGCATAGGCTTTTTCCGCTGCCACCTGGTACCCCAAGTTCGTCGTCATGGCAGGATAATCCAGACCGAACCTAAAAGGCCCCAAAAAAGCCTTAACGGGGCCGAGCTGGGAAATCAGTGTGAAACCCAATAATGCGTAGTAGGGGCTCAAGGCCACGTGAATGGAACTCCGGTTCCCAGTCTGCGGAAAGATGGAACCTGCAGAACGGGGAGCGCTCGCGGAATTGGGGGCCGTCAGCGCCGAGCTGGCGACCGGTCTCCCTCGAGGGGACATGAGGGTGATCAAGACCACACCGGTCGAAGCCCCCAGAAGCGCGGCTATCTGAGCGGACCCTGCTTTTGCCACAATCCATTGGACAACTCCCATTGCTCCCCCGGAGACGATTACTTTTAAAAAACTGCGCTTAACTCCGCCCCATCCTTGCAGAATGTGGGCCACCGCCAGCCCGCTAAGCACCGTGGGCACGATAAAGGTGAGCCCAACCCAGTGGGACAGGATTGCCTCGGAAATCTTGGTGGAGAGACTCAGGGTGTAATAAGAAGCGGCCATGGACCCGAATGTGATGGACCAGGCATGTCCCACAAGAGTGGATGATGCGGCCTTTACCGGGTCAAAACCCGCCGCAATCATCAAGGGAGCGCAGACCGCCACAGGAACCCCGTACCCTGCAACAGCTTGAATGATCCCCGAGAGCCCCCAAGCAATCAGAAGTCCGAGCAACAAATCATCCGAGGACAGACTCGCCATCCATCTGGAGATTACAGGAACGGTGCCTGTTTCGCTCACAACCTGAAACATGAAAGACGATGTCCATATGATGAGGATCACGAACAGGGTCAAACTGACCCCTTTGGCAGAAGCCACCGCCAAAAGGTGCGGGTGGCCTCCGAAGGACAGCCACCCCACGCACAACGCTACAAGCCAGGCAAGCATTCCGGCCTTCTTCGCGTTCCATTTCAGCCCCAACATAGTTATCAACAAAAACGCAAAAGGGGACGAAGCAAGCAGCCAAACCATCCTGATTCCTCCCAGAGCCCCGCGACAAAATTCCCCGGGAGCCTCGGACGATTTTATCAATGTTTCAACATTTTTGCCATCGTTCAGCATTTTGCGAAGCTGCATTTTCGTTCCAAAGGATTCCCCGCCCGGGGAAAAACCCGCTTTCCGGTAATCCGGGACTTAAGGCCGCAACCGGAACCGTTTCCCGGATTTCTTAGGGAATTCCCCAAGTTTCCCGGGGGGGATCCGTTTTCGGCAGAGCCACAACCTCGCCCACTTCAATGACTTCTGTTAAGGGCGAACCCAAGATTACAGCCAACTGTGGGCAGCACCGCTTCTTATCCTTGACCAAGATCGCGATAACTTGTTCTTCTTTGACCGCGCCCAAGGGCTCGGCCCGGTGATTTTCCCGGGGTTGCTTTGAATCCGGTTGGAAGTCGCTGGTCGAAGCCGCAATCACCACAGGAGTCGCTCTGGTCACGACCTCGTCAGCGGCCCGGGGTTTGATTCCTGAGCCGACTTTCCTGCGTCCGATGCCAATGCCCACCACGTTGCAGTCATCCCTCTTGCGCATGTCGTCCCTGCACATTGAGGTAAATATTTCCTTAACACGACCGGAAGCCATAGCCTCCCTCCTCCTCCCATAACAAATCCTTCCGGCCCCATATGTTATGTTCACTTTTTAAAGCAGGTGAATCGGCGTGCTTTGCACGGGTCCGCTGAACCGGTGTGAAAAATCTGCGTCATTGTCTTGCGAGTCTTCCTGGGCCTTAGGCAAGTACTCCCGGCGTCCAATGCCGCAGCAGTTCCACGAATAGATTTACCCCGTACCCGGAAGCGCCTTTGGGAGTTTCGGGTTTACCTTTGGATTCCATGGAAACGCCCGCTATATCTATATGCGCCCAAGGTATGCCTTCCGGCACAAACTTTCGCAGGAAACACCCGGCTGTAGATGCCCCGGCACCCCGGCCCCCGGAGTTTTTGACATCAGCCGCATCACTTTTGATTTGCTCATCATATTCTTCGAACAGGGGCAACGGCCACACTTTTTCTCCTGACCGGTCCGCCGCCTGCTGCAGTACCTCCGTGAGTCGCTCATCGCCCATCACACCCGCCGCCCCGGTTCCCAAAGCCACGGCACAGGCCCCTGTAAGAGTGGCCATGTCGTAAATGGCATCGGGTTTGAACTCTTTGGCGTAAGTCAGGGCATCGGCCAAACACAGCCGACCCTCGGCGTCTGTGCTGATGATTTCGATGGTCAACCCTTTCAAGGAGCGGTAAATATCGCCGGGTTTGGAGGCTTTGCCGTCGGGCAAGTTTTCCGTTGCCGGTATTAGCCCTACTGCTCTTACAGGGAGACCCAACAAACCTGCGGCCCGCATCGCCCCCATAACAGCTGCCCCGCCTGCCATATCCCCCTTCATGGCCTCCATTCCGCTGCTCCCCTTCAAAGAAATCCCGCCGCTGTCAAAGGTGACGGCCTTCCCCACCAGGGCAACAGCAGGCAGGTCTGTCCTTGTGGCGTTGTGCTCAAGGATTATAAGCTTTGGTTGCTGTTGACTACCTCTGGCTACGCTCAAAAAGGCGTTCATTCCCAGCCCTTCAATCTCACTTTCGGACAAGATCGTGGCCTTGAGGCCGCACGTTTTGGCCATATCCTGGCCTATCTCCGACATGCGCGTGGGGGTCAGCAAATTGGCGGGCAAGTTGGTCAAGTCTCTTGCAAAACAAATTGATTCGGCTATGACTTGGCCCGAGGCTATCCCTTTTGTAACCTGGGATAGCCTGGCGGGGTCGCTCTCCACTATCTTCAATTGCTTCACATCGGGCCCGTCCGGTTTAATAGATTTGAGTTCCTTGAACTGATACAAGCCCATGAGGGTTCCCAGCACGACCGCTTCAGTGGCGGCCCTCACGTCCAAGTCCTTTTCGGCTACCGTGTGCAGGGCGGTGGAAAACGTCTCAGCACCCAGGTCCCTTACTTTCCTGGCCACGGAGGCTGAAGCCCTTTTAAGCACGTGGCTGCCGAAATCGGAACGCTCCCCCAGCCCCACTGTGACCACATGGTCAGAAGGAATTCTTCCATCGCAATGAATGACTGACACTTCGTCACGTTTGCCTTTAATGATACCTGCCTTGAAAAGTCTTGAAATCTGCCCATTCAGGGACGCATCGACCTCTGCCGCTGCCCCTTCCAGATTACCGGCTCCCTGGAAAATTCCAACGACCACCACAGGTGTTTTTTCTTGTTGAATTACCCCGAACAAAGCCTCGATTTGCACGAAACTCGCCTCCCATAACCACGATTAAACTTAGTTTCGAGGAAGGACATGCCAAGTCCTACACGGGCTGTCCCTGAAATGGTGTTGCTAACTGGATACCCACGCCTGCAATCACGTAAATTTCACTGCATCGCCTATGGTCGGGTGGTCCCGCAATCCCCTAAACCTATCTGCAATCCACCACCGAACCCGTTGACTAAAACTCAACACACCTGTAGGATGGTTCCAAACTGAATAGAGCCCAAACGATGCCTCATCCTGGTAAACCGGGTGAGGTAGAGGCGCGGGGCGTGGTGGTACCTCGTGGAGGCCGGAAGCCCTTGAAACGAGGAAAGGACACATACCCGCCGAAGTTCCTGCCAGCTAACGGCCGGGACTGGGCCTGCATCGCACTAGATGCGGGACTGTCATAGGTGAAGACCCCCATTTCACCCATGAAGAGCTATCTCACGCGGGGAGAAGGAGTTGAAGCCGGATCTCTTGCGCCGACCGCGCAGGAACGAGAAAGGCCATCATACCAACCGGAGGTTTACCAGGATGCATCCAAGAAAGAAATCGGTCAATTCAGTTTCCTCTTGTTCAGCATTGCTCGTTCTTCTCACTTTGGTTGCGCTTGTTACCTTTAGCGCCTGCCAAACTTCAGAAGCGGACACAAGCCTGTCAGACGTGCAAAAAAAGGGCACCCTTGTTGTCGCCACTGACGACACCTACCCTCCCCTGGAATGGAACGACAACGGAGTAATCAAAGGTTACGACATCGATGTTGCGGCCGAAGTGGCCAGTCGCCTGGGGGTTGAAGCAGAGTTTGTCTCATCAAAGTGGGACGGTTTGATTACGGGTCTGCAAGGGAAGCAGTACGGTGCGGTGATTTCCTGCATGAACATCACGCCGGCCCGCCTACTGGAAGCCAACTTTGTCGAATATCAGCAGTGGATACAGGTGATAGTCATGGCTCCTGATGCTGAACCCGCGGCTACCCTTGAAGAACTCGAAGGAAAACGCATCGCCGTTCAGGTCGCCACCACCAGCGAAGAGATGGCGCAATCGGTCAAGGATGCCGAGGTGACAAGCTTCGAAAGCTTCGATACCACTTTCATGGAGCTCAAGAACAAAAGATGCGACGCCATCGTAATCGACGAACCGGTGGGCATGTATTACCAGAAAAAGAATCCAGACGATTTTGTCATAACAGGTTCTGCCGGAGAAAGGGCTCCTGTAGGAATCGCAGTGAGAAAAGGCGCTGCTGCTCTTACTGAGGCCATCGAAAAAGCTGTGAAGGACATGAACGAGGACGGCGGGTCCCAGGAAATTTTCGACAGGTGGTTCAAGTAGTGAAAGCCACAGAGCAGGTTGTGGCGCCCGCCACCTGTGTCGTTAGGAGTTGCTGACCGTGGAAGGCACAAGGGTTCCCACCTTACCGTTCGTTTTGAGCATCCTGCCGAGGCTTTTGGGGGCTGCCACGGTTACCGTTCACCTCACCTGCATGGCTATGTTGATGGGGCTGGCAATCGGCGCAACGTTGGCACTTATGCGGACCTCCAGAAGCAAAATCCTTTCTTTGCTGGCGGGTTCCTACGTCACTGTTTTCAGGGGAACGCCTTTGGTGGTGCAAATCCTTGTGGTGTATTTCGCGCTGCCCCAGATCGGTCTGCGTTTCGATAAATTCACCTCGGCGGCCATAGCCCTTGCCATCAATGCCGGCGCTTATACAGCAGAAATTATCAGGGCGGCAATTGAGTCTATCGACAAAGGCCAGATGGAAGCCGGCAGGTCCTTGGGGATGAGTTATGGGATGACTATGAGGAGAGTAATAATTCCCCAAACTTACAGACGATTGCTCCCCCCGTTAGGCAACGAATTCATAGCCATGCTTAAGGACACATCGCTCATTGCCCTTATAGGCGGTGAAGAGCTCACCAGGGCCGGCCAACACATAATCAGCGCAACTTTTCGGCCCTGGCCGGTGTATCTGAGCGTTGCTGCCGTTTATTTGGGCATGACTGCCGCTTTCGGGTTTTTGGTTCGGCTGTTCGAAAGGAGGCTTCAAGATGGCTGATGGCACAAGACCCATGGTGGAATTCGTCAATGTGTGCAAAAGTTTCGGGCCTCTGCAGGTGCTAAAGAACATAAACCTCACGGTCTGGCCCGGTGAGGTGGTCACCATAATTGGGCCCAGCGGATCCGGAAAGAGCACGTTGTTGCGATGCACCAACTACTTGGAATCTGCCACTTCGGGCACTGTGAGAATAGACGGGGCGAAGCCTCCCGCCACCGAGCAGGAACTCAACGACCTTCGGGCCAATGTGGGCATGGTGTTTCAACATTTCAACCTGTTTCCCCACATGACGGCCGTCCAAAACGTGATGGAGGGCCCCGTTCAGATAAAGCGCATGCCGAAAGCCGGCGCAAAAAAACTGGCCCTGTCTTTGTTGTCTAAGGTGGGGATACTGGAAAAATCCAGTGCGTACCCCAAACAGCTTTCCGGTGGGCAAAAGCAAAGGGTCGCAATCGCCCGGGCTTTGGCAATGCAACCTAAAGTCATGCTTTTCGACGAGGCCACATCTGCCTTGGATCCTGAGCTGGTGGGCGAAGTTTTGGATGTAATGAGAGACCTTGCAAGTGAGATGACGATGCTTGTGGTAACCCACGAGATGTCTTTCGCCAAAGAATTGTCGGACAGGGTTTTGGTACTGGTAGATGGACGGATTCTGGAACAGGGCCCGCCCGAGGTCATATTTGACCGTCCCCGGGAAACGAGAACCAGGGAGTTTTTGGCCCGGGTGCTCCAACCCGGGGCCCCTTGGCCGGCATCCGTGCAGGCCGCCGTATCCTAGAACTTCTGTCTCGCCCCGGGTAGCCGTGTTCGGAAGGTGGCACTCGGCTACCCGGGGGAGCACCGCAGAATCTGGGCCCGCTTGTGGGTAGGAAGACGCCGGGCCGCCCCCGCCCCGATGCCCCCGGAGGCCCGTATGGGACTCCCCCGTTCTAGTATTGACCCAACATACCTTTGTTTCTTGCTTTGGATTCTGCGAAAGAAAAGCACACCGTCCCCAAAACCAAGTACAATGCGGTAGCAGTAACCAGGACCAAAAGATCAGCTTTGGAAGTCTCCCAGATTCTAAGTCCATCCATGAGCACGCACTGCAGCGCCTTTTGGGTCTGCACAAAGGGCAGGAATTTGGCCCAGGGACACTTATCCAGGGGCACAAAGAAGAGCCCCAAGACCGCAAACTGCACGATTTGAAAAAAAGACTGGACCCGTTTGTATATTAGCGCCAGTCCTGCCAAGGCGAATCCCAGGCCCGCGGCCTGAAGGTATACCGATAACATCACTGGCAGCGTACTGACAAAATCAAGGTGTATCTTTTGGCCTGCCGTAGCCGACATCACGAGCGTCAGGATTATGACGGCCGAGGCGTTGAAAACAAAATTGAACGCAACTGAGAAAAGGGCAAGCCACTTGTACCCTACTGGCGAAAGGTATTGTTGTTCGAAGGTGCCCGTCTGAACTTCGTTGGTCACGTTATTGGCCAAGTCAGTACACCCCAACAGAACCAGCATCCAGACCACGTAACCGGAAAGCATGCCCTCCAGAGTATTTCCTACAGCCAGAACCCCTCCCCCTATGCTCTTGGCGCCGTAAAACAGCATGGCAAATACAATGTAAAGGGTCAGAAAGCTCGACAGATAGTTGAACCAGTAACGGGTGAACATGATAGTTCTCTGTTTCCAAGTGGATTTCAGCGCGACTAACCACACGCTATGTACCCCTCCTCACCACCCGAAGAAAGGCCTTCTCCAGGTCTATCTCCTCTTGTGAGATGGTTTCTATGATTGCACCCGACTCCTTCGCTATATTCACCAGTTCGTAAATGTCTTTGGCATCCGTAAGGCTGGTGGTCACTTCCACAAGATCTTTGGTAAATCCCACGTCGCTCAGGGGAAACTTTGCCATTATTCCTCTTTGAGCCAGCTCGGCGGCCTCTTCATCTTCGTTCTTGGAGATCACGACCCTGATCTTCCTGGTAGCGAACAAGGACAACAGGCTTTGAACCCGGTCGTCGCAGACAATTTGCCCTCGAGACATGATGATGACACGCTCGCAAACGTCTTGGATCACTCTCATGTCGTGGCTTGAAATGACCATGGTGCGGCCTTCTTCCGTCTGAAGCTTGCGAAGCGCTTCCCGGAGCTCGTGGGACGATTCCACATCCAGACCCAAGGTGGGTTCATCCAAGAACACTAGAGGGGTTTGCTTAGCGAGGGTGCACGCTACGGCCGTTTTCTGCTTGTACCCGCTGGATAAGTTTCGAACCTCCGTATTTCTATATTCGGTCAATTTCAGGGCATGGAGCAGGTATTCAAAATATTCCTTGCCCCGGGCCAGGGACACTCCGTGTATCCCCGCAAAATAAACGATGTTCTCCCATACAGTAAGGCGCCAATAAGTGTTCCGGGCTCCCTCCAAGACGGCCGCCATTCTGGAAGCCCC
>CAZYEC010000043.1:0-13685 GCA_964646385.1 uncultured Eubacteriales bacterium | reverse complement strand
GCAGGCTTGCCGCTGCCATCATTATCATCATTGGGTATGTGCCCGTTCTTGGTGGCGCAGCTTAAAGGCGCCGCCACTTCCTTGCAAGTCGTCGTTGGTACCCCCTACTGGCTCGGTGTTTTGGTCATCGGGGCCATTGTACTGATATACACTGCGGCCGGGGGAGCCTACGCTGTATGCTGGACGGACATGATTCAGGGAGTAATTATGCTTTCTGGAATTCTGGTTCTTGTTCCACTTGCCATCAGGGCTTGTGGGGGATTCGTCTCAATGAATGCAGGTTTCAAAGCAATCAACCCCAACCTGACTGAGCTGACGGGAATAATGCCCCCAATGTGGGTGTCGACAGCCATAATTTCATGCTCTGTTTTTCAGATAGGGGGGGCGCCCAGTTCCGTGGTGCGGTTTCTCATGGCCAAAGACGAGAAGACTCTAAAGAGGGCTTTGGCTTTTTCAATGGCTTTCGGAACTGTTATTTACATGTCTCAGGCCTTGGTAGCACCTGCCTCACGGCTCTTGTATGATGTCGCCGATCCTGATGCCGTAATGGTGAATTTGGCCCGAAATCTTTTGCCCCCGTTGATTGGTGCGGTTCTTACCTCGGCTGCAATGGCTGCGATGATGTCATCGGTGGACTCTGTATTGCTGTTGGTGACATCGGCATTTTGTAAAGACGTAGTGGACATTGGTTTGGGGAAAAAGGCTGCGGATGGCAAAATTGCAGCGAGAAGGGCGCAAGTTTTTTCCGCTGCATTTGGCGTTTTGGCAATAGTCTTAGCTTTTAAACCTCCAACACAGGTTTTGTGGTTGACTAATTTTACTACCAACATGCTGGCTTCTACTTTGACAGCCCCTCTCGTGGTAGCATTTTGGTGGAGAAATGGCACCAAACACGGTGCCCGTTGGGCTATGTTGGGCGGTGCTGCCAGCTGTGCATTTTGGTATAGCTTAGGGTGGAAGTATCATCATTCTTGGGGATCTTGGCCTTTTGGCATTTGGCCAAGTGTTATCGGTGTGGCAGTCTCCGCCATCTTGCTAATTGTGGTGAGCAAGATGACCCCCAAACCGGAAAAATCTGTTTTGGAAGCCTTTTTTGTCAAGTAAAACGTTGTGATGGAGGCCTCAAGAATCAGCGGGCAAAGGAGTTTTGGCCTGGCATCTTGACAGACCGGAAGGGAGTACAACATGAAATACAAACGGTATTCGGGGTACAAGTCTTTCCAGTTTCTGAAACCCGGCGAAGATTACAAGGTGTTTAAACTGGCAAAAGAGATCGACCGCGTGCCTCATTATGTTGTGGAAGTTACGCCGGAACAAGAGCAAAAAGTCCAAAATATTTTGAACGATTCTGTTGTGGTATCTGCGCACGATCATATCATGGTCATGCCCGATGACGTGTGGGAATACCTGGCTTATGTACACCGCGGCCGATGCTGGACGGGTTTTGAAGGTATGAGTGTTTCTGGCGTCGACGTGGTCATCGAGAACTTTATGGACGGATCCGCGATGATCACTTCGCACGCCGGCTGGAAATGGACAGACATCATCCATGATCTTGGAATTCGTTTCTCGGATTTTGCTCACCAAGACATGCTGTACAAAGCAGAAACGCTTCACGATCTTCATAGGGCTAAACCAGACGGAAAAATAGCACTTGTTGCAGGATTGGAATGTGCGACGCCTATTGAAAACGAAGTAGATCGCGTGGACATCCTGTACGGCTTCGGGGTCAGAGTCATGGGAATCGCCTATTCGGAGTCAAACAGCCTGGGTTCTGGCCTAAAAGAAGTGAGAGATGGGGGACTCACTCAGTTTGGCCGGAAAGTGGTGCAACGCATGAACAGGTTGGGTATGACCATTGATGTCTCTCACTGTGGAGACAAGACTTGTCTCGACACCATCGAATGCAGCGAGAAACCAATTCTGATTACACATACAGGAGCGCGTTCGTTGTGGAATACAAACAGGATGATGCCCGATGATGTTCTCAAGGCGTGCGCCCAACGGGGCGGAGTAGTGGGAATAGAGGCTGCGCCCCATACTACGCTGACACGGAACAATAGGGCTCATTCCGTAGATTCTTTTATGGAGCATTTTGAATTTGTGGCCAACTTGGTCGGAATCGACCATGTCGCTTTTGGGCCAGATACGGGTTTTGGAGACCACGTCGGCTTGCACCACGTTTTGGCAAGCCCTTTGTCCATAAGCGAAAGTCAATCCGGTGAAACCTTTGAAAAAGTGGAGTATGTTAAAGGGCTTGAGAACCCCAGTGAGTGTTTCCCAAATATCGTGCGGTGGTTGGTCAAGCACGGTTATTCTACTGAAGACATCCAAAAGGCGGTGGGGCAGAACGTTTTGCGGGTGTTCTCGGAAACCTGGGCGCTATAGACGGGCAGGCCGTCTTTCAAGTTCTTCGGTTGGCAATCTAATAGGTCACAGGGTAGTCACTTCGGAGTATCCTTGCGTGCACGGCGGCAAGTGGCATGGTTATGTATCGCAGATTGACAAGGCTCTGCGCCAGGAGTCGCCGTGCTGACTTGGCTTAGCCTGCGACCAACTCAATCAGCAATTCCAAAGGTTGTTTTTGGTCTGGACAAAAGCCACTGGATCCGGTTGCACCCCGCACCAAAACACCCTGTACGCAATTAATGCGGTTTACCATGGGCTTCTACAAGGCGGGCAACGGTTTGGGAGTACGCGAAGGAGTGTGGTTCTGCACGCTTCTGGACTGGTGGATGTGAGCCCCAGCCCGGGCTTTTTCGTTTGGTAATCGACTGAATCCACTTAAGGGGGTCAACAAGTGCTTGAGATTTGTCTTCAGGGCATGGGGGGACAGGGAGTAGTAGTGGGTGCCGAAATACTCGGCTCTGCCATCACGAAGTCAGGGCGATACGCCCAAGTGATACCCGTTTACAGCGTGGCTCGGCGGGGAGAAACTGTTACTGCATTCATCAGGGTTGATGACAAACAGATTTTGGAAAGATGCGATGTCTACGAACCAGACCTGGTGGTGTCTTTCGATTCTCAATTCGCGCTGGAAACCCTTGCCGCCGGCCTAAAGACTGAGGGCGGGCTGCTTCTCAACAGCGTCAAAGCCCCTTCGGAAATAAGCCCCGTGTGCGCCTTAATAGGTACGGTGGATGCCGACAGAATTGCCGCACAGGTCTACGGCTCCAGACCTATCAAAATGACCAACATGGCAATGTGCGGAGCCCTTGCAAAGATCGCGGAATTCTGCCCTTTCGACCGTTTGGAAGAGGCGATAGCAGAGCGGTTTACCGGAGAAAACAGGTCCAAGAGCCTTCATGCGGCGGGACTTGGATACGATACGGCTCGCAAATTGAAAGCCGACAGAATCAAGCCAGTGTGCTTTGTATCAAAAACCAAACAGGCTCCGTTTCCCGAGCTTCCTCTGTCACCGGTGGTGTATCCCTGGATGCTTGAAGCCCAGAAACCCAGTTTGTGGAGGTCTTCCAGTCCAGAAGTCAACGGGGCCAGTTGCAGGGGCTGCGGCTTGTGTTGCACCTTGTGCCCTGAGGGGACAATTGAGCTTCGTGGGGGAATAGCAGTAGTAGATCACGAGTACTGCAAAGGGTGCGGAATTTGCGTGGAGGTCTGTCCCTTTGGCGCTATTAAGATGGTCGAATAGGGGGTAACTCACGTGGAGCGCATATTTGTGGACGGCAACGAAGCCGTCGCCAGGGCCGTCAAGGCCGCAAAACCAAAAGTGATGGCGATATATCCGATCACTCCCCAGACCCCCGTAGTGTCTCGATTGGCGGAATACATCGATGAAGGTGAACTGGACTGTGCTTGTCTACAGGTCGAGAGCGAGCACAGCGCCATGAGCGCTTGCTGTGCAGCCAGCGCGGCGGGAGTGAGAGTGTTTACGGCAACTTCGTCTCACGGCCTTGCTTACATGTACGAAGAATTGTTTATGGCGGCGGGAGGCAGGATGCCGGTAGTAATGTACGTGGCAAACAGAACCATCGCTTTGCCCATTTCTCTCAGGGCAGAACACCATGATTCCATGGCCTCCCGGGATACCGGCTGGCTTCAAATTCATTGCACGTCCGCCCAAGATTTGTACGACACCGTCATTCAATCCTACCGGGTCGCCGAGGACCCCAGAATACTGCTGCCGGTGATGGTTTGTGGCGACGGCTTCAAACTGTCCCACGGTGGAGAGTCCATTATACCTGTGTTTCAAGAGCAAGTTGACGCGTTTCTGGGCGAGTACACTCCTTCCCACCAGTACCTGGACCCCGATGACCCCATGTTTGTCGGGGTTACAACGGTGGAGGCGGTAATGGAGTATCGCGCCAAAATGTCCGAAGCCATGGCCTTGGCCCCACGGGTCATCGAGGAAACGGCGCACGAGTTCATGAAATTGTCGGGCCGTCGCTACGGGCTGGTTGGCACCTACATGGCCGAAGGCGCGGAAGTTTTGCTGATAACTTTGGGTTCTATGACGGGAACCGCCGCTGTGGCAGTCCGCAAATTGCGAAAGCAAGGGAAACGAGTGGGGCTGGTAAATCTCCGGACTGTGCGCCCTTTTCCGGAAGATAAAATCCGCCAGGTGTGTTCCGGGGCGAATGCAGTTGCGGTTGTGGAAAGAAACGTATCCATAGGTTCCGGCAGGGGTTCCGGCGCTATGTTCCCGGAAGTGGTTTCAGCCCTTTACGCTTGCCCAAAGCGACCTCAGGTGAACGCAGTTGTGGCCGGTCTTGGCGGGAGAGATATCCTTCCCCAGGATTTTGTCCGAGTGGCAGACCACTTGCTGGAGGGACACGAAAGCCCGGAGTCTCCCCCCACCCTGTGGATTGGGCTTCACCATGGGTCCTAGATATCCTCACAAGGAGTGACAAGAATGGCTATGGAAGCCCTTACTTTTAAGGGGAGCACAGGTTGCCCGGGGTGTGCGGGTTCTATTGCGGTGAGATTGATCATGGACGCATTGGGCCCTAACACGGTGGTAGAGACTTCCTGCCCCTGTGCAGGCGCGGTGTCTTTTCGGGTCAAAGTGCCGGGTATCTGTCTCATGTTTCCCAATGCCGGCTCCACCGCGGCAGGCCTGGCTGCCGCCCTGGAGATGAAAGGCCGCTCCGACGTGACGGTGGTGGCTTTTGCAGGCGACGGCGGCACTGCGGATATAGGCCTGCAGGCATTGTCGGGCGCCGCCGAAAGAAACGACAATGTGCTTTATGTGTGTTTGGACAACGAAGCATACATGAACACGGGGGTTCAAAAGAGCGGTTCGACCCCGCTTGGGGCGCGCACCAGCACAACCGTTGGAGGCAAAAAGACTGTCAAGAAGAACATGCCCTGGATAATGGTGTACCACTACATTCCTTACGTGGCTACCGCCACGATAGCGTATCCCCAAGACCTTGTCAGGAAAGTGAAAGAGGCTTCCAAGATACGCGGGTTCAAATACCTCCACGTCCTTCTGCCTTGTCCTCCCGGTTGGGGTTACCAACCTCAAAAAACTTGCCACGTGTCCAAACTGGCGGTGGAGACCAATTTTTGGCCTTTGTATGAAGTTAAGGAAGGGAAAGTGACCCTTAATCACAGGCCCAAAGAAGTCAAACCCCTTAAGGAGTACCTTGCGGCCCAGTCGCGGTTTCGCAACGCGGGGCCTGAAATCGTGGAAAGACTGCAAAAAGACGTGGATGAGGAATGGGCGCGGTTGTTGAGGGAGGCAGGCCGGTGAATCAGGATTTGAAAAACAAGCTCGATAGGATGTTTGCGCCAAAAAGCATCGCGGTCATAGGTGCTTCCTCCAGGGAGGGCCAATTCAGTAACGACTTGGTCAGAAGCCTCAGCCGTGGAAAAGGGGTAGCCCGGGTGTACCCCGTAAACCCGCGGGTAAAAGAGCTTTACGGGTACAAGTGCTACGGTCGCCTGGCAGATATTCCCGAGAAAGTTGATTTGGCTTACGTCACCTTGCCCGCAGCCCTTGTCCCGGGCATCATGGGCCAGTGCGTCGAAGCAGGTGTGGAAGGCTGCGTCATATACAGTTCCGGTTTCGCCGAGACCGGCAAATCAGGCAGGGGGCTGCAAGAAGAAGTCCTCAAAGTGGCATCGGCGGGAGGGGTTCGAATTATCGGCCCCAATTGCTTGGGTATATGCAACTTCCATCAGGGGCTGCTTTTGGGGCTCCAGGGTCTCAAAGCCGACGTCGGCGATCCGGGTTCTGTGGCCGTGATATCCCACAGCGGGTCCATGTGCGGCTCCATGGTGGGCATCGGATACGAACGGGGGTTGCGTTTTTCCAAGACTGTAAGCTGTGGAAACAGGGCGGATATAGGTACTGTGGATTTGCTCCAATACTTGGGCCAAGACGACGACACCTCCCTTATCCTGATGTACCTTGAAGGGGTAGAGGACGGGCGCGGCCTAATGCATGCCCTTGAGGGGATTACGCCCTTGAAACCGGTGCTCATTTGGAAAAGCGGCAGGACGGCCTCGGGGGCCAAAGCCGCCAGTTCACATTCAGCGGCCCTTGCGGGGGCTTACGATACTTTCAAGGCGGCGGTGACCCAATCTGGGGCGGTGGTGTGCACCGGCATTGAGGACTTGCTTGATTTGGCCGCAGCGTTTTACGCTCTGAAGGTCCCTGCAGGGAACAGGCTTGGGATAGTATCGGGGCCGGGGGGGGTGGCGGTTGCCGCGGCAGATGCTTGCGATGAGCACGGGCTGGTCCTGGCGGAGTTTTGTGACGGTACGGTTGGCAAGATGAACGGGTTCTTGCCGCCTTTCGGAAGCCCCTTCAACCCAGTGGATCTGACCACGGCAGTGATTTTTGACATGGAGCTTTACAACAAGGCTATCGATGCGGCCACGGAAGATCCCAATACCGACATGGTGTTGGCTTTGGGGCCGGTGGAGTCAAAGCCCAAAGAGTTCGGAGAGACCATTGTTAAAGGGAATCACAAAGGGATGGCCAAACCTCTTGCGGTCGCGCTCACAGCTACTGCACCCACCTACAAGGCGGCTCAGTCGGCTTTGACAGCCGGGAGCATCCCCTTTTACCCTTCACCCGACAGGGCTGTAAACGCCCTGGGGGGCTTGTTTCGTTACGGCAACAAAAGACGAAAGCAGAAAGGCGATGCGAAGCAGTCTTGCAGCGTGGAATGGAGACAGGGTGTTTCTGAGGGGGTCATCCTTGAGGCCCGCCGGAAGCATCAAGATTATCTTACCGAGCACCAGGCCATGTCCCTCTTGGAAGATGCGGGTATCCCGGTTGCGAAGCGGATCCACGCAAAAGACCTGGAAGGATGTTGCCGTGCGGCCCGGGAGATTGGTTATCCCGTGGTGGTAAAAGTGAGCTCCTACGACGTGGTTCACAAGACTGATTCGGGCGGGGTGGCCCTTGATGTGCGAGACGAACAGGGGCTGGCAACGGCCTTCAGGCAGGTGACGCAATCCCCGCTGCTGGTTTATCCCGAGGCTCGAATCGATGGTGTGCTGGTAGAAGAACAAGTGAAGGCAAAATTGGAACTTGCTTTGGGGTTCGTGAGGGATCCCCAATTCGGTCAAATAATCATGCTGAGCCTGGGTGGAGTCTTCATAGAGGTGTTTAAAGACGTATCCACACGAGTGGGGCCTTTAATGTTTTGGCAGTGCATGGAAATGATAAACGATTTGAAGGCAAGCGTCATTTTCCAGGGTTTTCGCGGCATAACCGGAGCGGACAAAAGGTCTCTTGCCCGGTGCATTCTGGCCGTCGACACCTTGGCAAGCCGGTTGCCCGATGTGTTTGAACTGGATGTGAACCCTTTGGCGGTGACTGCCGACGGCTTCGTGGCCTTGGATGCCCGAGTAAGGCTGGGGCCCGGCTCTTAAGCAACCGCGGAAGCGGAAATGATTGCGGCGTCACAATAGCGATTTGCGGTCAAGTCTCGCGCACCTTGAAGGTGTTCGGGGCTTTCGTTTTCCTCGGGTGCATCCCGGGATGCTTACGCAGGATTTCCCAGGACTATGGCGAAATCTTCTGACGATGGAATCGTCATACCTTGGCGTGGGTTTCTCCACAATAGGTCTTTCTTCGCAGTGTGCAAGGTACGAACTGATGTCCCCGACACTGTGTGACGGGGCAATGAGTGTAAGAATGGGGAAAAGGCCATCAGCGGCGATGAGATTACGGGTTTTCCGCACCCCATTTTGTTTTTTGAGGTGATGCAATTGCGGGACTGGGTGTTTAGCACGAAAAGGTTCGAAAAGCTGTTGGATGCCCTGAAGGGCCTGGAAGATGTTGAACCCTTCGATCCGGTGTGGGACGGGCTTTATGTCCGGTTGCCTGAACTGCAGCGACTGACACAACAAAAACTCGCCCGAAGGGGCGTCGCCAAATCAAACAGGTATCAGATCCAAAACAGGTTTAGGGCAGTACTTGAGCGGCTCAGAGAGAATCATAAGGAAGCCATCGAGTTTCACGAAATGCGCGGAATCAGGATGTTGGAACACAATGCCATAACCGAAGAAGCAGTTGAAAAGGCGAGCCAGCTTTTGGAAACGGTTGAGGAACTCTTCGAAACGCACGGGGTTTGGCAGCATAAGGTTCCCGGGAGCAGGTCCGAGCGCCGGGACATAGAAGATGAGCTGCGCTTCGTGGAAGACCGGTTGGCCCAAATTGATGATGAACTCGTCGCCCTTTTTGACGTTGAAGATACTCGGGTTTCCGGGTCAGCCGGAGGGGAGTCACAAGCCGGGCAAGTGTCTGCAGAACATGAAACTGGCAGGGCATCAGACGTTGATTTTGCCGGTGAGAATTTGCCAGACGCTGAAGAAGCCCGGGAAAGCGGTCGCGGCCCTGTTACCGACAATGCGGTTCAGGATGATTCCGGTGATTTGCTCCAGCCTGCTGATGACCAAAAAAGCGAGCCGGAGCAGGTTGCCCAACCCGCCGGCGTCTTACCCGGGGAGACAAACGTGTGGAAGTGCTATTCCGCGGGAAGTTGCCCCGGCGCCTACTGGCTGTCTTTCGGAATCGCCGGACACGATGCACCTCCCGCTGCCATAAGTGACGCATTGTTGGCATGCGCCCTGCAGCCTTGGGTGGGTTGCCCTCCGGGCACCCAAGGCCACGCCGCTGCCGTTGAACAACTGGCACGGATTTATCAGCATTACATGAACCCGGTGGAAGCTCTGCAGGCCTTTGGAATGTCGCGGAAGGAAGCGTCCATGCTGGTGGCGGCCGCCTCCATGCCGGCCTCCCTTTTTGAGCCTTCCACCGGTGCCCAGGCCTGGCTTCAACTGGTGGCAGATGCAGACATTCCTTTCGGGGACTCAGTACGGGCCCTGGCACAATATGCCGCAACGTCCGCCTGGATGGACATGAAGAGCCTTGTTCAGGAGCCCCAGGCCCGGGACGATATCCAGGATAAGATAGAGCGGACACAAAGTGAAGCCCGGGAATGGCTGAATCGTGCCAGGACAACCCGGTTCGAATATCATCCGGCCACGTTGGTGGCCAGGTACCTTGCCTCAGAAACGGGACCTCTCGGAAGCGTCATGGCAGCTATCCTCAACCGTGCCGACCCTTTGGGGCCAAAGGATAGCGCGCTTTTGGCCGGCAATAGGGGGGCAGTTGCCCAGAGAATTCTCGACGGGGCGCTCAAACAGGTGGGCAAGCCCGGGGCTCGCATTACGGGCGCATTCAGAACCCGTCTTCTGAAACTCATTTCAGACGGCAGGGCAATCCACGACAAATATGAGGATGCTCACAAAGGCCTGGGTGGCGACAACGCCCACAGCGACAGAAAAGCAAGACACCTGGAGTTTGTTGAAAACTTGTTTTCCACAGCAGTTCTTGAACCGGTAGGGCCTTCCGGCGAAGACCGCCCCCGGGCCCTTAAGACCGGTTTGGCGGCTGCCATTCGCCTGACGCGTAGTTTTCTGACAGGGAATTTTGCAGGCCCGGATCGTTCGTGGACGCAGCAACTGCAACTCCCGCTGTTCCTTCTGAAAGAGTCTCCGGTTTCGGCACAAGAGCCTTTGCCAGAGTCGCTTTCGGCGGACCAGGCGCAAGAATTGGCCGATGCGCTGGAAGAATCAATCCCCTGGCACAGCGTCGCATTGCTAAAAGCGGAAAACAACGATTTCTACGGCGCACGTTGTGTGCTGGATCACCTCAAATGGATCGGGTCTGCCCAGGCAGCGGAAGTGGAGGCCCGTATTGAAACCCTGTTGCAAGACGCTCACAAGGAACTGGCGCAACGGTTGGCCCGGCTAAGGTCTTCCATTGAAAGAGCCACCATAGACAGCACTTTGTCCGAACAAGACAAATCCGAGTTTGATGCTGTTGTGTTAGCCATCGAAAACCAAGGCGACTTGCGGTTCGATCTGCTTTTTCGGGAAATAGGCGAGTGGGAATACGAGTTGCTCAGCCGGGGACAGGCCAGGGCCAAGGCTCTGCGAGAGCATCTGGATGAACTCAACGGTCAAATTGCGGAGAACCAGGAAAGTGCGGTTACTGCGGCGGCTGCGAAGTATGCCCAAAAAGCAGCTGGTGCGCTGGAAAAAGATGATACCGCCTTGGCAGACGAGTTCATCGGAAGGGCCGAAGATATTCTTCGAACCGGTGTGGTGGAGCCCGAAGGACCCCAGGACAGGACTGAAGATTGGGTCCGGTTGTTTTTGCGGGTGTCGGATGGTCTGAGCGATGCTTTGGAAAAAGACCACAGGGCCGTAAGGCGGGCTTTGCTCAATCGCCAGTCCGTGGCAGGAATCATTACAGGCGGGATACCCGCGACGCGTCTTGAGGAAATCCAAAAGGTCTTGGGGGCTTTGGAATCTTTGAAAAACCCTCCCAAATCTAAGGGTCGTTCCAGTTTTTCCCGGGATATTACCGAAATCATGACGTATCTGGGTTTTCTGGACATAGGCCCTTGCCAGCCGGTGAAGCGGGGGGAAGACTACGGGTACTTTCGAGTTAAGGTTGGAGCGGAACAAAATAGCCCCATACCCCAGTTCGGTTCCGGGCTCAACGGCGTTTGCGATGTGGTAATCGTTTGGAAACGTCCCGGGCCCGAGACCTTGGCAGGAATTCTGGGACAGCTGTCTGCCAAAAACCCTCTGGTGCTTTATGTGGGGCGCATGACGCGCAAATGGCGCACCGACTGGGGAATGATTTGCAGGCAAAATATGCTCACTGCCCTGGTAGTTGACGACGTGCTCGTTCACTTCCTGGCGAACCAGTATTCCAGCCGGCTTGGGGCCTGCGTGTCCTGCGCAATGCTTTGGGGATACGCCAACCCTTACTCGTTTTCGGGCTCGATAGTCCCCCCGGAAATGTTCAAAGGCAGAGAAAAAGAGATTCAACAAATAGAAAACCCTTTGGGCAGCGCTGTAGTATACGGGGGCCGGCAGTTGGGGAAATCCGCAACCCTCAGAGAATTTGCAAGAAGGTCTCACAAACCCGGGTTTAACAGGTATGTGGTGTACAGGGACATCAAACAGGTGGGGAAACCGGGCTCCGAAAGGACGCCCGCATCGGTTTGGCGCCACCTTTCCCGGGGTTTGCAAGAGGCGGGGTTGCCTGTAAGCCCCAAGGCAGATGCCGGTGAGATTGTTTCGGCGGTAAACGCGCTTATGGCCAAGAAGCCTGACTTGCGGATATGGGTGTTGCTCGATGAGGCCGATGATTTCTTGAGAGCCGACGGTGGCGGAAGGACTCCTTTCCCTGTGGTCCACAGACTGAAGACACTTATGGATTCCACAGAGCGCAGGTTCAAAGTCGTGTTCTCGGGGCTTCACAGCGTGCAAAAGTATTGCAACATTCCGAATCATCCCTTCGCACATTTTGAAGCGGCTATGGTCATGGGCCCTTTGGAACCAAAAGCAGCGGTCCGGCTGATTAAAGAGCCTCTGGCGGCTCTGGGGTTCAGATTTAGGAATGATGATCCCGTTTACAGGATTCTGGCTTACACCAACAGCCACCCGGCATTGGTGCAGCTTTTTTGTTCGGAAATTGTCAAGATGGCTGTTAAGAGGCCGCCGCCCCACACTGTCACAGTGGAGACAGTGGAAATGGTGTTCAAGAACCAGGAGATACGGAACAGGATGAGAGAGCGTTTCGACTGGACTCTTGACTTGGATGACAGGTATGCGGTTCTTGCCTACGCTATCATAGATGCGCAAAAAACCATTGCCGACGGGTACCGGAAAGTGTTCAGCGTTGAAGAGAGTCTTTACGAGGCGCGTCAAGCGTGGCCCGCAGCTTTCACGAGAATCAGGGAAGAAGAATGCCGGGATCTGCTGGATGAACTCATCGGTTTGGGGATTTTGGTCAAAACCGAGGGTGGATACAGGCTCAGAAACGCGAACATTGTGACTGCCCTGGGCTCCAAGGCGGAAATAGAGGAAAGGCTTCGGCTGCTTGGACAGAAGGCTCCACCGACCCAGGAGACTGCTTCGGACAGGCGGCAGAAGTTCGGCGAATCACCGGGCTGGCACCCGCTCACACTTGCCCAGGAGGCGGTCATCAGAAAAAACAAGATCAGTTTCGTCTTTGCCTCCAGGGCCCTGGGCATTGAGCCAGTGACCGAGGCGCTGCACGATGTCTTTCGAGACGAAGAACGCATCATTTTTGCCCCGGATTGCTCAACCCTCGCAAACCTTGAAACTCAATTGCGAAGGCGACGGTGGGGGCCGTCCAAGGTGGCTGTTATCCCGGCCTCGTATCTCACGGGCTTGTCTCGGGATATGTCGGACACTGTGGCGGCAGTAAACAGGGTTCTGTCGGAGCGATCCTACAGAAAACAGAACAAAGTCATCGTGGTTTTCGATGCCCCAGATATTTTCCGTTGGCACCTCTTGCCCGATGCCACAAGAGACAGAATACTGGGCATTATCAACCAGCCTGTTGTCTCCCGTAAATGGGAACCCCACGCCATAGAAATGATGCTGAAAGATGAAGGCTTCGTGGGCAGCGCTGCGACAGTGAATTATGTGAAGAAACACACAGGGGGCTGGCCTTGCTTGCTCCACGGCCTGTATGCCTCACCGGCCCGGCGTCCCGAGCACTACGATCCGAAACCTGACGCCAAAACGCTGTGGGATGGACTCGGCAAGAACGCGAGGAAAGCGGAGCAATTCTTGGAGTCCACAGGAATCTCTTCTATGGAACACGCCCACAAAGTCGCCTGTTTCGTCGCTGAAATTGAACCCATGCAGCCTTGCGATATAGAACTGATGGAAACGCCCGAAATTGACGCCGAAACCAGGCAAGCGTTGCTCAACACATTGTTGGATTTGGGGATCGTGGACCGAAAGATTTCTAAACGGAGTGCAAAGGACGTCGATCACAAAGATGGTGCCACAAGATTGGTGCTCGATCCCTTGGTGAAGAGGTTGTTGAGAAAAAGGGAGGGGCGGTTGTGAGTTAGGCTTAAGCCATCGACTGGGGTATTCCACAATTGCTTGCGGCGGTTGGAAATTTCGAAAACATACAACCAAGCCCAGGCCATTCGATGGGTTATTACAATATTGAGACCGGTGAAATCGAAATGGATTCACGCGAAGGGGCCTAGAGCTGGACCCAGACAAGATTACGCATAGGAGCACCTGAAAAAATGGCAAAATTGGAACAACTAACGTCCGGTGCGGCAGTTCGCGGGCTCTTGCTCGGCGAGACAGTCACCGTCGTAAACGCCAAATGGCACGGCAGTTCAGCCCTTGAA
>CAZYEC010000042.1:0-13991 GCA_964646385.1 uncultured Eubacteriales bacterium | reverse complement strand
TGACATTATACCATGCCTCAAGGCTCAAACGCCGGGTCTTAGGCTTCGGATTCGGCCTCACCGGCACCTTCTTCCGCTTCCCGGGTTTCCCCGGCTTCCGAGGCCTGCGGGTCCTCCGCAGGTTCGGATTTCGGTACCTCGGTCTCTATCGGGGTGCCCGCCCGTTGGGCCGCTTCAAGAGACAGCTTTTGCAGCGCTTCCCCTCTTGCAAGACTTCTCGTAAGTCCATCCAAGGCTCCCCGAAACTCCAAAGTCGTCTTCATGGCCCCAAACTCCCTGCCGGCTTCCCGGGCAAGAGACCCGATCACCCCGTCGAGCATTTCTTGGGAAACCTCGATCTGTTCTTTTTCGGCTATGGCATCAAATACCAGTTCTGCCTTCACTTCATCCGCTGCCTGTTTTTCTACATCGGCCCTAAGGTCTTCAACTGATCTGCCTGATGATTCCATGTAATGTTCCAAGTCAGTGCCCGATTCCTTCAGTCTGCTTGCAAAACGGTCCAAAATGTCCTGGGCTCTCCGAATTATCATGACCTTGGGGATATCCACTGAAGACATCTCCACAGCCTTTTTCTCCACCGTTTCAGCATGCTGTTTGCGCGCGGCATCATGCCTGGAAGCCAGGATCTGTCTCTTGATTTCCGCCTTCGCGTCCTCAACAGTATCCTGCCCCATTGTTTTCAAGACTTTTTCCGTTTCGGGCACAAGTTTTTGGTAAGTCTCTTTCACCGTGACGAGGAACTTGACGGTCCGTTCCGGTTTTTCTTCGCCTTCAGGCGCATCACCGGCACTAGCTACCTCGGGGGTTACCTGAACATCCTCTTCTTCCGGGGGGCTTTCTTGGGCGTCCTTATCTGCCGCATCTGCCGCCGGGGCAGTCTCAGGAAATACTCCTATGAATTCCTTTTGTTCCCCGGTTTTCATCCCTACAAGAGCCGTGGACAATCCCGGAATCAACCCGTAGTCTGTTCCCACTTGGGTGTAATTGAAATCCTCGTCCATGTTGGCGAAAAACGGCACGTCACCCTCTATCCCCTTCACGTGACAGTTGGCATAGTTCCCGGCTTCCAGATGGGACGCTTCGTCCAAAGGCCGCAGCTCCGACATGCGATCCCGCAACACGTCAAACTGGCGCTGGACTTCTTCATCAGTAACTTTGGGAGCCTCGAAAGGCTCAGACAAGGTCCGGTAATCTCCCAGATGCACGTCGGGCCTGACATCCACGGCGGCCGTAAACTTAAGGGGCTCACCCCTCACAAAGTGCACTTCCACAAACTCGGGATCGTCCACAGGATCGATGCCGGCTTCTTTCACCGCTTCAAAATACTGAGAAGGCAGGACATCCTTTATAGCTTCATCCTTTATCACGTCTTCACCAACGTGGCGTTCAACTAAGTACAGCGGTGCTTTCCCCCTTCTAAACCCGGGGATATTCACGCGCCTGACTATGCTTTTGTAGGCCTTCTGGTAGGCTTCTTCCACTACATCGGCGGGGGCCTCTATTTCCAAAGATACTTTGGAGCCCTCTTTCTTGACACTTACCTGCACAATGTGGTCCTCCTTACACGGTTACCTTGTGAAGATTCCCGGTTTGCCGCAAATCTCCGGGATACCAGGGAGACTCCTGCGATCTGACCATGCTGCCGCCACAACCGGCACATGCGGTGCAGGGGACATGTTGGCAATCGCAGGACGCCCATCGATCCTAAGTATACTACCAGAAAAGACCCGCGCAAAAAACCGCTTATCGGGCCATTGCGCCGCTTCTTGCCCTCCGTTTCTCAGTTACCAAGTCTTTGCGAAGATTTGTTATGATGGTAATTGTAGAACGCGCTGCCCCGGGTAGCCCTGCAGGGCACGGCGGTTTTCTTCTGATTGAAAGGAGTCGGGCAGTTTGCTGATCTTACAGAACATTGTTAAAACTTACGATATGGGCGATACCGTGGTGGAAGCCCTTGCCGGGGTCAGCATCGAGTTTCGCAAAAGCGAATTTGTGTCGGTGCTGGGGCCGTCCGGTTGCGGTAAGACCACTTTGCTGAACATCATAGGGGGCCTCGACAGGTACACAGCGGGAGACCTTACCGTAAACGGAGTGTCGACCAAAAAGTTCAAAGACGGCGATTGGGACAACTACAGAAACCGTTCGATTGGTTTCGTTTTCCAAAACTACAACCTCATCCCCCACCAAACTGTGCTGGCCAACGTGGAATTGGCCATGACTCTGTCCGGCGTGCCCAGAGGGGAGCGCAGGAAGCGAGCCCTTGATGTTCTGGAAAAAGTCGGGCTCGGCGACCAAGCCAAAAAGAAACCCAACCAGTTGTCGGGGGGACAGATGCAGCGCGTTGCCATTGCCCGGTCCCTTGTGAACAACCCCGAAATCTTGCTTGCCGACGAGCCCACGGGTTCCCTGGATTCGGAAAACAGCATTCAGATAGGCCAGATTCTGAAGGAGATCTCCCGCGACCGGCTGGTAATCCTGGTGACCCACAATTCCGAACTGGCCCAAAAGTTTTCCACGAGGATCGTCAGACTGCTTGATGGCAAAATCACTCACGACACGAATCCCTACGATTCGTCACATGCGTCACATGATGAAATTGAAGCGGCTCCCGCCGGGGCGGCCTCAAAGAAGATGGGGGCCCGGCACAAAGCGGCTATGTCTTTGGGTACCGCTCTGTCTTTGAGCCTTAACAATTTGATGACCAAGAAAGCCCGCACCTTCATGACGTCTTTTGCGGGCAGCATAGGCATCATAGGCATTGCCTTAATCCTGGCGCTTTCAAGCGGCATGCGCGGCTATATAGCAAACGTTCAGAAAGACACCATGGCCAGCTACCCCCTTTCCATCGAGCAGTCAACGGTGGACATGACGGCCCTCTTGGGCGCCGCCAGGAGCATCAGGGCCCACCGGGCCGATCATTCCCTTGACAAGGTCTATTCCTATGACGTCATGGCGGACATGATGGGAAGCCTCATGGCAGACTCGTCGTCCAACGATCTCAGGGCATTTAAGGAATTCATCGAAAACGGCGGAAGCGGCATCGGCGATTATGCCAACGACATCAAATACGGGTACACCACGAGCATGAACATGTACAGGGCCGACACTTCAAGCGGAGTTTTCCGCGTGCATCCCAGTTCCCTTTTGACAAGCCAGGGTTCTTCCTCGCCTTTGGGAGCAATGCGAATGATGAATAGCAGGCCGGGTTCCGATGTCTGGGAAGAACTTCTGGATAACCCTGAGTTGTTAGAATTCCAGTACGACGTCTTGGCGGGGCGTATGCCGACGGCCTTCGACGAAGTCGCCCTTTTGGTCAGCAGGGACAACGAGATAACCGACTATGCGCTGTATTCCTTGGGCCTGAAGGACCCCGACGAAGTCAAAAGCATGATGAGGGACATTTCGGCAGGGAAGCAAATTTCACCGGAACAGGTGAGCTTTTCTTACGAAGAATTGCTGGAGGTTGCCTTCAAGCCGGTTCCTGGCACTGCCTTGTACGAGAAAGTGGGAGACATCTGGGTGGATCGAAGTAACGACGAGGAGTACATGGCAAAAGCCGTAAAAGACGCGCCGAACGTTAAGGTCGTGGGGATTCTGAGGCCCGCGGAAGGCATCGCCGAGACTTTCGGCCCCGCATCGGTGGGGTACACCTCGGCCCTGGCAGCCTATTTTGTGGACACAGTGAAAGAAAGCAAAATAGTCAAAGAACAAATACAAAACCCAGACGTTGACGTGTTCACGGGAAAACCTTTTGCTGAACCCCAAGGTCAAGGCCGGGACTCGGAGCAAACCGCGGCAGATCCCGGTTCGCTGCCTCCTGATCAGGCCGGACAACTTGCCTCTCTTTCCCCTGAAGAGCGAGAAGCTTTGTTGACCTCTTACGCCGAAACGTCGAAGTCGACCTACGACGAAAACATGCGGATTCTGGGGGTCTCGGACCCGGAGAACCCCGGCAGGATCAACATTTACCCCAAAGATTTCGAGGCCAAAACCCAAATTAAGGCCATCATAGATGATTACAACAAACAGATGAACCTGGAAGGCAATAAGGAAGGGGTCATCCAGTATACCGATTATGTGGACATGATGCTGTCTTCCGTGACAAGCGTCATAAACGCCATAAGTTACGTGCTGATTTCCTTCGTGGCGATCTCTTTGGTTGTTTCGTCCATCATGATTGGGATCATCACTTACATTTCGGTGCTGGAACGCACCAAGGAAATCGGGATTCTTCGAAGCATAGGGGCATCGAAACGGGATATTTCCAGGGTGTTCAATGCCGAAACGCTCATCATCGGGCTTGCGGCGGGTCTCATAGGAATAGGCGCTACGCTGGTCCTTTGTATACCCGCCAACGCGATCATCACCAGGACGACCAAGATCCCCGGCGTGGCCGCCTTGCCGCCGGCGGGTGCGGCGGCGCTTCTGGTCGTCAGCATGGCTCTGACTTTCATCGCCGGTTTGATTCCTTCCAGGATTGCGGCCAAAAAAGATCCCGTGGTGGCACTGCGGACAGAATAAGGGAAACTCACTCTTTGGGTCGAATTATATAGGCGGAAGGAGGAATGAGATTCATGGACTTTTCCTTTTTGATCTGGGGTTTCTTTTTGTTGTCGGCGGTAATGCCCGCAATTCAAAGAAAACGCCTGGAAGCTGCACGGATCAGCATAATGCGAAATTTCGAGAAGAAACGCGGATCGAGACTGATTACCCTAATCCACCGGCAGGAGTCCATCAGTTTCTTGGGACTTGCCCTCTCCAGATACATTACCATTGAGGATTCAGAACAGGTGCTTAGGGCGATAAGGCTGACCCCGCCCGACATGCCCATAGACATTATTCTGCATACGCCCGGGGGCCTGGTTCTGGCGTCGGAACAGATTGCCAGGGCACTCCTTCGCCACAATGCTAAGGTGACGGTCTTCGTCCCCCACTACGCCATGTCCGGCGGTTCCCTCATTGCTCTTTCCACAGACGAGCTGGTGATGGACCCCAACGCCGTCCTGGGTCCCGTAGATCCCCAGATAGGCAAATGGGCGGCTTCATCAATCCTGCGGGTCCTTTCAGAGAAAGAACGCAAAGATATTGACGACGAGACTTTAATCTTGGCCGATATGGCAGAAAAAGCGGTCAGGCAAGTGACAGACACGGTCAAGGATATGTTGTCCCAACGGCTGGAAAGCGACAAAGCCCTGGAACTGGCGCAAAAACTGACCTCGGGGGGCTGGACTCACGACTATCCTTTGACGTGCGAGGAACTCACGGACCTGGGCTTTCCCCCTATCTGCGGAGACGTGCCTACAGAAATCTATCGCCTCATGGACTTGTACCCCCAACCCCAGCAAAACAGGCCTTCGGTGCAGTACATCCCGGTGCCTTATCGAGGGGAGAAAGACACCGGAGGAAAGGGGTTGCCGCGAGGGCCGGAATGAGGAAAGCAAGGGAGGGGATTTGAACCCCTACGCCTTATAAGCACTGGAACCGAGTCGTGAAAGATACGTTGCACCTAGTTCAATCTGGTTGTGTTAAATCGGCTCCAAACAGAGACTGCATGTCTTTCTCCCGCTGCTTTCGTCCCCCAGGTCCTCATACTTGCGCACGCTGATGGTGCCAGAGACTCTGCGTCCTGTTTGCCTGCTACCCGCTTCACAATACGATCCAGGTTCAGGTCCTTGAAATACGAGGGAAGCACATCCAAGCTAGACGATGCCGCTTATGCGCGTGGTCTCAACACCCCTGGCTTCCCAAGCATCAAGTATTTTGTTGAAACCCAGGGAATCGCTGGCCATATGCCCTGCCACTACAAGGTTTGACTTACCGTGGGTCTTCATAGACTCTATAACTTCCTTCGTGGCGTGCATGCATACGAAGGTGCCGATACCCGCATTGCTATAGGCTTTGTATTCATCTGCCGACGGGGCCCCCACGCCGTACATCTGCACGTAAATTTTACCGGCAAAGCTTTTCTTACTGCCTACCCATACCTCCGGCTGTTGACCCGGCAAGGCTTCGGCGTACTCGCGGATCAGCATCAGCTCATCGATAACGTCTTTTACGGTGCACCGCGGGTTGCGCTTCGCCAGAGCGTCCATTTTCTCCTGGACCGTCCGTTCCGCCAACATGTCGGCTGGAGTGTGAAAAGCAACAGCCGATATATCGAGCAGTTTTGCCACGTCCCGCATCTGGGTTCGGTTTCGGCTATGGGTTCTTTGTCTGCTTTCTTTGTCTCTTTCGTAGGCAAGCTTCTGAGCTAGGTTTATTGGAACCCCGCATTCCATAAGCTTTTTCATATGGTCGCGCCCAAAAAGCTCCGAGATGTCCGGATTTAGGATCCCGCCGGGGTGATGCTGAGCCACACAATCAAAGCCCAGTTGTTTGGCCAGAATAAGCATTGAGACATCCATGTCGATCCCCGCGAGAACCCTATTGACCTCTTTGCCGTTGTCGTAAACCACACCCGAATCTTCGGACATAGTCTCCAACCCCACCAGCTCGAGCACCGCCTGAGTCATCTCCGCGATTTTCACGTTTTCTGCCCCCTGTTCGGATATGTCATCATGTGGACACACCCTATGACTTACCCGCAGGAAGTCCAAACACCTTCATCCGTTTATAGCAATAACGGAAATGCAGCGAACAGGTGCCCCCATGATTATCCAAACCCCTGGGCCAAGAGGACCACACAGGCCGGCCCAGCAAACAGCCAGGCCGCACAAGGATAATCTTCCCCGGGCACCGAAGGTATCCTTTGTATTGGAAGTCAGTGAGAATACGCCGGCAGGTGATTCCCAGGTTAAAGGGGGGCAGTTTTGGATGTGCGGCATAAAGTCTACTTGCGCGGGATCGGTTGCAGATGCGAGTTAAACAATTTATGATTCCCAGGCGTTTGCTAAAAACTCTTTGTGTTCATAAAAGACGTTGCGCTACCATTGCCGTGAGTTTGCTCATCCTTGCCATCTTCGCCCCACTCAAAAGCTATATTCTACAGTGGTTACTGGATGCATCGGGCAAGCACGAGGCGATTGCCTACTTGGTCTTAGGTGTTGCCATAACCTTGTGCAGCCACCTGTTTGAGCTGACTGCCCGCATGAATTTCGCCCGCGCATCCTCCGAAGCTGTTCGTATCATCAGAAACGATTTAGCTAAAGTTTTCAGTTATCGATCGCTTGCTGATTGGAACCAGACGGATAGTGGCAGCTATGTCTCGCTTTTGACCAATGATCTGACTGCAGTACAAAATGATGCATTCCAATCTCTGTTTGATTTGGTAATGTGGGGCATCATTGGCCTTGTGGCCTTGGTAATGCTCGCTGTCATCAATCCTTTTATTATGCTTATGGCAGTCGCGATGAGTTTCGTGCCCCTGTTTGTGCCGAAGATGACGGTGAAAAGATTAACCTTTGATCGTGGAGTTCTTTCCAAAAGTAACGCAGCCTATACTGGCAAGGTGGGGGAGTTCACCCGCAACTTCGATACAATCAGCCTATTAGGCGTGCAAGGTTATTTTCTCAAGAACCACAACGAGGAAGCAAGGGATAATTCGCAGGCCAGTTACCAACTGCAGAGAGGCATGGCCCTTTCCCAGGTGTTGACTTCCTTTATTATCTGGCTACCTCAGCTGCTTGTTTTGTTCGTAGGCGTGATTCTTGTGTCTGCAAAGAAAATCAGCCTTACATCGCTGATTACGGCTTACCAATTGACGAGTTTTATCCTCGTTCCCATGCGCACGGTAACCAACAGCTATACAAAGATTAAGTCTGTGCAGCCCATTTGCGGCAAAATCGAAGAAGAACTATCTCGTTTCTTAAGGACAAACGGTAATAAGACCATTGATTCCTTGCAGCAGGTGGAGCTACAGATCAGCGCCTTCACTTATCCCGGTGCGAACAACCCGGCGCTTAAGGATATCTCACTTGTTATCCGTCGAGGAGAAAAGATTGCAGTCATTGGGCATAGCGGCAGTGGCAAATCCACTTTGTTTAAGCTCCTCTTGCGCTATTATGACGTGCAGGATGGAGAAATCTTGATAAACGGCCTTGATATCGCGCAGATTGATGACAGCTTTTCCCAAACCGTTGCAGCGATTCCACAAAAGTGCAGCATCTTCCAGGACACTGTCCGCAACAACATCACTTTTGGCGAAGAGTATACCGACGCAGAAATTGACCGTTCTGTGCGTATGTCCGGGCTTTCAGATGTGATTGCGATTCTGCCGGAGGGACTGGATACTGTGCTTTACGAAGACGGGCGAAACCTATCCGGTGGAGAGGCCCAACGTCTTGCTATTGCCCGTGCGCTGATACGCAAGTGCAGTCTGCTGCTTGTGGACGAGGCTACATCAAACCTTGACATAAAGAACAAACAAGCGATTATGGAAAGCCTACTGTCCTTGGACTGCGCAGTGCTCGTCATCACCCACGACGTTTTCGGTAGCTACATGCAAGAGTTTGATTCGGTCTACGCATTGAAAGACGGGGAGATGAAAGCACATGGACGGTTCAGCGATACCAGAAATGAACACGGTGAATTTCTGACGTTTATCAAAAATGAAGAAGGATAAACGCAAAGTTGACGACGAGACTTTGAGCCTGGCCGATATGGCAGAAAAAGCGGTCAGGCAAGTGACAGACACGGTCAAGGATATGTTGTCCCAACGGCTGGAAAGCGACAAAGCCCTGGAACTGGCGCAAAAACTGACAACCAAGAGAGCGGTGGACGTGGAAAAGAGCGCTGCTGGCGGGGCGGGAAGCGGGAATCATTTCCTTGAAACCTTTACGTGGAGCGTGAAGATCGAACTGCCGCATCAAAATAGAGTATGCCTTCTTGCATCAGCGGAAGCGACGCCAGAACGTTTCCGCCCTCATTCATCACAAAAGCTCCTCCGAAACCTCCCCCAGCCACACTCTTATCGGCCAGATAATTGGTCATCAGTGCCATGTTTGCTGTTGTAAGTTTGATTTGGGTCCCATAAGCGTGTACTTCCACGGTGTCCCATTCTGCTTGTTCATCTTTTATATGATCGGGAAAACAACGTGCAAACGGAAAAAGGAGGAGTTTCGGTTTTTGTTGGCGCAGCAAGGAGACTACGTTGGTATCAAACAAGTCACCACAAATGAGGATGGCGGTGTTGCCTAGCGGGGTAACGGCGGTGGGTATTATTTGTCCTTCCCCATACTGCTCGAAAGGCAGATTCCTGCCCCTCCATTGGGGATTTATGCGCCGGTAGTGTATATCTTTTTTGCCGGCGGGATTTACCAGTAATGCGCTGTCATATATGCATCCTTCATGGTTTTCAAGAAAACCAAAACACACCCACATCTTTTCGTCACGCGCCGTTTTGCACAGTTTTTCGATTCGGCTGTCGCGGACGGACATTGCCAGTTGTATGTCGTGTTCGTACACATCGTTATTGGTGAGTCCGGAGAACACGGCTTCGGGAAATAGAACAAGTCTTGCCCCATTATGCGAAGCTTCTTTAATCATGTGCCAAACAAGCTTAAAGTTAGCGCTCATATCTGCTGTGATATTGGGGACGGCCAATGCAACCTTCATGATATTCAGTCCCTTTGCCGCATGATGATGTGTCTGCGTTTCCCAAATACGGAAGAAAAATGTTGGAGCCAATTTAAGTCCATTAACATGTGCGAACATAAGTCGTGGTTTTATGGTGCGAGGGAGGGGATTTGAACCCCTACGCCTCATGGGCACTGGATCCTAAGTCCAGCTCGTCTGCCTGTTCCGACACCCTCGCAAGACTTCGAAGAAAAAGGAACCGAACCGTCCAACGGGAAACGGGAGGTGAACCCCAGAGATAAAACTGGTGGGCCATGATGGAATCGAACCATCGACACCCCGCTTAAAAGGCGGGTGCTCTGCCGCTGAGCTAATGGCCCACGACGTGGCTGGGGCGGCAGGATTCGAACCTGCGCATGTCAGCTCCAAAGGCTGATGCCTTACCGCTTGGCTACACCCCAGCGAATGGCGCGCCCGGCAGGAATCGAACCTGCAACCTTCAGATCCGAAGTCTGCAACTCTATCCGTTGAGCTACGGGCGCGCGCTTCTGTTAATCAGACTTCCACCGAACTTCAATCAGACTTCAATCACACTTGGGGTGAATGACGGGACTTGAACCCGCGACCCCCAGGGCCACAACCTGGTGCTCTGACCAACTGAGCTACATCCACCACAAAACTGTTACCATTTTTGGCGCGCCTGGCAGGAATCGAACCTGCGACTCCCTGCTTAGAAGGCAGGTGCTCTATCCCCTGAGCTACAGGCGCGCTGGAGCGGGTGATGGGAATCGAACCCACGCCACCAGCTTGGAAGGCTGGAGCTCTACCATTGAGCTACACCCGCACCGTCAGAAACGGTGCCTTGATATTATAGCACGCTTGCGTGCATCCGTGGGAGCACGCTGGTTAAAAGCCGACTCTCAGGAACTGCAGTTCACATTCTACTAAAAGCGAATAGGGGGGTCAAGGATGCGAGTTTCCTCTTGTTCCTCCGGAAGCCCTATTGTGCCGCCAGGACACAATACACCCTTCGCACTCTGTCACCAAGGCACAGTACATCCTGCCCATTGTGTCGCTGCGGCATAATACCCCGCCAAGGAGGCCCTATTGTGCCGCCAGGACACAATACACCCTTCGCACTCTGCCACCAAGGCACAATACATCCTGCCCATTGTGTCGCTGCGGCATAATACCCCGCCAAGGGGGCCCTATTGTGCCGCCAGGACACAATACACCCTTCGCACTCTGCCACCAAGGCACAGTACTTCCTGCCCATTGTGTCGCTGCGGCATAATACCCGACCAAGGAGGCCCTATTGTGCCGCCAGGACACAATACACCCTTCGCACTCTGTCACCAAGGCACAGTACATCCTGCCCATTGTGTCGCTGCGGCATAATACTCGGCCAACCTAACCCTGCCCCGCCCACAACACAATATGCACCCGGTCTCCCCACGGACTTACATCTCCTGAACCTTGTCGCCATAGTGGTCCCTAAGCAGACGGATAGGTTCACTTGCGAAACTGCCGGCAGCGCCCCAATCCAAACGCAAGAGAAAGTCCCGGCTCGAGGCGCAGGCCACCGACTTCACAAGAGCAGGAACATGGTGAGGAACCCCCGATACAATGAGCATTAGCGCCACTTCATTTCCGACCCTGGAAAAATACGTCTGATATAGGAGGATGGCTACATAATTCTCTGCCCCTCCGAATACTGTCTCACTCACGAGTTCCACGTGACTCATGTAGTCTCGCAAGACATGGTGAACTTCCCGCGGGTCGGCATTTACTCTCAAAAGAATCTCTGCTGCCACGGATTTCCCCCCTTCCAATCTTACAATACCAACAAATTGAACTTTTCGGCTTGGCGTTCGTTATACACTTTGGACACCGGGAGGTGAGCAAAGAGGTGAGCAGATTGGATCTGGAAGAGCTCGTCCGGGATCACCAATCCAGCCTCTATGCCTTTTTGTTCAGGATGACAGGCGATCATTACCTGGCCGAAGACCTTATGCAGGATACGTTCGTCCGGGCGCTTCGAGCAAGTAAAGGATACCGGCCAAGAGGGCGCTTTTCGGCTTGGTTGTTCTCGATAGCCGTCAACCTCGCCAGAGATCACTGGCGGAAGGTACATAGCAGGGGCTCAACGCTCCCGGTCCCAGGAGGGAATGCCGGAGCGAACCCGGTTCAAGACCTGGTGGAGATGTCGGCCGGGGTTGAAAGACTTAGGAAAGCGCTGTTAACCCTTCCTTTCGATCAGAGGGCGCCTCTCATCTTGTTTTATTACCACGACGTGACTTACGAAGATATCGCCAAATGCCTGGTAATACCGGTGGGAACAGTGAGATCTCGCATCCACAACGCAAAGGCCCGCCTTGGGCGGATCCTTGAAGGAGGGTGTCAAGGCTGTGAATGAATCGGCGCTAGACAGGATTGTCAAAGACGACCGGCTGTCACCCTTGCCGGGTATGCCCGACGTCAAAAGCACGCTTCACGCCGTAAGGGAGAAGGCGTCTTTTGCCTGCGCCCCCGTAAGGCGAAAAGACAGCCGGATCCGGGACCCCGGCACCGGCGAACGTCCGGGGCGGGCTGGCGTCTTCGGACCGGCCCGCGAGAGGTTTTTGTCCGGGCTTGTGCTTTTGGTCACTCTCATGAGCACTGTCTTTATTGTCGCCCGAGGCTCAGGCAGTCTGTGGCTAGCGCTTGCCATCCCTTCGGTTCAACTGGTTGCTTTTAAAGCCCTCATAAAGGAGGAACCGTCACTGTGAACAAGACTAAGACAGTCGTGGCGTGGTCGGCTATAGTCTTGGCGCTATTGACTCTGGTCTCAGGCGCCTATGCTATCCTGTTCGATCATCCCAATGCGCTGTGGTGGAAAGAGGCTACGGGGCTAATAAACATGGTCCTCGAAGAAATCCAACTGAATGGGCTTTCTCCGAATCTCGGCGATTACCTCTCAGAAGGCTCCGGGACAAAAGATTGGGTGTTCACAGCCGTCTTGGAACCGCAAGATTCAGACGGCGTCCTCATGGTAGGCAAAATCGTGGCCGCGTCAGATCCGCTCCTAGTCGGCCTGCTTTCCCAAGAAGCGTACGACCGCGTTAGCGGTAGGCTACCTGAAATGACGGGCTTATCCAGTTACTCGAAGGATGTCGAAGCCCCGGATGGAACCCAGTATTGCGTTGAGGTGTGCGGGGCCCCCAAGCACTTCCTTGGGTACTCGTGGCTGGTGGGGACTACCTTGTTTTACTCGGCAATTGCCGCGTGGTTAGCGCTAAGCGCTTGGATAGCGCTTGACGTAAGGGATCTGCAAAAAGCCTATGTTGTCCCGTGGACCGTGCTCGGTCTCGTTACCGGCCCCGTTGCACTGGGGGTGTGGTTGATATCCAGGCCGAATAAGGACAGGGTCGAACCTTCCAACTGCCCCGCATGTGGATCGACCATTCCGAAGGGCGCGGCGTACTGCGTGCGTTGCGGCCACCCGGTCCTGCCGCTGTGCCCCAAGTGCAACAGGCGCGTGGGACTTGACTGGGAATACTGCGGTTCCTGCGGGGTCATGTTGTCCGACGAGCCCTAAGGGAAATCGCTACCGGTACATGTCTTGGAAGCCCAAAACTCACTTGCGGTCCCCGCCGCTTTGAAAGGAACGGTGACGAAAACCATATGGAGAATCAACGTTGGTCGATGATAGAATTCGCTGTCCTGCGTCAGGAGTTGAACAGCAGGATCAAGTTCTTGCACCAGACGATAAACCTGGCGATCGTCTTCTGGTGTGTGCTGCTCTTGGCCACATTTTGCTTCATTTTGTGGGGTCTTCCCAGGGATCTGCTCATCACCTTCATCTTGATAGTGCCTGTCATATTCGATTTGCTGGGCTACAACTATCAGTCCAACCAGTGTTCTTTGGAGTCGGCGTCCAAATACGTGTACGAGATTGTGAGACCTCGCGCAGCCGGAGTCAGCGGTCAAGAGGTCTTGACGTGGGAAAAATACTTCGCCGACCAGAAGGAGCCGTTCAAAATCGAAAGCAGCACCAAAGTATTGGCGTTCATTCTGCCGTCAGCCATACCCTTTGCTTTACTGGCGCTGCGGATTCCTTTAAATGGCTACCAGCGGGCCCTGGTCTACATCGACATCCTTTTTCTGCTTCTGCTGCTTGAGAATTTTCGCTACAAGCTCAGGCGGGTGAAATGAATGGTTCCTTCAGGTGAGTGACGGCGATTTCATTCTGGGTACCTTGTTGGGCGTCATTCCGGCCACGTGTTTTTACGGCTTCCTGGGCATCAATTGATCGTCAAGGCCAGGGACAAAAGGAAGTCAGGGCAGCCCGCTCGCGGTCAAGGTCGAAAAAGGTGAGCCGGCCACGCCGCACGGACCGCTTTGGGGGAACAACTGAAGGAAAGGCCCGCACCTTGCCCCGACAAATGCGGACCTTTCCTTTCCCTCGCGTCCCTGTCTTTTTTTGCTACACTTGATCA
>CAZYEC010000041.1:12603-14318 GCA_964646385.1 uncultured Eubacteriales bacterium | reverse complement strand
TTCAGGAGTGTCTGGGGCTCGAGCTTCGAGTTACAGTTTTGGGCCATATACAGCGGGGCGGCAGTCCTACAGCCTTCGACTGCCTCATCGCCTCAAGATTTGGGGTTAAGGCCGTAGATTTGCTGGTGGAAGGGGAAGCTTGCTCCATGGTTGGAATGCAGGGCGGAAACGTGGTCGGCGTGCCACTGGACCAAGTTCTCCGGCAGAAAAAAGAGATTGATCTGGAATTGTATGATATGGTTGACGATTTGGCGCGGTGACGTGGCCACCGCCCGCTATATCCTCCACACTGCACCCCGTGTAGACACGCTCTTGCCCGGCCGCGAACCCGGTCAACCAAGGTGCAAAAGGATTACATCCGAGTCCGGTATTACTGCCTGGTAGGGTGTGGTCATAATCTTCCTTGACAAAGTTTGTGACAGGGTTCGTAATAGTAAGTGAAGGGGAGTAACTTCCCGGGAGGTTTGTCCGGTTCTGAATGAGCCGGGGAAACAGCAAGGTCCGGGTGGCATCCGCCGTCAGCACGGCCCCAAAAGGCCCGGCGGACCCTCAATAGTGAGACCTTTATCCTGAATGTCGGGGTAAAGGTTTTTTTGTGGCCCGGTTGCCCCAAGTTGCCGGTGCAGCCTTCACCCTGACGGATGGACAACAAGGGGGGGCGCACATTGGGCATCTTTTTTGGCCTCACGGCAATGAGCTGGCAGCAAGCGGCTATGGTAATGATAGGCTTGACTTTAATCTACCTGGCCATAGTTAAGGAGTACGAACCTATCTTGCTTCTTCCCATAGGGTTCGGCGCCGTCATTTCGAACATTCCCGGTTCTTCAGCCGTGGGTGAGGGCGGTTTTCTGACCATCCTGTACAGGGCCGGAATCGTGACCGAATTGTTCCCGTTGCTCATCTTCATAGGCATCGGGGCAATGATTGACTTTGGCCCCTTGTTCCAGCAGCCGGCCATGTTGTTCTTTGGGGCAGCGGGGCAGGCGGGTATTTTCCTGACCATGGCAGGTGCGGTTCTCTTGGGATTTCCCCTTAAAGAGGCGGCATCGATCGGCATCATTGGAGCCGCTGACGGTCCTACCTCCATTTATGTTGCTACGAAACTGGCTCCACGGCTGCTCGGCCCCATATCCGTTGCCGCTTATTCCTACATGTCGCTGGTGCCTTTGATCCAGCCCCCGGTGGTTAGGGCGCTCACGACAGAGGCGGAACGAAAAATGCGGATGGATGCCTACGCGACGAGGAAAGTTTCCAAAAGGACGAGAGTTTTGTTTCCCTTGGCAGTTACCCTGATTGCGGGACTTGTGGCCCCTATGAGCCTGTCCCTGGTGGGGACAATTATGTTCGGCAACCTTATCAGGGAGTCGGGGGTAGTGCCCCGGCTGTCAAAGGCAGCCCAGAATGAACTGGCGGATCTTGTATCACTTTTGTTGGGCATCACAATCGGTTCCACCATGGTGGCTTCCGAATTCTTGAAGCCCACAACTTTTCTAATTATGGGTATGGGGTTGATGGCTTTTGTTTTTGACACGGCCGGCGGTGTGTTGTTCGCAAAGTTTGTGAACTTGTTTCTGAAACGCAAGATAAACCCCATGATAGGTGCTTGTGGGATATCGGCATTTCCTATGTCGGCAAGGGTAATCCAGAAGATGGCTCACGCAGAAGACCCAGGGAATTTTCTCTTGATGCAGGCTGTGGGGGCCAATGTTGCCGGA
>CAZYEC010000041.1:0-12593 GCA_964646385.1 uncultured Eubacteriales bacterium | reverse complement strand
GGGTAGGGTAGATCTTGTCTGAAGATTTGTGGGAGTATTGATAGGGCACGACAACAGCCTCCGATTCGAATATCTCGTCTGGAGTGGTGAGGATGATCTGGAGGACGCGGTGGGGCCTCCTGGGGTTGATTCTGTTTACAGGGTTTCCGGTCCTCGAAATCGCTCTGCTTGTGTCGGTTGGTCGCAGGATTGGAACTTGGTGGACGGTAGCCCTGGTCGTTGGCACAGGGCTTTTGGGTGGCGGTCTGTTGGTCTTTGAGGGCTACGGGGTCATCCAAAGGATGAAACGGGAAATCAGCAAAGGGAAGATCCCGCAAGACCAGATCATTGACGGAGTCCTGGTGGTGGTGGGCGCCCTTATGTTGATAACCCCCGGTGTCATAACCGACACCTTCGGAATACTGCTGATGTTGCCCCCTACCCGTTTTCTGGCAAGGACCGGCGTCAAGAGGTGGATCGCGAAATACATACAGATTAATCTGGGGTGACGGGAACAAAATGTAGGGGCCGACTCGTCCGGCCCCTGTGCCCTTGTGTCCCGCTAACCTTGACAGCGAACAACGGGTGTGCTCAGGACTGCCGGTACATGCCTTTTTGCTGCATATAGTTGAAAATTCCTTCGCCGTGCTTTTGTTCTTCGTGCTGAATCTGCTGCAACGCTTGCCGCAATTGGGGGTTCGCCGACTCGAAAATCGAGGTGTCGTAAGTTGCAGACATGTACTTTTCTGTCATGAGCATGTCGGTAAGCATTGACGCCTCATCCGGGGTCCCGCTTCCGGCCCCACCTCCTCCGATTTGCCCCGCTTCCGTGTTCACATTTTGGGTTGCCCAACCCAACTGCCGCATGGTTTCTCGGCCCTCCATGTTTTGTGGGGCGCGGTAAATTGACTCCTCATCGTCCCAGTTGGCATAGCCCCCGGTTTGTTGCGGGCCCATGGCCCCGCCGCCCAAAGTAGTTCTTTGTCGGGAATCGTGTCCTCCCTGAGGTCCCATGAATTCCCTCGAGATCTCCTGGCTGACCGCTTGCCACTGGCCATGCTCGGGACCCCTTTGGAACTCGCTTGCGCGGGTTCCTTGTGCACTATCCCGGTTTTGTCCTGGCCCGCGGGTCGTCCCTGCTTGCCGCGCTGTTCCGGACCCCCCTTGCTGCACCATCCCTGATCCTGACAGGAAACTTTGAAGCGTGTCGTAATGGTTCTGTTCCTCTTGGGCAAATTCTGTAAACATCTGGCGAAGCACTTGGTCTCTGGCCTGACTGGCGTATTTCGAATACTTTTGGATGCAGATTTGTTCGTGTTTTGCTTGGTCTTCCAGCAGAGATCTTTCTTTTTGTGTGAGATTTTGCACCGTGACCACTCCTTTTGCATCGGGCTTTGCAGCCCCTATTCCCCGCATGATGGAGCAGGGTTCCCTTTAGTGTCGGACGGCACGGGCTCGACTATTCTTTTTGCTGCATTTCAGCCTTTAACTTTTAATCATCTTGTTCCAAAATTAAGTTGTTGACAGATGTAGACAGTGCGAATATGATTTTAGTGTCTACAAGCGTAGTCATAAAGGAGCATCGAAACGGTGGCGAAAAAACATATAAACCTTACGACCGCTGAATGGGATTTGATGGAGTATCTGTGGAAAAACGCCGCCTGTACGGGCCGTGAGGCAGCGGATCATTTCAAAGGACACACAGGCTGGTCAAGGACGACCACGCTGACCCTGCTGAATCGAATGGTAAGAAAAGGCGCGGTGCTCTGCGATGATAGCAGCGGAATTAACACATATTCGCCCCTTGTCACTCGCGAAGACGCGGTGATGCAAGAAGCCGGGGCGTTTTTGAGCCGCATATGCAAGGGCAGCGTCAGCATGATGATGAGCGCTATTACCAAAAAGCGGGACTTGTCAGAAGAAGAAATCCGTGAGCTGTATGCGATCCTGCGCAAAGCTGATACCCGGGCGTCGGCGTCACAGAACACCGAGGTGAAAAATGGTGGCTAAATGGATCATATCCTCATCAGTCCTTATAGCGCTTGTGGTCACATTGCGTTTTCTACTGCGCAGTAAACTCACTCCGTGCCTTCAATACGCAATTTGGGGGCTGGTGCTGATAAGGCTGCTTGTGCCGGTCAGTTTTGGTGTGAGCCCCGTAAGCGTCATGAATGTGGTGCCCGATTCTGTGTCGAAAGCAGCGCTGCCTGGGCGCGGGCCGGCATCCGTCCACGCTTTGGAGGGCGAGGCGACGCCAAAACTGCCATCTCCCGACGCGTCGGAAAGCACGGGTACTGGGGCAAATCCCGAAGGCGGCGTGGCTGATACATACGCCGGCGGGTTCAGTTGGGGGTTTGTTGCCTTAGTTGTTTGGCCCACGGGTTTTACCGCTGTAGGGTTGTTCCTGTTCATAACCAACCTCAAGTTTTCTGCACGGCTCAAAAGCGATAGGGAAATGACCGGCATTTCAGGCTACCCTTTGCCGGTATATGTCTCGAGTTTGGTGGAAACACCATGCATGTTCGGGCTGTTCCAACCCGCAATCTATGTTACTGAAGAAGCGCGGCAAGACGAAACGGTTCTGCACCATGTATTAGAACACGAAGCAACTCACTATCATCACGGTGACCATATATGGGCGATTTTGCGAGGCGTGTGTCTTGCGCTACACTGGTACAATCCCTTGGTGTGGTTGGCCGCTTCACTTTCTGTGCAAGACGCTGAACTTGCTTGCGATGAAAGTACTATCCAACGGATAGGCGAGGAATCACGGGTAGACTACGGCCGTTCACTTATCGGCATGACCTCAAGGAAGCAAATTGTCGGTGGGCTGTTGAGGACGGCAACCACCATGACCGGGAGCGAAAGCAACATCAAGGAGCGCATAGCGCTCATTGCAAACAAACGTAAGATGGCGCCTTACACCTTCATCCTTGTGGCTTCTATCGCAGTATTGGCGGCATGCAGCACTTTCACCGGAGCTAACGTTGCTTTGCCGGGCGTGCCGTCACCGGAGGTGGGTGCGACTGAGTCCGGCACTGAAATTTACACCATTCCCCTTGACAACGTCCCTGTTTATGGGCCTTACGGGATGAGAACTGAGCCGCCTGTAGACGAATCGGATATCGTGGAGGTATTTTGCGAAGCTGAGTCGGATGGCATCAGAATGATGTTTTACCGGGCGCGCAGCGCCGACATTTGGGGCGCCTTTGAAAAGGCGGACGGAAGTATCCACCGGTTCATTCAGGCCTACAACGACCAAGAACAGTGGGGATACGAAACAGGGTTTTCTGTTGAGATATTTGAAGACCTGTTCGGGCGGGATGGCTTTGTTATGGGTTGTTCATTTGGCTCATCCTACCACGCTTACGATTACTATGTTTTCAACACTGGCGGGGATGTCGAGCTTTTGGCGAGCTGCGTTAATAACCATTTTGTCGTGGATCTTGATGGAAACGGTGACTCCGAGCTCCTCTATTTCTGCCACGTGAGCGCAGCCCTTTCTCCATACTTCTACTTTCAAGGCGAGGGCGGCCTGTTCCAAGTAGATGTGGTCTCCCGCTTGCATGACACTTTTCTAGGTTGGAGCGATGTTTGGTCTGACGGGTCCGTCTCCCAGGATGATGACGGCCCATATTTGGCCTTGGGTTTCCGCCTGGGCGAAAAAGACACGCAATATGGCTGTAAGGTGCGTTATGCGGGCGGCGCTCTATTGGTGGAAGTACCGGAAGACGCGATTCCGCCCGATGGCGTGGTATGGTCAGTTCAGCGGGAAGACTATGAAGTCGGTTTGCGCAACAAAGACGACAAAACCGAGATTCTCCTGAGGCGGGCCGAAATCGTTACGGTGCTGGACAGTCTGCCGTCCAATGCCAGTACGGGTTGGCGGTACTCCCTGCGGCCATTTGACGCCATCCCGGAGCTGAGCGGCTTTGTTCTGGGGAACTTGGCCGCCCACGGTTGGGAAGTTTTGCACTACTACGCGGTGCAGGGGAATTCCGCCATTTGTTTTGCGCAAAGCTTTGGGGCGGGAATCGCTGATATCGTTAAGGATCTGGACGGTGACGGCGCGCCGGAACTGATATGCAACGTTACCTGCGGCGCCGACGGGGTAACCGATGTTCTTGTGTACAGAATGAAAGATGGTGTTCCCCAAATGGCAAGCGTTAAGGACGCGATGCTTAACATACCGGAAGGCAAGTATTTAGTGCACCCCGCCTCGGCTGTCTACGACGAGAATACCGGATCAGTCACACTTGAATATCTCATAGCAGGTGAGAACGATTTCCGCATGGAGACTGCGCCACTGGTTTACGACAGCCTGCAATTTGTGGATTTTGTCCTATAGGTTGATGAGGGCGACAGCATCCAAAACGTTCGAGGGCGGCTGCCTGGCGTGAAGACCGGTCCTGTCGTTCACAAGTGCAGTGATGGCCATGCACCCGGCATTACCAACGATTCGCTTGCCCCAACAACTTCATGTACCGAATCAGCTCGGATTTGTAGCCCTCGCCGGCTGCCTCAACAACACCTTTTGCCTTTGGTCTCGGTTCGTTGTTCAGAAACTCGCGGGCTTTTTCAGCACCTGCCACCATAAGGTCTGTCGCGAGATTGACTTTAGTAATACCTGACCGCACTGCCTTGGACAGATTGTTGTCGCCCGTAGAAGAACCGCCGTGCAACACAAGTGGGATGTCAACCACTTTGCGGATGGCAATCAGCCTACCGAAGTCCAAACGCGGAAGTTCGGCGTAAAAGCCATGTGCGGTTCCAATTGCGATAGCCACACAATCGACGCCAGTTCTTGTCGCATATTGAAAAGCATCTTCTGGTGTCGTCAATTGATCTTGCCGTTGAGTCTGGTAATTTGTCCCTTGGCCTACATGGCCAACCTCCCCTTCTACAGAAACGCCAACGGCGTGAGCCATTTTCACGATCTCAGTGGACTCTCGGATGTTTTCAAGAAGCGGGGCTTGAGATCTGTCCACCATAACAGACGTAAAACCTGCCCTGATGGCCCCCACGGCTGCTTCAAAAGTTGTACCGTGGTCAAGGTGCAGCGAAACAGGAACCTCTGGGTGTCGTTTAGCGTAAAATCTTGTTGCATCACCCATGAGTTCAAAATCGTAGTTTCTTCCTACAGCTATTATCATAGGTGCCCGAAGCTCGATGGCCGCTTCGAAACAAAGTCGAATACTCTCAACGTTGAACACATTAGGAGCTGCCATTCCGTACTTCATCTTCTGCGCTTCCCCTAAAACTGGGTGCATAGGTATGAGCATCTATACTGTCCCCCTAATAGGCCAAGACTTACAGACTTCCGAAAGGCCGTCAAAATTTCTGTTAGTTTCATTTCTTTGAAGAAGGTTTTGTTGTATTAGCCCACCAAACCACATTAAGCCCTTGGATGCCCGCCACCACACCCTTCCTCGCTTGCAATGATGAGCACTTTGTAAGTCTAACTTAATATTTGAGTGATGCCACCTATTTCAGCAGAAATTACGGGTTTCCTGTCGAATGTATTACGAGAACAAGGCGGCAGGATGGCAAGAACAGCATAACGAATGGGAAAAGCGCCTTTCCGCCAAAGAAGACATTACAGGTTGGGGCGACAGAGGGTTGTCATGAATCCGGATTCCCAACTGGTGTTGTAGCCCGCGGCTTCGCATGTTAGAATGTAATCTGCAAGTGCCGGAGTGATGGAACTGGCAGTCATGCACGACTCAAAATCGTGTGGGGTGACCCCCCGTGCGGGTTCGACTCCCGCCTCCGGCACCACTTCCAGCAGGGAAAACTCCCGAAATTGCGTCGCGCTCAAAAGCACTTGAGCCTGCATGTTAGCCTTTGCCTCTGAACGTCCTGACTGCAATAATTTCATTCCGCCGCGACAGGCCCGGTGCGTGAGTGTGTACACCTCGTCACGGGCGACAAGGGTTCTCGGCTGAGCAGAGAATTACAATATCAATTATTGAAGTGGATATTTAACTTATTGATCATTGCATTGACTTTTCAAATATCATCATATAATATATGTCCAACAAATAACAGTACGGCGGTGGTCCGGTCGTGTCATCCGCTGCCCGTGACTCTCCTTCCGAAAATGGCGCTTCTCCCTGCCAGTCCAAAGGCAAGACTTCTGCCCCCGTCAAACGGGCAGTATCCGAAATGAAGGCCCTGGTTGCCCGGCCGTGGCTGACGGCATCGGCCTTTGTGGTTATCCTTATAGTCCACATGGCCGCACCGCCGGCTTCAACACTTTTCATGAAGGACTCCCTCGATTCGATTTCGGTGGGCGCCGCTTCCAGATCCATATTTGGTGTTGCGCTGCTTATTCTCACGTATATTTTGGAGGCCCTCACTGAGACCGCGAGCACTTGGCTCCGGCTGACTGTCCATGAACAGCTTGCGGCGGGGTTGAGGGTCAAATTCGTCCACAGGGCAATGAGGATGCCCTTTTCCGGTTACGAGCAGCTGTCCAAGGGCGACATTGTGTCGCGACTGACCGCCGATGTGAATGAATCCTCGGGGATATTCACTGCCATCCACTACATTATTGAGGTGATCACCCGGGCTGCGGGGGCTATAGCAGTGCTGATCTTCTTGGGAAAAGAACTGAGCGTCATGGTCTTGGGTTTCCTTTTTGCTTTCACTGCTTTAAACGCCAGACTCTCGAAGTCCCTGAGAACAGCGACAAAGGAATACCAGGGTTCATTGGGGGGCCTTTCCGCTTATGCATTGGGTGCCATCGAAGGGATCACAGTAATCAAATCTTTCCTGGCCGAAAAACGGATGGGGGCCGGCTTTTCGGCCAGGGCGGAGGCCGTTGGAGACAAATCCATGGCTATTGGAAAACGCACTGCCCTGCTGTTATTCATGGGGATCCTGGGGGCATTCAGTACGCTGCTTCTCTGTTTTGGGTACGGTGCCCGCATGGCTGTCTCGGGCAGAATCACGTTCGGCTCCATGCTTGCAATGTTCATGCTTACCGACTCAATCACTCCTCTCAGTTTCCTGGGGGAACGGTTGGCCGCTCTTCACCGGTGTTCGGGCGCTTACGAAAGGGTGCGGGAAATCATGGAGGCCGGTGAGGATGCCGATATTTACCCCCAACCCGGGTCTCTGCCGGGCCGGTTACCCCGGTTACCATGGGGGGCTCCCGCCGCTGCCGATGTCATCATCGATGTCCGGGGTCTGTCTTACGAGTATGTGCCGGGCATGAGAGCTTTGAACGGCGTGTCTTTCGATGTCAGGCGCGGGCAGAAGGTGGCCGTGGTCGGCAGGAGCGGTTGCGGAAAGAGCACGTTGATGAAGATTTTGGCGGGCCTGTACAGACCCGAGCCCGGCACGGTCTTTGTGGACGGGCAGGATATGGCCTACCACAGGCTTTCAGGTGCGCGAGAGAAAGTGACTTACGTGCCTCAGGAGCCTTTCATGTTCGCGGGATCATTTTGGGATAACCTTTCCCTGGGGTACAAGGACGGACTCACCGACGCCCCCACCTCCAACAATCTTTTAGACGTGCCCGAAATCCGCGGGGCCCTGGAACTGAGTGACGCATTGGAAGTCGTCATGTCAAAAGACAACGGTCTTGAGGCTGAAGTGGGTGAGCGCGGTTCTTTGCTCTCCGGCGGCCAACGGCAGCGACTTTGCCTGGCCAGAGGGTTTTTGCGGGGAACCCCCGTGCTTCTCCTGGACGAACCTACCAGTTCCGTGGATGAGGCGGCGGAAACCCGCATTCTTGTGGGGCTGGCGGCCAAAAAGGGTCTCACATGCCTTGTGGTCACACACCGATTCAGCGTTGCGGAAACCGTGGACAGGATAATTGTCATGGACGAAGGCCGCATAACGGAAGCCGGTACCCACGATGAACTCCTTCAAAACCCCGGGTTGTATTGGTCTTTGTTCACGGGAAAAGTGTCTTTTACCAGTTCACCTCCAAAAAGTACTGAACTTCAGGCCGGGGGTTTGCAGCCGTGAATGAGGGTTCTCCACAAAGAATTTGGAACGCAGTAGGAGAAAGAAAACCCCTGCTTGCATTCTCGCTTTTCATCGGCATTTTCGAGGTGCTTGCCGACAGCGTTGGGCTGTCTTTGGCCATAAGAAACGTGGGAGAGGCGGCCCTGAACCTTGACATTGACGCGGTATCCCGTGCCACAGTCTCGCTTTTGGCAGTTGTTTTGGTGAGAGCGGGGGTTGCGGGTATTACCGGCGTTCTTGAATGGAAAGTCGCGGAAGATACCGCCCGGAAGTGGCGCGGCAATATTTTCATGCGCGTGATGGGCGGTAAAGCCGAGTATTTTGACAGCCACGAATCGGGGGACATGATATCCCGGCTTACAAATGACGTGGAAGAGGCCAAAAAAGGTGTTACGACTTTGGCCCGGGGCATAAAGCAAGTTTTTCTCATAATTGCTGCAATGGTGGGGCTTTTCATCTGGAGCTGGCCTTTTGCTATTGGACTGTTGGCCTTGGCCGGGGGTGCTTTTTTGGCCGGAGCCTCCACTTCAAACTCCCTAAGATCCACAAGCCGGAAGTATCAGACGACCTTGGCGGGAATATCCGAATCCGCCACAAACCTTTTCGGCGGCGTTGCGGTGATCAAGTCTCTTGGTGCGGAACATCAGATGGATGAGCGTTTCGGTGATGCTGTGGACCGGCATTTGCAGGCTGCCAGGAAACGTACAGCTCGTATGGCTCTGCAGCGGGGAATTACGGTAGCAGTGCCGATGCTCGGTTTGTCAGGCCTGATTATCTTGGGAGGAGTTATGGTCCTCAGGGGCGTCTTCTCGGTGGCAGATGCTGTCGCTTTGGTTCAGCTGGCATCCAGGGCCCTGTTCCCGCTCAGCTCTTTGGGAGCAGTTTGGGCCAACCTGCAGCAGAATCTGGCTGCCCTCGATAGGGTGGAGGAGGCCTGTGCCATCCCCCAGGAGCGGCATGCCCTTGCCTCCGGGCTTCCCGGGGATGCACCTGCAGCTTCGGAGGTTCCGGCGATCGAATTTCGCAACGTTCATTTCGGTTACGGCCCCAAGCCGGTGTTGACCGGATTAAGTTTCAAGGTGAAGCCCGGGTCCAAAGTCGCTTTGGCGGGCCCGAGCGGTTCAGGCAAGAGCACTGTTTTGCGTCTGCTCCTTGGTATGTACGATACAAGACCCGGCGCAATTTTGGTGGGGGGCAAGGATATCACCGAGATTCCTTTGGAGGCCCTTCGCGAAATGGTTGCCTTGGTGCCCCAGGAACCCTGGCTTATCCCCGGTACCGTCCGAGACAATATTCTGTTTGGAAAGCCCGGGGCTTCCCAAAAGGAACTGGCCGAAGCGGCCAGGGCAGCCAATGCCGAATTTATCGGAGACCTTCCCCAGGGATTTGACACAGTGCTTGAGGGCAACAATTTGTCGGGTGGACAACGGCAACGAATTTGTTTGGCACGGGCCTTTGTGAAGAATGCCCCGCTGCTTCTGCTCGACGAGCCTACGTCGGCAGTGGATGCAGAATCGGAACGGCTTATCCGTCAAGCGGTGGAGAGGTTGACTGAAGGGCGCACAGTGATCACCGTGGCCCACACCCAGGCCATGGTTGAAAAGGCCGATGTCACTGTAGTCCTTGGGTAAGGCGGTTGAAAACCGGCCTAGTCCGGCACAGGCATAGCCTTTCTTTGCGGGATCCCCACTGGCATCCCCGGTCAGGGACTAAAGTTCGCCAGTTTCCTGGCCACCAGGCAAGACGCGCTGGATGAGGCCATCCTCGGTGGCGTAGTAGATGAACCCGTCGGCGGCCCAGGTTGCTGTCAGCGATTTGATCCGCGAAGCCGCAGGTACGTCACGTAATTCGCCCGTAACCAGATCGTATGTCAGAAGGCTTTTCCCAGCGTCCCCCGGTTCGCGCTGAGGGGGCGAATACTGGATCAGCGAGCCGTGACCATCAGGTGACCATCCGAGTCCTCTGTAAATCCCCTTGGCATCAATGAGGGCCTGGGCCTCGGGTTCCTCTTTCGACAGGTCAACTAGCCACACTTCGGAGTGGTCGCTGTCATACTCCTCGTTTGTATACAGAATCGACATGCCGTCAGGTGACCAGTGAAGGTCCCAATCATTACCACGGGTCACGTTCAAAACTGCGCCGCCGGAAACTTCGACGACAGATATCGGACCGCTCCCCTCGTAGTATGTCACTGAATAGGCGATCCGGGTTCCATTCGGCGACCATTTCGGGATGAACGGAAGGACAGTGTTCTCACCGCCGGCGCGGCCCTCCACCAGCAGCTCGTGGGAAGTACCGTCCATATCAACGAGTATGAGTCCCTCCAGTGAGGCGAACACGAGGCTTTTCCCATTTGGTGCGAAATCGATGCCTCTTACGGAGCCTACCGTATCGGCCAGTCTCACAATGCCACCCGTTTCTAGATCGAGCAGTTTGACTTGGCAAACCTCGCCCCATTCTGAAAAAGTGGCAAACGCGATGTGCTTACCATCCCGGGAAACCGCTATTTCTTGGTCAATCGCTTCAATCAGTACGCGGGTGTCCTCACCCGAAAGCGATACCTTGATCACATCAAAACCCTTATCATCCCTCCTAGCCACGACATAGGCATTGGACCCTACTATGATCAGGCCCCTTGCAGCTATCTCACGTCCGATGACGATTTCAAACGATGGGTCGCCCAGAACCCCGTCAGCAGGGAGCCCTCCGTTCCCATCTTGGGAAACTTGCTTTGCGCAGCCAACGAGGTTCCCCGCAAAAACCAGCAAAGCGCACGTGATTAAGAATCTGCGCCCGAACATGGGCTCACACCTCCCAGATAGTCACTACAGGACGGGAGGTACCCCGTCAACCGCCTTTCCTTTCGGGTCTCAACTTTGTCCCCATCGTCTTGTTCTGCCCAGTGAGACGAGGCAACTGCCGGATGAGTTCCCGGCTGGTCCCGGTGCAAATCATCTGCAAGAGGTGGCCGCTTCGTTAATCGCACCCCGGCAGTCGTCTGCCAGCAGGCCAAGACGCCAGATAGCCACTCCCCTTATGCATAGCATGGGGCGTGGCAGGTTCGCGCCTTGAGAGACTCATTGGTTTCCACACAGGCACGGCAGCCGCGTGCCTAGAGCTTCGGCCAGCGCCCGAAAGGGGACCATCGTGGTGTCTTCATCTATGTATGGCGCGAAAGGGGAATTCCGGTGACAGCGGGCCTGCTCTTTCTAGAGCTCTTGTTTTGTGCCGCATTCACCACAAAACCGCGTGCCCGGCGCCAGGCTGGCGCTGCAGTTCCGGCACTTGAAAGTGCCCAACCTGGCCCGGCACTCTTGACAAAATTCCACGCCGGATTGGTTTGCGCGGCCGCATTGAGGACAGATGCTTTCATTGAACATTTGTTCTTCCTGTTGTTTTCTTTCGGCTTCTGCTTGAACTCGTTCCAGATGGGATTGTGCTTCGGCCAGATCAATCTGTACCAACCTGAGTTTGCTTTCAAGTTCGGGAAACTGCCCGCTACTTCGTTGGAAGGCCAGTTTGCCGATTTCCGCGTATATCCCGGTCTCCCGTTTGAGTAAATCGCTGATTTCCGATTGGGCCTTCATAATTTTCACGTTGGGGTCATCGTGGGGCATGAAACCTTCACCATCCCAATTCATGGTCTCTTGTCCCAGCAGCAGTGCTTTGCTTTACGCCCGCTGCCGCAAGGACACGGGTCGTTACGTCCAATTCCTCGCCAGCGGGCATGCGTCTCAGCCCGAAGTTCCCCCATTATGGCGGTTGGTGTTTGTCCAAAGCGCCTCAGCTCCACAATGCGCTTCAAAGGTTTTTCAACGTGAGCGAAAAATCGCCTCAGGCCGTCGCACAGGTAGTTGAGACCCGCCTCGCCGTTTTCTGCCGTAGCGAACCGGTCTTTGGGGCATCCGCCGTTGCAAACCGCAAGCCAGGAGCAGGCGCGACACTGGTGTGGCAGGCTATCCAGCTTCGCATTTCCGAAACGGCGCTGCTTAGGTGCCTCAACCAATTCCCCAAGCGATGAAGTCTTGATGTCACCTATGCGGTGCTCCGGAGAGACGAAATGGTCGCACGAATAGACTGCACCGTCTTTTTCAACGATGAGCACTCGTCCGCAGGTTGGAGCCATCCAGCACAGGTTGGCGTCTGCCCCCGACCACACCAGCGCCATTTCCGCCACTTGCTGTATTTCCAGGCGCCCGATGTCGCGTTTTACCCATTCGTCAAAAGTGGCGCAGAGGAAATCGCCATACCCCCGGGGCGTCACTGAATCGGGCGTTACCCGTCCGTCGGGCCCTCGTCTTACGATAGGAATGAACTGCATCCACCCAGTATCCAAATCCCGCAAGGCCCGGTAGATTGCCGCCGGTTCTTCTGCCGCCGTGGATGTTACCGTGCACAGCAGATCGGGCTGAATACCGTGGGCCTGTAGCCGCCGGGCGGCCGCAACCACCCTCTCATAAGTACCGCGGCCGCCAGGGTCTTTTCTGTAGGTGTCGTGGGTCCCAAGAGTGCCATCGATGCTTAGTCCTACGTCGAAATCGGCATCCGCCAAAAAAGAACACCATGAGTCGTCAAGCAGGATGCCGTTTGTCTGAAGGTTGTTCCAGCAACTCCATCCCCTTGGAAGATAGCGTCTT
>CAZYEC010000040.1:0-14533 GCA_964646385.1 uncultured Eubacteriales bacterium | reverse complement strand
ACTTGGTCGTTACCTACCCGTGCAGGGGACTTTCACCCCCGTGTGAAGCGCCATGCCCGGCGCACAAAAAGAAATCGGTGTAGCGACACTACACCGACAACCTCGCAGAATGTTTTCTTACGTCACCGCCCGTTACAGGCGCATCTCAGTGTGAAAGACTAGCCCTCGTCTTCCTGGTCGTCATCCTCGTCGTCTTCGTCGTCGCCGTCATCGTCCTCATCATCGTCATCGTCCCAATCGATATCATCGCAACAGAACTCCCTACCGCACTGAGGGCAGACAATGTCCACATCTTCGTCGTCAAGGATAGATGCCTCAACCTCTACCAACTCGCCGCAATAGGGGCACCGAACCTCGACGAGATCTTCCCCGTACACTTCTTCCTCAAGATCGGACAAATCTTCGTCCAGAGAATCTACGTAATCCTGCAAATCGTCTTGGGCTTCCATGACCTCCTCGACTGCCTGGGCCATATCCTTGAGCACTTCGCTCATGACTTTGATGGCTTTGCCTTCCTTAGTGCTTTCGGAAATCTCCAGACCTTCGATAAGCCCTTGAAGATACGAAACCCTTTCTTTGAGGCTAGACATCTTTCTGCTCCTCCTTTGACTTGAATTTATGTGACGAGACTTGTGCTACACCCTTTCTATGTAGGTGTTAGTCCTAGTGTCTACCTTGATAGTATCACCCACGTTTACAAATAAAGGAACCTTTACGACGGCCCCGGTTTCGAGCACGGCAGGTTTTGTGCCTCCCGAGGCAGTATCCCCCTTAAAACCCGGATCTGTCTGTTTTACCGCCAACTCCACAAAATTGGGTATTTCAACCCCGAACACCTTGTTATCATAACTCAAGATCGCAACATTCATGTTCTCTTTGAGATACTGCACGCCGTTTCCAATCTCGTTTTTGGATACCATAGTCTGGTCGTAGGTTTCAAGATCCATGAACGTATAATCGTCGCCCACTCCGTAAAGGTACTGAGCTTCCCGTTTTTCTATACGGGCCCTTGGCAGCTTTTCTCCGGCGTTGAACGTGCGTTCTAAAACGCCTCCCGTGATGACATTCTTGATTTTGGCCCTCACAAAGGCGGCGCCCTTTCCGGGCTTGACGTGCTGAAAATCCACTACGACCCAGGGCTGGCCGTCTATTTGGACCGTCACTCCGGTCCGGAAATCGTTGGTCGATATCATGACTTCATTCAACCCTCTCTACCTGCGAAAACCTTCAGAACCTGCACTTGAACAAGTTCAGATGGTTTTAGAGACGATTCCTAGATCATTTTACAGAACTCTCAATTCTTTCGGGGAAGTTGAAAGCACTTTGTGACCGTCTTCTGTCACCAAAACCAGGTCTTCTATTCTGACCCCGCCAAAACCCGGAATGTACACTCCTGGCTCAACGGTGATAACCATTCCCGGGGCAAGCATGTCTTCTGATTTTCGGGACACGGCAGGACGCTCGTGGACGTCAAGGCCTACCCCGTGACCGATCCCGTGACCGAAATACTCGCCGTAGCCGCCTTCTTCTATAATGCGCCGGCCGGTGAGGTCTATCTCTTTTGCCGGAATCCCGGGACCGACTTTTTCAACTGCGGCAACTTGGGCTTTGAGCACAAGATTGTATATCTCTTCGTGCTTTTTGCCCAGACGCCCCATTACAAAGGTTCGCGTTTCGTCAGAGCAATAGCCGTCGTAAGCGGCCCCGAAATCGATAGTGAGAAAATCCCCCTCGGCCAGGGCTTTGTTCGTCGGCACCCCGTGGGGCAAAGACGATCTTTCACCAGATACCGCGATGATAGAGAAAGCCAGTCTGTCCGCCCCCAGTTTCCGCATGGTGAACTCCAGTTCCATGGCCAGTGACAGTTCCGTGGCTCCAATGCGGATCTTATCCGTAAGCAACCCAAAAGCCTCGTCGGCTATGGCTTGGGCCTTAGAGATTTTCTCGATTTCCTCGGGGGACTTAAGCATCCTGAGTTCCTCGATGGCGCCCGAAAGACCCACCAGTTCAACCCCACTGAGGCGGTCCCTCAACTTTTCCCAACCGGTATAGGATATGTGGTCCTTTTCAAAGCCCAGCCTTCTCGCCCCGGTTCTCGCAACAGCCCGCTCCAAAGAGTCATCATCAACGGTGGTCTTCTCCACTTCAAAATCCGGCGCCTGTTGTGCCGCTTGCTCGGTGTAGCGGGAATCTGTCAGAAGTACGGCTTGAGTTGCGGTCACCAGTAGGGTTCCGGCGCTCCCCTTGAAACCTGAAAGATACCGCCTGTTCTGCTGGGTGGCAACGAGAAACCCGTCCAAAGACTCGCGTTCCAACCGTTCTCTGATTTTGGTTAGCTTGTCCGCCGCGCTCATCCGGTTCGCCTCCAAGTATTGGCATTCTGTCACCGATTCTATCACACCCGGGAATACCCCGAAAACTACGGGTAAAAGGGATATTTCCCGGTCAAAGCAGTCACATCCTCCGCGATCTTGGATTTTTCTTTCTCGTCGCCAATTGACGACAAAGTCCTGTCCATTAGGGTGCCTATCGTTTTCATATCTTCTTCGTCCATCCCGCGGGTCGTCACCGCAGGCGTCCCGATCCTGATGCCACTAGTCACGGTCGGCTTCTTTTTGTCGAAAGGAATCCCGTTTTTGTTGACCGTAATCCCCACTTCGTCCAGCACGATTTCCGCCTGCCTGCCGGTAATGCCTTTGGAAGTCAAGTCAACTAAAATCAGGTGATTGTCAGTGCCCCCAGACACCAGGCGGTAACCCCTGGCCAAAAGCTCTTCGGCCAAGGCCTTGGCATTTTTGACCACTTGCCGCTGGTACTCCACGAAGGAGGGCTCCATGGCTTCTTTAAAAGCTACTGCTTTGGCGGCGATGATGTGCATAAGCGGACCGCCCTGAATTCCGGGGAAAATTGCTTTGTCAACAGGCTGAGCCCACTCCTTTGTGCACAAGATGGCCCCGCCTCTGGGGCCGCGCAGGGTCTTATGGGTCGTAGTGGTCACAAATTGGGCATGGGGGACCGGTGACGGGTGCAGCCCCGCCGCAACCAAGCCCGCAATGTGCGCCATGTCCACCATCAAAAGAGCGCCCGCTTCCTTGGCGATAGACTCAAATGCTGCAAAATCGATCATCCGGGGGTAGGCGCTTGCCCCCGCAATGATAAGCTTTGGTTTACATTCTCGGGCAATATCCCTCACCCTGTCGTAATCAATATGTTCCGTTTCCCGATCCACGCCGTAAGCCACAAATTTGAAGTATTGCCCGGAAATATTCACCGGGCTTCCGTGGGTCAAGTGCCCGCCGTGGGCCAGATTCATCCCCAAAACAGTGTCTCCGGGCTTCAGCGCCGCAAAGTACACCCCGGTGTTTGCCTGGGAGCCCGAGTGAGGCTGAACGTTTGCGTGGGCCGCCCCGAACAGAGCTATTGCCCGCTCCCGCGCTAAATTCTCGGCGGTATCTACATGTTCGCAGCCGCCGTAGTAGCGCCGTCCCGGGTACCCTTCTGCATATTTGTTGGTCATGATACTGCCCGCCGCTTCCAACACCGCCGAAGAAACCAAGTTTTCCGAGGCAATGAGTTCTATGACCCCCATCTGCCTCTCCCTTTCGGCCTCAACAGCAGAATAAACCTGGGGATCCGAGGCACGAAGGCCCATCAAATGTTTGTTCATAATCGCCTGCCTGCCTTTCGGTTTTACCTGGTTATGAGATGAAGGGGTTTTCCTTGAACGCCCAAAAACGCCTCGTGCACGGCCTCGGCCAAAGTAGGATGGGCGTGGATCATGCCCGCGGCCTGCGTCCCGGTAAGCCCCGCCTTTATGGCCAAAGCGCCTTCGTGAATCAGGTCGTCGGCGTGGGCCCCGAGGATATGCATTCCCAAGACCTTTCCCGTGGCAACATCACCTACAACCTTGACGAATCCTTCAGTCTCCCCCATGGATAAAGCCCTTCCGTTGGCGCTAAAGGGAAACTTGGAGACTACGACCTGAAAACCCTGTTCCCGGGCTTGGGCTTGGGTGAGCCCCACGGAAGCGCACTCGGGAATCGAAAACACACATGACGGGACAACAGAGTAGTCCATGATTTGGGGGAGCCCCAAAATATTTCCCATCGCAACGATCCCTTCGGCTGACGCGCCGTGAGCCAACAGGGTTTTCCCCACCACATCTCCCACGGCATAAACCCCGGGAACATTCGTCTCCATATTATCCTTAACTTTGATGCCCTGCCGGTCGTGTTCAACGCCAAGGGATGCAAGGTCGATCTTCCCAAAGTTGGGGGCCCGGCCTACTGCCAAAAGCACCGCATCGGCTCTGAATTCTTTTGTTTTGCCGTCTTTGGTCGTTGCTGTGACGATTTTCTCTCCGTTTTCTTCTCGGATCTCCCGAACTCCGGTTTCCAAGTTGACGGTTATGCCTTTTCTTCTGAAAAGCATGGTCAACCGCCTGGAAATCTCCTCGTCCACCGCAGGGAGTATTTTCGGCAATATTTCAACGATATCTACTTTGGACCCCAAGGCGTTCCAAATGCATGCAAATTCTACGCCTATGACGCCCCCACCCACCACCACCAGCCTTTCAGGAACACTTTTCAAGCTGAGCGCCTGGTCGGAAGAAATGGTGTGGGACAGACTATCGCCCGGCAAGGGTATGAGTTTAGGCACCGAACCTGTGGCCAAAATGATATTCTTAGTCTCCAACACCTCTGTTGAACCACCGGCGGCAGCCACTTCAACTCGCCCCGGCGCAGGTACCGTGGCCCAACCCTTGTACACCGCCACCCCGTTTCGTTTCAAAAGCCCCTCAACACCTGCTACAAGCCCACTCACCGTTTTGTCCTTGTGCGCCATTACGCCGGCGAGATCAACCCCAACTTCTCTGGCGACAACCCCGAAACGGCCTGCCTCTTTAACCGAGTTCAATATAGAAGCCGAATGCACCAAAGCTTTGGTGGGAATGCAGCCCGCGTTAAGGCAAGTCCCCCCCAGGCTCTCGCCTTCCACGAGAGCGATCTTTCCCCCCAATTGGGCGCCCTTTATGGCGGCCACGTAACCTCCCGGCCCACCGCCTACAACCACTACGTCGAACATGACCTACCCCCCTGGATTCAGAACATCAGAACAGCTCGGCCTCAAGACGGCCCCTTTCCATTGTCCATTTTTCATTGCCGTATTTTTCACCAACCAGTTCCCGGGCTTCGGATGACTCCTCAGCCGTCAAATCCCCCCGGTCAATCTCCCAACCCAAGGTCGATTCAAACCCCTTGCACAAAGCAGACTCAAGTTCCCCCCTGGATACCCGGCGTTGCATTGCTTGGGAGATCCCCGCCGCTTTTCTGGCCAACATGGCCGCCGCCCGCTTTGCGTGCTCCTCAGAAGACGTCCGCAGGCACCTCACAATCTTCTCCGCGTCGAAATTGAAAGGGATCGAACCGTGCTGAAGTATAACTCCGTTTTTCCTGCACTGGGCCGAACCCACAATCTTTTTCTTGTCCGCCACTATTTCGAACCAAGACGGGGCGGAGAAACATGCCGCTTGCCTGAACCTGGCATCCCTTGAAGTCGCCCCACGTTCAAGTGCGGCCATGTTCGCTTGCAACCCCAAGACCCGGAGCCCTTCCACCAGGGCCCTGGAGATCTCGTAATAGGTTTCCAAAACGGAACCCCGCAAGTCCTTTTCCAAGATGATCACGCTGTAGGTAAGCTCGTCGTCATGCAGCACGGCCTTGCCGCCGGTAGGCCTCCTTACAAGATCGACGCTTTCTTGGGACAACCCCCGCAAGTCAACTTCTTTCCCAACGTCCTGGAAATAGCCCAAAGACAAACATGCAGGTTCCCACTGGTAAAACCTTAGGGTAGGTGGCACATTCCCTCTTTCGCACGCCTTTTGGATGGCTTCGTCTACCGCCATGTTGTCATAACCTTTCAGGTGCCCATGGGAAATATACCGGATTTTCACCTAGATCGACCTCCCTCCGATTCCAACCCCCAATGACCTAAAACAAGGCCGCTTTCTTCAAGAGCCCGAACCGCTTCATCCGCCGAAAGGGCCCTGGGATAATTCAACATGTCTTGCCCGGGCCTCTCGTTGTAATAAGGGCGGTTGCAGCCCAAACACCCCGAAGTCATAAAAGGGCGGCCCTGGCGGATCTCTTGACGGAACCGGGGATCTGCAAAGGCGATCCCAACGATTTCTCCATTGGAAAACCGGATATCCCTGGCGTTCCCGCCTCTTTTGAGGAAATGAGCCGCCAGTTGAATTCGCCTGTAGTAGGAAAGCTGAGGGGGCAAAGCCTTCTCCATTTCCGTGCCTCTCACAGGCGTAAAAGAGAACATGGCCACTGTCACTCCGTTCTCTTTTGCCTTCACGATGGCCCCCACCATTTCCTCCTGGGTCTCGCCCAAGCCCGCGATGAAGTGGGTTGACACCTTGCCCAAAAACTTTCGGGAAGCCTCACACAAAACAGCCCATGCGGCATCTGCGGATCCCTTTTTGACTCTGCGAAAGATAGAGGGTGTGACCGCATCCACCGGTAACCCCACTCTTGACGCTCCGGCGCGAAAAAACGCTTCAACCCGGGACATAGAATATGGGGTGATGCAGGCGCTGATTTCCGCATCCCGGGACACGGAACGCACCTTCCGTATAAAGGCAAGAGCGGAACCGGTCCCCTCGGAACATTCCACCGTCTGAACGCAGACCCTCAAAAACACCTTATCCCCAAGGCAGCGGGTCAAAGGCTCCTCGATTTCCTCCCAGACAAACTTTGGCCATGCCACTCTGGAAAGGTAGTTGGGAAGGCTGCGGCTGTTCTTAGCCTGAGCGCAAAAAGCACAGTCGTTAACGCACCTGTCCCCCAACAAAAAATGGGCAGTCGTGGGCTTTTCAAAAAGCTTTGCTTTGGATAGCCCCAACAGAACCGCGGTCCCCAAGGATACTCCTACTTCACCAATCAAATGCGCAACACTCTTCCCTTCTTGCGACCCTAAGGCCCAAATTAGCCGCAAGCGTCACCGCTTCCGGATGAGGCACGACTATTCTGTCGACCCCGGCGCGAACCGCGTAAAGATCCAACAGGCGCCGGTATTTGCCTTTCGGCCGCATGCAGCCTAAGGATATATCCAAAGAAGGGCTTTTGGCTCTGGTCCACGCGAACAATTTTACGACGTCTTTTACCGGCGGGGGCGAAAGATGTTCCCAGCGAGTTCCCCTGGTGGGAATAAAGACGATGAAAATGATTTTCTTGACGCCCCTGGACAAAAGGTGTTCAAGGGCATCGTATTCCCGCAGAACCACACCTTTTCTCAGTCCCACCAGGATGTGGGGCACAACTTGCGCCTTGCCGCCCCCAAGCTCGTCGAAAATCTCGATGTAGTCGTCCTTGGTCCAATTGCCGTTGAAAGCCCAGGAGATCGCTTCATCATCCAAGACAAAATCAAAAGAGATTACAATATCCTCTTGGGCAAGTTTTCTGGCCCAATCCTTGGGGATCACGCCCGGGTGGACGTTCAGGCGCAGCCCCTCAACCGCTTTTATCCGCTCCCAAAAGGGCCTAAGGGGCACTTCGCCCCAGGAGTTGCAGCCACCGGACACCAAGAGGCTTGAAGGATTCTTGACAGACACTCGGCGCTCCAGATCCTTTATGTCAACCATATGCTCCAAGTAGTGAGCGCCGCAATGGGAGCAGTTTAGGGCGCACCGGGTTCCTGTTACGCTCACCGGCATAGTCTTCACGGGGTAGACTGCCTGGAAGATTCCGGGCCTTGATTCTTGTCTGCGGTGCCAGGCCCTTTCAAGCAGATTCTGCAATTCGGACGGAGTCCGGGAAATCTCAGGTTCAAACCTTTCCAGGGTCCTACGGCTCCTCTCTCGCGCGACGTGGCCATGGGCACGGAATTTCCTGCCGGCAACCCGGATGCGACAGCACTGGCTCGGCGGGAACTTGTCCCCCGGGAAGCCGGGAGGAGGATCGGCCCCTCTCCCGACGTTCCCGGCTTCATTGGGTTCACCGATTTCTTTCAATAGCCATCTTCTAGTCCGCGGTCTGCTTTTTCCAGCGCAACCTCAAATTCTTGGCCGCCCCCGCTTCATCCAGCCTTCCAACTACGGTAGTGTGGGGCGCGGTTTTCAACTTTTCGGGATTCCTGTAAGCTTCCTTGGCAATTTCTATCAGAGCATCGGCGAAATAGTCCAAAGTCTCTTTGGATTCGGTTTCGGTGGGCTCAACCATGAGGGCTTCGTCTACCACCAAGGGAAAATAGTTGGTGGGCGGGTGCACACCGTAATCCAGCAGACCTTTGGAAATGTCCAAAGTGCGAACGCCGGTTTCCCTTTTTATGCGCTGAGGCGACACCACAAACTCGTGCATGCAGTGTCTGTCGTAGGGCAGATCGTAGTACTCAACGATGCGCCGGAGGACATAATTGGCGTTGAGCACCGCATCTTCGCTGACTTTCCTAAGCCCCTCGGGCCCCAGGGACCTGATGTAGAAGTAGGCTTTCACGACCACCAGGAAGTTCCCGTAAAAGGCTTTCATCTGCCCTATGCTTTGGGGCTTGTCGTAATCGAGGCGGTATTTGGTCCCGTCGAAAGTCACCACCGGCACGGGCAAAAACGGGGCCAGAAGTTTCTTCACGGCAACCGGGCCCGACCCCGGGCCGCCGCCCCCGTGAGGCGTAGCAAAAGTCTTATGGAGGTTGAAGTGCAAAACGTCAAACCCCATATCCCCTGCCCGGCTGATACCCAGGATAGCGTTGGCGTTGGCGCCATCGTAGTACAAGAGGCCGCCTTTTCCGTGAACGATTCTCTCGATCTCCCGGATATTCTCGTCGAAAAGTCCCAGAGTATTGGGATTGGTCAGCATCAGGCCCGCCACGGTCTCATCCATGATCTTCTCCAATGCCTCTATATCCACGCCGCCTCTGGCATTGGAAGGAATCGTGACGGTTTGAAAACCGCCCAAAGCCCCCGAAGCCGGGTTTGTCCCGTGGGAAGCGTCGGGAACCAAGATCTTGGCCCTTATCTTATCGTTCCTGGAACGATGGTAAGCCTTGATGATGTTTATACCGGCCAGTTCCCCGTGGGCCCCCGCCGAAGGCTGAAGACTTACTTCGTCCATACCTGCTATTTCCGCCAAGTAGTTTTGCGCGTTGTACATGAGTTCCAAAGCGCCTTGCACTACTTCTTCAGGCGCATAAGGGTGGATGTCGGTAAAACCCGGGAGGCTCGCCGCTTCCTCGTTAACCTTGGGATTGTACTTCATGGTGCAAGATCCAAGCGGGTAAAAGCCTATGTCCACGCCGTGGTTCAACTGAGAAAGACGCGTAAAGTGACGCACCAGGTCGATTTCGGACACTTCCGGAAGCTCCGGAGCCTCCGTGCGCAGTTCCCTTGAAGGCAAGCATTCATCCAAAGACACGTCGGGCACCTCGAGTTCCGGCAGAGAGTAAGCCCTGCGGCCCGGACTTGAGACTTCGAAAATCAACGGCTCCAAGCGTCTCACGCCAATCCCTCCAATCCGGCCACAAGCCCATCCATCTCTTGTTTAGTTCTTTTTTCGGTGACCGCTATCAACAAATGGTCCTTGAGTTCCGGGTAAGCCCGGCCCAAGGGATAGCCTGCCAAAATCTTCTTGTCCAAAAGGGACGACAGGATATCCTCGGGATTTCCGGGGCATTTGACGGCGAATTCGTTGAAGAAAAGGCCTCTCCAAGGAACGGAATAGCCATCTATTCTGGATATTTTTTGGGCCAGGTAATGGGCTTTCTTGACGCACTGTTCGCCCAGGGCGGCGATACCCTGTTTGCCAAGCCAGGAAAGGTACACTGTTGCAGCAAGGGCGTTCAATGCCTGGTTCGAGCAGATATTTGACGTCGCCCTGTCTCTTCTGATGTGTTGTTCCCTTGTCTGAAGCGTCAACACGAAGCCCCGCTGACCCCGTACATCCTCGGTCATGCCCACAAGGCGTCCCGGCATGCGGCGAAGGTATCTGTCGGAGACGGCCATCACTCCCAGGTAAGGCCCGCCGAAACCCATGGGATTGCCGAAAACCTGGCCCTCGCCCACCACTATGTCAGCACCGTATTGGGCCGGTGGCCTGAGGAGCCCCAACGTCATGGGGTTCACCGAGACTATAAGGGCCGACCCCGCCTCTTTGGCCATCTTCGAAATCTCGTCGACCGGTTCCAAATTGCCCAAAAAGTTGGGCTGCTGAATGAGCACGCTGCCCACGTCGTTTTTGAGCAGGTTCCTGAGGGCTTCCAACGACGTAACGCCGTTTTCCACAGGCACGGTGCTCACTTGGATGTCGTGGCCCACTGCGTAAGTCTGAGTCACTGTCACGGTCTCGGGATGAATCGTGCGGGACACCAAGGCCTTTTTGCGCCTGGTCAGCCCCGCGGCTATGGTTACAGATTCCGCTGCCGCCGAAGCGCCGTCGTACATGGAGGCGTTGGAGGCAGCCATTCCCGTAAGTTCACAAATCATGGTCTGGTACTCGAAAATGGACTGCAGTACCGCCTGACTGATTTCCGGTTGATAAGGCGTGTAAGCCGTGTAAAACTCCGACCGTCCCAAGACATGCCTGACCACCGCCGGAATGTAGTGATCGTAGGCACCTGCCCCGATGAAACAGGCGTAGTCTTTGCTCACGTTTTTGGAAGCCAGCTCCCGGGCATGTTTGGCCACATCGTGCTCACTCATACCCGGCGGTATGTTCAGCAATCCTCTAAAACGGAGATCGGGGGGAATATCGCTGAAAAGCTCGTCCGTTGATCCGACGCCTATTGTTTTCAGCATGGCCTCCCTGTCTTTGTCGGTATTGGGTAAAAAGTTCATCAGTGGCCGCCTTCCTCTTCCACATGCTTTTCATAAGCCTCGGAATCCAAAAGAGAGTGGAGTTCGGAAGCGTCATCCATCTCCACAGCACAAATCCAACCTTCCGAGTGAGGATCCGAGTTAATCAGTTCGGGAGAGCTGTCCAGCTCCTCATTGACTTCTACGATCTTCCCGGAGACCGGGGCATAACAGTCTGAAACCGCTTTCACGGACTCCACGGTGCAGAACACTTCCCCCTGCTTGAGTTCCCTTCCCACCTCCGGGAGTTCCACAAAAACCACGTCGCCCAAGGCTTCTTGGGCGTGGGACGTGATGCCAAAATACGCTACGTCGCCTTCGACTCTCACATACTCGTGGCTCTTTTGGTACTTGAAATCAGACGGATAACTCATTTTTTGACCTCCCTGCGGTAAAATGGCATTTTGATGACTTCGGACGCGATTTTTCTGCCCCTAATCTCTACCGTAACCTGCGTTCCCACCTGACTGTGGTCCACGGGGACATAAGCCATTGCCAGATATTTGTCCAAAGTGGGGCAATAGCTGCCCGAGGTAATGTAACCGATTTCCTCGGCTCCCCCACCGTCAAACACCTTGTAGCCGTTTCGAGGGACTCCTTTGCCCACCATGTTCAACCCAACCAGCCTTGCCTTGACGCCATTTTCCCGTTCTTCCATCAGGGCATGGGCCCCCACAAAATACGCGTCTTTGTTGAAGGCCACGAACCTTCCGAGTCCGGCCCCCAAAGGACCCCTTTCGGGGCTGAGTTCGTGTCCGTACAAAGGCATTGAAGCCTCAAACCTAAGGGTATCCCGGGCCCCCAGCCCCGCCGGGATGAGGCCGCACTGGTCGCCCGCTTCCAAAACAGTCTCGTACAAAACCGGGCCCTCGGTCGCTTGGCAATACAGCTCGAACCCGTCTTCGCCGGTGTAACCTGTCCTGGTGACCAGGCAATCGATTCCCGCCACATCCACATGTTCGGCCGCCCGGTAGTATCTGAGTTTGGACACGGGGTGTTTTGTCAACGGCTGCAGAATTTTCTCCGAGTTGGGGCCCTGCAACGTGACCTGAGCCGTTTCATCGGATTGGTCGGTCACTTTCACATCGTGGAAATAACGGGCCGCCCCAACCAACCATTCGTAGTCTTTTTCGATGTTCGACGCATTGACCACGAGCAAATACCCGTTTTTCAGGCAGACTATCATCAAATCGTCCACAACCCCGCCGTCGGGATAACACATGGGGCTGTACACAACCCTTCCGGGGCTGCCTTTGGATATATCGTTGGTCATGATCATCTGCAAGAATGCCAGTGCGTTTTTCCCTTCGACCAGGATTTCCCCCATGTGGGAGCCGTCCCAGAGGGCCGCCTCCTCGCGGCAGGCCCGGTGCTCTTCCTTTATGCTGCTGTACTGGACCGGGAGCTCCCAGCCTCCAAAATCGATCATCCTTCCCCCGTACTTAAGGTGGGTCTCGTAAAGTGGTGTTCTTTTAAGTTTTTCCGCCACCTTTAGTCATTCACCTCCTGCGTATTGGCTGACATGCCGGCAGTCCAATTGGATTTCTGTCCAATTGGGTTGTTCATCCCACCTCCCGAACTTTCCTGCCGTTTTGCCAGTAGCCTTCCCCTTAATCTTCAGCAAGCGATCAAACAAGGGACACGGAAGCCACCGGCCTTCCCTGTCCCTGTCCTTTTACCTGAGAGAGTCCCTGCCACAAACGACACGGCAAGTTAACCCCTTTGGTGCTTTTGTGCGGTCGCTTCTGCCACCGCATCTGCTCTCCAGGGATGCGTCCGGCAACAGTGTTTGTGCCTGAGAGGTTCGGGTCGATACCCTTGCTCCTACGGCGCCCGATGCTTGCGAGACTCTCCTGCTGCCATCATTCGCCCTCTATTGGGAACGTGCTTCGAACCTGCGGTCACCCGCCACCCAGACTCAAACGGGCAAACCGGAACGAAACCGTTCAGGGATTGAATTCGGCATCCTCTCCTTCCAACCCTTTTCGTCTTCCAAAAGACGATTTCCTTACTATCACGACGGGCGTTTGTTCTTCGGCGTTGCCCGCCGGATTGTCCGCCATCATGCGTTCCAATTCTCTGGGGTCCACACCTTTGGAATAGCCGACTGCCCACGCGATCCCCAAATCGTTTGCATCCACGATTGCCGCTCGGATTTCGGGACCAAGGGCTTGGGCAATCCGGTCGGCGGTGGCGTGGGCGTCCTTCACCCCCATGATCACGTAATAGTCGTAAGGGGGCAAGGCTCCCAATATATCGTCGATCTGGCCCGCCTGGGGGCCACTTATGGAATAAAACCAGCCTCTCTTGCCAAACAGTTTTCCTATCCCGCCCAAAAAAGCGGCGACCAAAATTCGAAGCGTTCCCACTTCTTCCAGGGCCGCTTGTACCGATAATGAGTTGGCCATAGGCGCGGACGCGTCCCAATCGCCGGTCCGGTGCTGGCGCGCGATGAGACCCGAGACAAACCTTGCGGTCCAGGAAATAGGCGCCGCCCCTTCCATGAGCATCCTGCCGTCCATAATGGCCGCTACCGCTGACGAAATGGCCACGACATCCCCGGGCTGAACATCCTCACCGGCAAACTCCCGAACGGTCTGCGCGGGGTCATCCCCTTCCACAAGAAGTCTCGTCCGGACCGGTATTTTGGTTACCCCCGTCATGTCGGGTATTTTTGCTATGCGCGAAGGAACCGGCGGCGCCGGGCCAAATCCCATGCTTTCCCACAGCTCACGCAGGACACGGCTATACTTACTCGCCTGGAATCCCCAGTTTAGAACCTCTTTTGCCCCGTCTGCATCACCGCGCTTCAACCGGAATTGGGCGAGCTCCACAAACTCCTTGTCCCGGTAATTGGACGGCTTCTCCCGGAAGTGTCTTTCCAATGTTTCCTCAAGGTTTTTGTCGTCGCCCAGCCTCCTGTACACCATGGCCAGCCGTTTCAGCACTACGGACATGGAGTAGTGGCGCCAATGAAACTTTTGGCAAACAGGATCTGCGCTTTGGTAGAGTTCCAGGGCTTTTTGAGGATCGTTTTGAAAGAAATAGGCGCTGTCTGCCACAAGGAGACGGAACCAAGGGGACCCGGGGTTGCGGTGGGCCAATTCCCGGGCAACCGAAAAGACAGAATCGTAATCTTTGTCCAGCATATAAACGTGGATGAGATCTCTACCCGTTCTGGGGGAATGGGACCTCTCCCAGTGCGCTTTCGCTAATTCCCGGGCACGGTTTCTTTCGCCGGATTCAAGCAGCGCCCATATGGCCCTGTGAACCGGGTACGCAGGCTCTTTTGCTGAAGCGTATTTTGCGAAAATCCGTTGGGACGCTCCTTTTAGGCTCAGAATGTCCAGGAGCCAGCCCACAACAATCATCAAGGACATATGTCCACCACCGCGCAAAATCCGTAGACGAACTGCTGCTCGTCCTCACTTATATAAAATACGACTATAGAATACCACACAAACGAGGCGAGGCTGTGAAACTTGGGACTGATCTGGTCTGATCTGACCCGATCCGATGTGAGCCGATGTGAGCCAACCACCGGCGGTGCCTATTACCAAGTCACCTACCCATGGGCAGTGCCTGTCCCCCAAAAACCTCACCATGGGCGAGGGGTTCCGATTCTATTCACCACCGGCGGTGCCTATTACCAAGTCACCTACCCATGGGCAGTGCCTGTCCCCC
>CAZYEC010000039.1:0-14816 GCA_964646385.1 uncultured Eubacteriales bacterium | reverse complement strand
ACCGTCTATGTCATGGGGGTAGAGCCCATCCTGATCATCCGGATGGGGATACGGACGAATGCTGGACCTGGGGATGTAGGGCTCAGTCAAATACAGCTCCGTCCCATCGGCGGATAGTCTGGGGACAATGTAAAAGGTTCTGGTATCCAAAAGGGATGTTACCTTCTCGTCTTTTCCGTAGTTCAGCAACAGATACTGCGCGGTATAAAGACAGATCATGCAACCGGTGACCTCGCCTGCGTGGGTGTTGCCGTCCAGGTAAACCCCGGGCTTCGATGATGCGGCGCCCCCCGGACCGGTTATCTCGGCGCACCAGATGTCCCTCCCCTGCCAGGTCTTGCCTATGGAATACACTGCACAAAGGCCTTGGTGGTCCGATTCAAGCTCTCTTAGAAACTGAGTCAGTTCATCATACTTGAAATAGCGATCCCAGCTTGTCTTCATCCTTCGGTTCTCCTTTCTACAAACGCGGTGCAAAACAGAATTGGGTTATGTGGGTTCGGAAAAGCCCGGAAATGCTGCAAAATGACGGCAATTAAAACGGTAGCAGATAATGTTAATCGGGGGCAATAGGTGCAGGTATTTTCATCAGAGCTTTTTGAAGATCCTGAATGTCGGCGATTGGAGGCCCACACACCTTGTTCCTGCAGATGGTAACCTGGGGCCGCTCAGGTAAATCTGCGGGCGTTTCCCCGGCAAGCGCGGCTTGGTCTGGGGAAAAAATAATTTGGGTTTCCGGCAAGTACAAATTCCTAATGTACTTAAGCAGGGTTTGAGCGCCTTTGTCTTCCTTTTTCCCCCATACCGTAATATCTTGGGCTTCCTCGGCATATTGGAGGGCGCACAGCAAGTATCCGTAACTCATGGGGTTTTTCTTCAGCGCAGGAATCATTTCTTCCATGGCGGACCGGGCCTTGATTTCGTAGTCGTCGTATCCCGCGCCTAGATGAGATACGCGCAAAAGGTTCATGATGGCCACGGAGTTTCCGGAAGGTATGGCTCCGTCGCTGGTTTCTTTCGGCCTCAGGATAAGGTCGTCGCGCCCCGACCCGGTGAGGAAAAAGCCCGGGGACACAGGGTCCCAAAACTTGTTCACCGTCTGCCTCGTGAGGCTGCACCCGGTTTCAAGATAGCCGGTTTTGTAAGTTGCCTGATACAGATCCAAAAGAGCCCGGGCCAAATAAGCGTAGTCGTCCAGATAACCCGGATAATCAACGTGACCGTCCCTGTAACGCCTGTAAACCTCCCCGTCCTTTGCAAGATGGTTCAAGATAAACGAGGCGGCCTTTTCGGATAGTTCCAAGCAAAACTCGCTGCCGAAGGCGCAGGACGCCTGGGCCAAGGCAGATATCGCAATGGCGTTCCAGGACGTAAGAATTTTGTCGTCCTTGAAAGGGCGAGCGCGTTTGTTTCTTTCCAAAAGCATTTTTTGTCGCAGCCCTTCAAAAAGACTGTCCCTGGGTATGTGTTCCGTCGTCAGTTCCGTCGCCTGCCAAGAAGACACCCCCTTGCGGGTCCGGGGTTTGGGCAGGTACGGCACGGACTTGCCGTCAGATTTCCCAAGAGAGGTTATTCCGTACCGTTCGCAGAAGGCCTCACCTTGGCCCTTACCCAAAACGGCCGTTATTTCCCCGGGCTTCCAAAGGTAAAACTCGCCTTCTTTCCCTTGGGACTCCGCGTCGATGGCTGAATAAAAGGCCCCGTCAGGAGACCTCATTTCATCGGCCAAAAAGGAAACAACTTCAAACGCCATATCTTTATACAGCTCTTCTTTGGTGACACGGTACAACTGACACAGCAGTTGCAAGGAAAATCCGTTGTCGTACAGCATCTTTTCGAAATGAGGCGTCCGCCAGCGGGAGTCGGTGGCGTACCTAAAAAAGCCGAAGCCCAAATGATCGTACACCCCGCCAGAATATGCTTCCACCACGGTCTTTTCCACGATGTGCAGCGCCTTCTTCCGGCCCGTTCGCCGCCAAAAACGCAACATGAACAAGAGATTGTGGGGAGTCAGGAACTTGGGCGCAGCGTCAAACCCACCCCAGTCCTCGTCAAAAGAAACCGAATACCGGGAAAAAGCGTTTTCCAACACCTCTTTGCTGTGCCAGTCTCCCGGGATTTGTGGCCCGGGAGGAACGTCTTCGTCGCCGCTAAGCCCCCGGAAAATCTTGTCGGCTTGCAAAAGAAGGGGTTCTTTATCCTTTTCCCAAGCCTCGCTTATGACCTGCAGAATGTTGAGCAACCCAGGCAGCCCGAACTTGCCCGTTTTTGGAAAATAAGTCCCGGCAAAAAACGGCCTTTTGTCGGGGGTAGTGATGACCGTAAGCGGCCACCCGCCGCTCCCGGTAAGCATCTGGCAGACCCTCATGTAAATATGATCTACATCGGGTTGTTCTTCCCTGTCAACTTTGATGGAAACGTAAGATTTGTTGAGCTCTCGGGCTATTTCAGGGTCCTCAAAACACTCCCTAGCCATGACGTGACACCAATGGCAGGTGCTGTAACCGATGCTCAAAAAAATGAGTTTACCCTGGGAACGGGCCTTTTCAAAAGCTTCTTTGCCCCAGGGGTACCAGTCTACGGGGTTTTTCCCATGCTGAAGCAGGTACGGTGACCGCTGGCTTGCCAGTCTGTTGCTTTCCACAACACCGATTCCGTTGCGGCTCACGGGGACTCCCTCTCCTCTTCGCTTCGTTGACCGCAACTATTATTCGCAAAGACGGCAGAAGGTAATCCCCGCACCTTTCACTTGAAGAACTCGTCAAGAGGGAAAGGCCTTCCGGCCGGGAACGGGCATTTGTAGGGAGAATCCTTGGTCTTCTCCAAAAACTCGGCTTTTGCAGCCTCAATTATTTGTGGGTTTTCCAAGAGATCCATGGCGCATAACGCCATGGTCTTGGCCGCTGCCATCATTCCTTTCTTGCCGATCTGATGACCCGATGAAGCGCAATTCTGCCACGAGTGGCCCGGGCATCCCAAAGGCACAGTAGCAGCGGACATTTGAACCGTAGGAACTATCCAGCTCACATCGCCCACGTCTGTGGAGCCTCCTCCCGACCTGCCCTTGCCCCTGGGAGGCATGAGCCCCATGTGCAAAACTTGATCCTGCAAATCTTTGAATTCGGCAAAATCAGAGCTTTTCATCATGGCAGAAAGAGACGCCGGGTCAAAAGTCTTGCGAAGGTTTCTGGCGAATTCGAGGTCAGAATCATCGAACACCGGGGGGCCAACTTTCTGGAGGCTTTTCCACATGACATCAGCCAGAACTTCGTTAAGCAGAACTTCGTAGCATCCCGTCAAAAAGTTAACGTCGAAAGTGGTTCCAGTCATGAGCGTGGCGCCTTTGGCCACATCGAGCAACCGGCCATAAATCTCTTCAACCTGATTCCTGTGCGGGGCCCGGACAAAATACCAGACCTCGGCTTCTGCGGGCACCACGTTGGGTTGGCCGCCCCCCTGAGTCGTTACGTAATGGATGCGAGCCTGGTTGATCACGTGTTCTCTCAGGTAGTTGGCCCCCACATTCATGAGCTCCACCGCATCCAAGGCCGAGCGCCCGTTATGGGGGTCTCCCGCCGCGTGAGCGGTCTTGCCGTGAAAGCGAAACTTTACCGAATTTAAGGCGTTCCCGCTTCCGAGACGGACCGTGTTCATGGAACCCGGGTGCCAGGTTATGGCCACATCCAAATCGTCAAACAGACCTTGGCGAGCCATGTAGACTTTGCCGGCCAAGAGCTCTTCCGCAGGGCACCCGTAATACCTTACCGTACCCGACATACCCCCGTTTTCCAGAGCTTTTTTTACCCCGAGGGCGGCCCCCAAAGCGGCAGTACCCAACAAATTGTGGCCGCAGCCGTGCCCTGCTCCCCCGGGTATCCTCGGCTTTTTCTCAAAAGAGCGTTCCTGGGATAAGCCGGACAAAGCATCCAATTCGCCCAAAAAGCCTATGTAAGGGCGGCCGTTTCCCCATTGAGCCACAAAGGCGGTGGGAATTCCCCCGGCAGACTTCTGAACTGCAAACCCGTTTTGATCCAAATAACCGGCTTGTACGGATGAGGACTTAAACTCCTGGAACCCCACCTCCGCGGCTTCCCACACCTCGTCCGCTATTTTGAAAAACTCGTCTTTTCGAGAATCCAAGAGCTCCCGGATATCCACCATACGATCAACCTCCTTGAGATTGTGTTTCTTGATTCTCAGAGGGGACTCCTGTTCGTTGCCGGACGGGCAGCGAAAATGAAAACGTGCTGCCCTGACCAGGCACGCTTTCGACCCATATTTCCCCACCATAATCCTGTACGGTACGTCTGGCTATGTAAAGGCCCAATCCCAAACCTTCCGGCCCCCGGCAAGAAGACCCGCGATAGAAACGTTGGAATAGTTTGGGAATCTCCTCTTGAGGGATCCCCGTCCCCCTGTCGGTTACGGACACGGTGACCACTGCCTCCCCGGGAACCACGCGCACAAGCACGGGTGTCTCGGGCGGCGAGTATTTGAGGGCGTTGTTGACCAAATTCTCCAAAACTTGTCCAACCCTTGATGAATCGGCCCAAATGTGGGGCACCGGATCCGGAGCCTCCACTCTCACCCTTTTTCCCGGTTGGATCGAATTGAGCCGGTCTGCAAGCCTCCGGGCAAGGGCGCAAAGGTGCACGGGCTCCCCGTAGATGGCCCACGGCTTCGGAGTCTCCCTTGTTGAGTCCACCAGTATCTGTATGAGCCTTGCCATACGATCTGCGGCCTTGGAAATCTCTTCCATGCCTTTGGCTTCCCGGCACAGTCCCATGGATGTCAGCGAGTCTTTCAGGATCCGGGCTTGGGCACTTATGACGGCCAAGGGATTCCTCAAATCGTGGGACACAATATGGATGGTGTCCCTGCCCAATTCCTCTTTTTTGTGCGCCTCAGTGACGTCTCGTAAGGTGGCAACGATTACCGTGTCACCGTCAAGCGCCACATCGGCACCGTTGAAAACCGCACGTCTTTCCGTACCGTCGGGGCGAAGCACAATGTAGTTGGCGTCTTTAACGGTTTCCCCGGCCAAAAGGCGCACGATGGGGCGTTCCTCCTGAGGCACTGGCCTTCTGTCGGGATACAACAGCAAATTGGTCTCGGGATCGTAGACGTTCCCGGGCTCTCTAAGGCCGGTCAGATCCACGCAGGCCTGATTGTAGAACACCACATCGCCTGACGGTGCAACGACAATTACGGCTTCTGTTAAGTTTTCAAAAAAGATGGCGGCTCTTGTCAAAAACCATTCTGCAGTATTACGAGGCATAGCCAAGACTTCCCGGTTCCCCCTTTCAGGGCTTGGGGTGCATCCCTCCTTCAGGGCGGGTGCTGCCCGTCAGCCCTCGGCTCTTTCGCCGACAGTCAAAACCGGCGCCTTTCGCGCTTTGGTGGCCTGCTCAAAAGCGGAAGCAACTTTCACAAGCAACGGTTCTGAGAATCTGCCCCCAGTAAACATAATGTTCAAGGGCAGCCCGCCGGACCCGAAACCTGCAGGCACAGCTATGGATGGGTAGCCGGCCCGCGCCGACACAGCCGCACCGAATATCTGGGGGAAAAGGATGACATCGAGACGGTACCGGGCAAGAAGGCGATCTATACCTTCTTGTCTCGAGGACCGCAGATCGTGAAGCCTCGCCTGGATGTATTCTGGATGCCTTAGGGTGCCGTCGGTGGCTTCTGCGGCCACCAAAAGGGATTGCCCGTACTTGAGGGTCTTTTCAGGATTGCGGCTGTTAAACTTGATGACATCTTTCAGAGAATGCACCGGGCTGTCTGGGCCGAGCTTTGCCAAATACGCGTTAAGGTCAACCTTGAACTCGTGGGTCAGAGCGAAGAACCTCCATTGGGAGGGAAATTCAAAAGCCACGTGGTACACTTTCGCGCCAAGGTCTTTTATGACTTGCACGGCGGAATCCACGACCGCCCTGGTCTCCTCGTCAAGCCCTTCGCCGGGAGCAGGGACATATCCCACATGCAGTCCGTCCAGACCCCCGGCATCCAAACATTCTTCGTAATCGAAAAACCCGGGACCCCCGGAAGTGACCGGATCCTTGGGATCTCTGCCCGCCAGGGCATGAAGCAATATGGCGGCATCGGCAACTGTACGGGCCAAAGGCCCCGCTGTGTCTTGCACGTGGGATATCGGCACTATCCCGCTTCTTGACACCAAACCTATCGAAGGCTTGATCCCGACCAAGCAATTTCGGGAAGCGGGGCTCAAGATGGAACCGGAAGTCTCTGTCCCCACCGCCAGAGTAACGAGATTTGCGGCAACCGCGGCCCCGGATCCCGAACTGGAACCGCCTACGTCGAACTCCCCTGGTCCATAGGGGTTAAGCACTTGCCCGCCCCTGGAACTGTAACCGTTGGGCATCCCCGAGGTCATAAAGTTGGCCCACTCAGTCATGTTGGCTTTCCCCAAAATAACTGCTCCCGCTTCCCGAAGTCTGCGTGCCACAAAAGAATCTTCCCGGGCGATTGAGTCCGCAAGCGCCAAAGATCCTGCACTTGTGTGCATCTTATCCCCGGTGTCGATGTTGTCTTTCAGCAAGACAGGGATCCCGTGCAAGGGGCCCCTGGGCCCTGACCTGGACCGTTCAACGTCCAAAGCGTAGGCTATTTCCAGGGCGTCGGGATTTATCTCCAGGATCGAGTTCAGGCGCGGCCCACCAGCATCACAGGCGGCAATTCGTTCCATGTACAGCATCACAAGCTCTTCGGCCGTAAGTTCACCGGACCCCATCTTGCTCTGCAAGTCACCGACAGTTGCCTCTTCCAACACCTGTGAAATTGGACTGTCACCCATAAACAGATTGCCTCCCTTGCGCTTTCCACCCCTACTCATTCCGCATGGAAGGCGAAACATCCTTCACAAAACTCGGTATAATCGCACAAGTTTTCGTAAGGCGCGATGGCAGTGACTCGCCTGGCCCAAGATTGCGGCCCTTTTCTCCGTGTCCCCTTTATTCGGCGTTATGCCCTGTGTGCCAGCGCCAGGCAGTCCCGACGATCTCATCCAGGCAAGAGTGCAGGGGCTGCCACCCCAAGGCTTCCCGGGCAAGAGAATTTGACGCCACCAGGACAGGAGGGTCGCCAGTTCTCCGCGGACCCATGAGGTAGGGTACTTGAACTCCCGCACATTTTGACACTGCTTCAACGATTTCCAGATTGGAATACCCCCGTCCGGCGCCAAGGTTCAGAGCCTGGCTAGGGCAACCCCGGTGAAGAGCCTTCAGAGCGGCAACGTGAGCGGCAGCCAAATCTGTCACATGAACGTAGTCTCTGATGCACGTGCCGTCTTGAGTGGGATAATCGTCCCCAAAAATCGTAACAGGCTCCCCCGTCACTGCGGCTTTTATGACCAAAGGGATCAGGTGGGTTTCCGGTTCATGTTGTTCTCCCATCTTCCCCGACGGGTGTGCTCCGGCCGCGTTAAAGTACCGGAGTGATATGGATTTCAGCCCGTAAGCAACGTCGAACCAAGCGAGGGCCCGTTCCATGGCGACCTTGCTTTCCCCGTAAGGGCTAACGGGTTTCAGCGGGCTTTTCTCGGTAACCGGCGTTTCCCGGGGGACTCCGTAGACTGCGGCGGACGAGGAAAACACCATCTTTTTCACGCCGAACTTCACCATCCCGGACAAAACAGACAGTCCGCCTACAACGTTTCGCCTGTAGTATTTGCCGGGGTCTTTCAAAGACTCCCCCACCAGACTCTCCCCGGCCAAGTGAACCACGGCATCGAATTTCCCCCTCAACATCGCATCCCCCACCGCCCTTTCGTCCTCTACCCTGCCGAGTACAAAAGGCACGCCGGGAACAGACTGGGGATTGCCCCGGGACAGGTCATCGTAAACGACCACGCGGCAGCCCTCTTCCAAAAGGGCATCCACAGTGTGGGTGCCGATGTAGCCCGCCCCCCCTGTCACCAAAACCTTGAGGCCGGAAATGGGCTTCCCATCCTCGGGTACCGGTTTGGCTTTTCCCAATAAACCTACGTCCACCCGAATCCCTCCGCCGGAGCCGTTTTGCCGCCCACATCATACTGCAACGACAAGGCCAACAGCCATACCCGGGGACTGTGGAACCAGAAAGTCTCCCACCGAGTACAATAGTCAGCCGTAAGTCATGGCGCCGCAAATCCTCGGGAGGTGCATAAATCCCGATGTCTTTTTGCCGTAACCTGTTTTCGTACTTAGGACTGATATTAGCTGTGAGCGTAGACGGGGCCATAGTGGGCGCAGCCTACGGGGCCAAGGGATTAAGAGTCCCCGCTTCATCCTTAGTAAGAATCGGGCTTGCTACAGGCGTTCTAATGGGGTTATCCATGAACGGGGGTCGCTTTTTATCCCAGTGGATGGACGCCGCCTGTTGTCGTTTTTGGGGCGGCGCCGTAATACTGGGGTTGGGAGTCTGGCAAATTTTCAAAGCCCGGATCGGGGCCATTTTGGCCAAAAGCAAAATGTTGGGGCAGTCCGGCCCTGTGGCCAGGATTTTGCAGGAACCTTTGGCTGCGGATATTGATTCTTCAGGAACCATCGATGGTCGGGAATCGGTGGCACTGGGCGTGGCACTGGGTTTGGATGCCTTTGCGGCGGGATTCGGGGCCTCGCTTACGGGTTTCTCCTTGTTGATGGTGCCCGCCGTAGCTGTGGCAAGCCCTTTGTTTTTGATGCTGGGAGGCCGTTTGGGCACAATGGCCGGAGGAAATAGAGCCCTGGCTCAAAGTGGCGTTTTCCCCGGCCTTGCGTTGATTGCGGTGGGAATCGTGAAGATTTGTCAGTTTTGCTAAACATCACTCCTGCTTCCGCCTTCCGGCGGGTCCCGCAACCGGATAACGGCTTGCCTCCCGTCAAGTTGGCGGTACCCCTGAATTGCAGTATACTTGATACTGTATAAGCGTGCTCCGAGCCCTCATTCCTAAAGGCGTTGCCACCGGTGTGCCCATAGTTACGGGTCGACAGAGCAGGTCTGGAAACGGGCTCCTCCCTTTCGAAAAGGAGTAGCGAGTTCTTTTGGGCCGTTTTCGGGGCCAAGAGAATTTCATGTCGGGAGGATTTCTGATGATTGACTTCTTCCATGTCATGTCCGTACAAGAAGCCCGGGCACGGCTGTTCCAGGCGTGGCAGATCCCGCCCTTTGAAATACAGCAAGTGAGTTTGGCAGATGCTGCCGGTAGGGTGCTGGCAAACGATATTGTAGCCAAGGAAGATATCCCGCCTTACCCCCGCTCGACTGTTGATGGATTCGCCGTTTTGGCCAAAGACACTTTTGGAGCCTCCGAAGCGCTACCCTCTATGCTTGAAATCGCAACTGAGGTTTTCATGGGGGAGTTAGTAACAAAATCCCTTCATTCGGGACAAGCCGCCCGCATTCCCACCGGTGGGGCCCTCCCCACGGGATGCGATGCGTGCGTAATGGTAGAAGACACCGACCTATTGGATGAAAATACAGTGTTAATAAGGGCCCCCGCTTACCCGGGGGAAAACATCGTGCACCGGGGCGAAGACATGCTTGCAGGCGAAACGGTCCTCGGGCAAGGCTGCGTCCTGCGGGCCCCCGATGTGGGGGGACTCGCTGCTCTTGGAGCAGCCTCAGTGCCTGTCGCCCGAAAACCCAGGGTGGCCATTCTGTCAACGGGAGACGAAATAGTGCCCCCGGAATTTTCCCCCGCCCCGGGACAGATCCGGGACATCAATTCGTACACCATCGCCGCCGCCGCCGCGAGACTTGGTGCAGTGCCGGTTCCTTTGGGAATAACCCGGGACAATTATGATGAAGTGAGAAAACACGTTGAAAAAGGGCTGCGGGAAGCGGACATTGTAATGGTATCGGGCGGTAGTTCGGTAGGGGAGCGGGACGTCACGGCAAACGTTTTGGACGACTTGGGCCCCCCGGGCGTGCTTGTCCACGGCGTGGCGGTGAAGCCTGGAAAACCCATTGTTCTGGCCATCTGCAGCGGTAAACCGGTTATGGGTCTTCCGGGACACCCTGTCTCGGCCATGGTAGGCTTCGACCTTTTCTGTAAACCTGTCATCCGCGCCCTTACAGGGGCGGGAGGAAATGAACCCGAGTCCGAGTTGTCTTCCCTTTTGGGATATGAGAATGAAAGGTTTACCCGGGCCAGACTGTCCAGAAACCTGGCCTCGGCCCCGGGAAGGGAAGACCACATAAGAGTATCGCTTCGGCAAGAAGGTAATACAATCTGGGCCGATCCTGTGCTGGGAAAATCGGGCTTGATAGCCACCATGCTGAAAGCCCGCGGGGAAATCGTCATTGCCTCGGAAAAAGAGGGCCTCATTGCAGGCTCGTGGGTAAACGTTCGGCTTTTCTAGACTCGGTTTGTGGGGGCATGAAAATGAGGCGGCCTGAAAGTCAGAGGGATGAACAAGGCAGGACTGTATTTCTTTCCAACGTACCTTACCAAGAAGCCCGCCACAGGCTTTTTCGGGCAGTTGGCACCGGGCTTATGCCCGGAGAAACTTTGGCTGTGACCGGATGCTTAGGCAGGGTCACCGCTGAACCCGTGTTCGCAAAATTGTCTTCTCCCCATTACCACGCCTCCGCAATGGATGGGGTTGCCGTCAAAGCTGCTGCTACCTTTGGTGCCAGAGAGACCTCTCCCAAAAAGCTTCTGGTGGACACCGACGCCTTTTGGGTTGACACAGGGGACCCTCTGCCTTCGGGCACCGATGCCGTGATCATGGTGGAGGAGCTTCACGACTTGGGCGACGGTTACCTGGAAATCATCGGTCCCGTATCTCCTTGGGAAAACGTCAGGGTATACGGCGAAGATATGGTAGAAACCGAACTCATATTGCCGGCCAACTCGCTTTTGAGGCCTCAGGATTTGGGGGCCATCCTGGCCGGGGGCATCGACACGATAAGCGTGAGAAGGCGTCCCAAAATCGCCATCATACCCACAGGAACGGAACTGGTTTCCCCGGGGACCCGCCCGGGACCGGGTCAGATAGTGGAATTCAACTCCACCATCTTCGCAAATATGCTGAAACAGTGGGGCTGCGCGCCGAGAGTTTACCCGATTCTCCCGGATATATTTTCGGATGTTGTGGAATCCGTGGATGCCGCCGTCTGTGACTCCGACATTGTCCTCATCGGAGCCGGCTCTTCCCACGGTTCTGAAGATTTTTCGGCGCGGGCCGTCGAGTCCTTGGGCGAAGTGCTTGTCCACGGCGTGGCCACCAAACCGGGCAAGCCCGTGGTCCTGGGGATGATCCGGGGAAAGCCCGTTATCGGCGTTCCCGGCTACCCGGCATCCGGGGTGTTGGCCATGAACCTTTTCGTCAGGCCACTGGTCCGAAGGATGTTGGGCCTGATTGAGCCGGAACCTGAAGCAGTACCCGCCACTCTTTCAAGAAGCATCACCTCCCCGATGGGGGTAACGGAATTTGTCAAGGTCAAACTGGGCAAAGTGGGCGACCAGATCGTAGCAACGCCCATGAAGCGTGGCGCGGCTTTGACCAGTTCCATGGTCCGGGCCGATGGAACGGTTGTGGTTCCCGGGGGTGCGGAAGGCATTCAGGCAGGCCGCAAAGTGAACGTGCACCTTGAAAAACCCCTAAACGAGGTGCTGGGACAGGTGGTTGTCATCGGTAGCCACGACATTTCCCTGGACATCATCTCCAACATGCTCAAAGATGCTCACCCGGAAATGAGTCTCTCGTCGGCCAATCAGGGAAGCCTGGGCGGCATCATGGCCCTTCGCCGCGAGGAAGCCCATATGGCCGGGACTCACCTGTTGGACGAAGCGACAGGTCAATACAACGTCCCTTACATCTGCAAGTATCTTTGCGATACACCCGTGAACCTTGTAACTCTGGCCCACAGAATGCAGGGCTTTATGGTGCAACCGGGTAACCCCAGAGACATAAGCACGGTGGAAGATTTGCTGAAAGCCGGTGTTCAGTTTGTAAACCGGCAAAAAGGCTCCGGGACAAGAGTGCTCTTGGATTATGTCCTGGGATTAAACGGAATCGAGCCTCGCCGCATTTCGGGGTACGAAAGAGAGGAGTATACCCACACCCAGGTGGCCGCGTCGGTCAAGAGTGGCGCAGCCGACGTCGGATTGGGGATCCTTTCCGCTGCAAGGGCTTTGGGCCTGGACTTCATCCCTTGGCGAGAGGAGCGCTACGACTTGGCGATTCCGGTAAGACACCTCGATCATCCGGGAGTAAAAGCCGTGCTCCACATCATCCGGACCGCCGAATTCAAGGGGAGAATAGAGGCTCTTGGAGGCTACGACATGAGAGATACGGGAAAGACGCAATGGCCGGAACGGGGCAACAGTGAAGGGGGTGGCGGTTCGTGAATGGGAAAATGGTAGACCCTCTTGGCAGAAACATCGATTACCTCAGAATCTCTGTGACTGACAGGTGCAACATGCGCTGCGTTTATTGCATGCCCCCGGAGGGGGTGGAATCCCTTCCCTGCCAAGAAATCCTGAGGTACGAGGAAATAATTGAAGTGGTGAGAGCCGCCAAGGAACTGGGAATCTCTCACATCCGGATTACCGGAGGCGAACCCCTGGTAAGAAAAGGTATCACAAAACTGATTAAGGCCATCAAAGATACAGGAATCACAGATATATCCATGACCACAAACGGGGCCCTGCTTCCCAGGTACGCGACGGCGCTCAAAAGCGCCGGGTTGAACAGGGTGAATATCAGCCTGGATAGCCTGGATCCCGACGTTTTTCGAAAGATGACCAGGATCGGGGATCTTGGGGCAGTTCTGGAAGGAATGCAAACCGCCGTGGAAGCCGGCCTTTCCCCTGTCAAAGTCAACGTAGTGGTCATGAAAAACGTTAACGCCGGTGAGGTCCAAGAAATGGCGAAACTGACTTTGACCTCGCCTTTGCACGTGCGCTTCATTGAAGTCATGCCCGTGGGCCTGGACCCGGAAAACAACAAAACCGTTTTCGTTCCCTTGGATGAAGTCAAGGCCAAAATTGAAAAGATCGGCCCTTTGAAAAGTGTAAGGCGTCCCCAAGGGGCGGGCCCTGCGGTGACTTTCAAACTACCGGGCTCGTTGGGCACCGTCGGATTCATTGCGGCCCTATCACATCCGTTCTGCAAAGGCTGCAACAGGCTGAGGCTCACGGCAGACGGCAAACTTAGGCCTTGCCTGGCGTCGGACTACGAAATCGATCTTAAAAGAATACTTCGGGACAAAACTGACGAAGCAGATCAAGACGGGGCGGGTGTGCCGACCCGTTTGCGTGAGGCTTTCTTGGACGCCGTGAGAAACAAACCCACGGGTCACGGTTTTTGGGCTCACCAAAAAAATGCCAGGCGCATGTGCCAGATCGGAGGGTGACCGTTGTGGTTGGCGACCGGAAAGACAGACCAAACCCCGGAGAGCTCACCCACCTTGACCCTCACGGGGGCGTGCAGATGGTGGATATCGGCGTCAAGAATGTGACGCCCAGGGAAGCCTTGGCCAGAGGTTTCGTGAGGATGAAACAGGCGACTTTTGACCTTATAGCCCAAGGGGACATGCCCAAAGGCGATGTCTTGGGCACGGCTCAATTGGCCGGAATAATGGCGGCAAAGAGAACTGCGGACCTGATTCCCTTGTGTCACCCACTTGGCCTTTCAGGGGTTAACCTGAAAGTTGATTTGGACCCTCAAGGGGCCGGTGGCCCCGGAGTAAGGGTGGAAGCATCCGTCAGGGTTGAGGCCAAGACTGGCGCCGAAATGGAGGCACTTACTGCTGTTGCAGTTGCCTGTCTGGCAGTATACGACATGTGTAAGGCAGTGGACAAAGAACTGCTCATAACAGATATCCGGCTGGTGAGAAAAAGCGGGGGGAAAAGCGGACTCTTCATCAGGGAGGGCGAGGGCAGTGGGCAGAATCACCTCAGTGTGTCTGAGCAAGCACAAGGGGACCAGGAAAACGGACAAGGGAGAAGCGGAGTTCGTACCGGGGCACGGACTTCTCGGGGATGCCCACGCCGGTGATTGGCACCGGCAGGTCAGCCTTTTGGCGGAAGAAAGCATAGCCAGGACCCGGGAAATGGGACTTGACGTGAAAGAAGGCGACTTCGGCGAAAACCTCACAACCCGCGGCATCGATTTGGCGGGACTCCCTTTGGGCACGAGGCTTGCAGCGGGCGAAGTGCTGCTTGAAGTCACTCAAATTGGCAAGGTTTGCCACCACAAATGTGCCATTTACTACCAAGCCGGCGATTGCATTATGCCCAAAGAGGGCATCTTTGCAAAAGTGCTCAAAGGAGGCGTCGTGCGCAAAGGAGACGAAATTCTGGTGGACAACAGGAACCGCATCGGAATTTTGACCTGCAGCGACAAAGGCTACAAAGGTGAGCGGGAAGACAAGAGCGCTCAAGTCATAAAGGATTTGGTGGGAAGCGCAGGAAACCTCGGCTATGTTTGCGAGTACGTCGTGGTCCCAGACGAAATAGAGTCCATCTCACAAACCTTACGCTCGATGACCGATGATCGCGGCCTGGACCTCATCCTTACTACCGGAGGCACCGGGTTCGGCCCCCGGGACGTCACCCCGGAAGCCACTTTGGAAGCTGTGGAGCGTTTGGTGCCCGGACTTTCCGAGTTGATGCGGACCGAGGGGGCGAAACACACCCCCAAAGCCGCGCTATCCAGGGCTATTGCCGGAATAAGAAAGCGAACCCTTATCGTGAACCTTCCCGGGAGTCCCAAAGGCGTTGCCGAAAGCCTGCGGGCAATTCTTCCCGTCCTGCCCCATGGCCTCGAGATTCTCCGGGGCACAGCCGGGGAATGTGGCTAACGGGACCGGTGGGACTGGCGGCA
>CAZYEC010000038.1:7369-15711 GCA_964646385.1 uncultured Eubacteriales bacterium | reverse complement strand
TGTCCACAACTGCACCTCGCCCGCCTAGTTCTTGAACATCCTCAGCATCCTGTCGGTTACCAAGAAACCGCCCACCAAATTTACGGATGCCAGGACAATTGCAACAAAGCCTAGAATTCTATTTCCGCTGCCGGCCGCAAGTGCCGTTGACACCAAGGACCCCAAAATGGTCACGCCGGATATGGCGTTGCTCCCAGACATAAGCGGGGTGTGCAACAAAGGAGGCACCTCGCTGATTACTTTGTAGCCTAACCCCGTCGCAACCAGAAACACGACCAACAACCAAACGATTTCCATTCCGGCCACTCCTCGAGGATGTTATTTGAGTCCCATAGATTCCCGCGCCCCGGCGTGAACCAGTTGTCCGTCTCTCGTGACCAGGGTAGATTTGATAATCTCGTCCCGCACATCGACTTCAAACCTTCCGTCTTTGCAGAACGCCGCGACAAAATTGTACACGTTGTTGGCAAACATCCAGGTGGAGCTCACCGGCATCTTCCCGGGGATGTTTTTCGTGCCGTCGATGCTCACGCCGTACCTCTCGATGATTTCGCCGCCGGCGGTGAGGGCGCAGTTGCCGCCCTGGTCAATGGCCACGTCAACGATGACAGATCCGCGCTTCATGTTTTTTACCATGTCTTCGGTAACCAGGACGGGCGCAAGCTTGCCGGGAACCAAAGCAGTCAGTATCACGATGTCTGATTTTATGACAGCTTCCCTTATGGCCTCCCGTTCCCTTTCAAGCCATTCGTCGGGCAAACGATTTGCATACCCGCCCTCGCCGATGGCTATTTCGGCGGGAACACCCGTATCCACTTCTCGTGCCCCCAGGCTCTTGGCATGTTCGGAGGCTTCCGGCCGGATGTCCGCCGCAAAAACTGCAGCGCCGAGCCTTTTGGCGGTCGCAAGGGCCTGGAGCCCAGCGACGCCGGCGCCCACAACAAGTATGTTTGCAGGTTGAATGAGGCCCACGGCGGTTCCTATCATGGGAGCAAACTTTGCCAGGCGGTCAGCCGCCGTAATCACGCTCTTGTAACCCGCCACGGTACTCATGGAGGTTAATGCGTCCATGGATTGTGCCCTGGAAATCCTGGGAATACCGTCAAGAGTAAGGCCGATAACCCCTTTCGCCGCCAAATCCAATACCATCCGGTGATTGCCGGGCGCGGCAGGATGCAAGAAAGTAATTAACACTTGCCCACCGTGCATCATGTCCACTTCGTGCAAGTTAAGAACCTGGTTAAACTGGGGTTCTTTTACCTTGAGAATGATGTCGGCCTGTGAGTACAGGGTTTTGGGGTCACCAAGAATTTCGGCCCCGGCCTGCCTGTAATCGTCATCCGAGGCAAAATACCCCTCGCCCGCAGCCTGCTCCACCAGAACCCTTGCCCCGTTGGACACAAATTTCCGGACGGTATCAGGGGTGGCGGCAACGCGTTTTTCACCGCTCATAATCTCCTTGGGAACTCCCAAGATTAGCCCCTGGAACTGCTTCTTACCCACGATCAAAGCCTCGCCTCCTTGATTCGATCACTTCAAATGGTCTCGACGCAAAGCCCCGCTTTGCCAGCGCACCGAAAGACGCGTATGGGAAATCCGGCAAAAGCGGTTCATCATCACATAAACATTCGTCAATAACGGGCATTTCCCCTTCAGGAGAAGCGGTCGAAATTGCGCGCGCCCGGTACATACAAAAGCTGCCGCAAAGAGCCATAGGATTGCCCGCCGGTCCCGGGGCTAAACAGGATTTGCGGCGACTTTCGCACCTAACTGGCACATTTCCCGGATGGCTTCTTCTCCATCGCCCGGATTCACGTTTACGGCCCGCGTACCGCCCTCCACCAGCGCCACCTGGAAGCCGAGTTTGATTCCGTCCAACACAGTGGCTTTGACACAATAGTCCGTCGCCAGTCCCCCAACAAAAATTCTGACGACGCTGTGGGACCGGAGCCATTGAAATAACGAAAGGGAGCCTTCTTCTGCATCCAGCCTTCCATCAAATCCCGAATAGGCCTCTCGGACAGGCATGAAGCCCTTTTTGAACACCGCAACCTCCGGCTGAGCCAGTTTTGCTTCCGGGGACCGGCCTGTCTCACCTGCGAAAGCCAGTTCCAGTTCCCTGTGGAATTCCGCACCCCATTTTCCCATAACGCAGTGTGGGGGCCACATTCCGCCCGCTTTCAGGAATGAACAGTGGTTTTCAGGATGCCAATCCTTAGTGTAGGCCACCGGCAAACCCTTTTGCACAAAAGCACGAATCCAACGGTTGAGCACAGGGATAACCTTATCCCCTTCTTTTACTCCTAAGGCCCCTCCGGGGCAAAAATCGTTTTGCACATCTACGACGATAAGTGCCGCCGTTTCCATGGACCATTCCCCCTCGAACAATCTGCAGCCGAAGGTGGCCTTACTGTCTCACGATAAGAGCGCCTTGCATGACCATAAGATCCAGTAACTCGACGAGCGCCTCAATGTTCCACATACCTGTTTCACCTTCGATGAGATGAGCGATCTCGTCCAACGTTCTGCAATCGTCGACCCAGTACTGCAGATGGCCAAACTGCCGCCCAGTTGCTCCGTACTTATCCGAAAAAGCCTTGAGCTTATTTTTGTACTCATCAGATTGCTCTCTTGCCATGCCGGAAAAAGGTCCCCTGTACACCCTTAGGGGAACGATGTTTTTGGCTCGCCTGGCCGCATCGGTTTCTTCGGGCTCCCAGGCCGGGGGAAGCTCGGCAACATCATCCAAGCCCACGGTAATTGCAAGATCCCTCAAAACCTTCCCCTTGAGAAATGCAGCCGTGCTTGATATTTGGGCTTGAGCAGCGGTCCGGGCAGCGGAAAACATAGCGGAATCTTTCACAAGTCTCAAGAGGCTCTCTACGTCGGCCTTTTTGCGTCTTTCGAGAAAATCTACCCGTTTTTCCACGGACCTTCGGACTCTTGCTGCAAGGTCCGAAACTTCTTCACCGGACAAAGCTCCAACTTTTTCTCTGGCACCTTGAACCAAGGTAGAGAGCAAGCCGTCAACTTCCCCGCCGAACCGGCTTGCCATCTCTCCGGCGATGTACGCGGCATCGGCAGGAGTCGCAGTGGCAGCCGTGTACAGGTAAGTTGCCGTAAGCACGCCCGCGACCGCAAGCATTCGGGGATCTACTTTGTCAATGGTGTCCTCGCTTGTGTGATAGAACTTGTCGGGCCACTGTATGAGCATGGGGCAAGTGACCCCCACGCTGGGATCACCCCAAATATGATGATCGCTTCCTCCCGAAAAAGGACCCACCGTCCACCTAAACATGGCGTACTTGTGCGTGCCGCCCAGGTTGCCCGTCTGTTTGGTCATTTGGCTCAGGATGGCAGCCGCCAGATCCCCACCAAACCCGGGAAGCGCGCATATGGGCCTCTCAACAGTAAACGTGCTGCCGCACAAATCCTGGTTCTCCCCGACCATGTCAAGGTTGATGGCGGCGACGGTCCTTTTCAAGGTTTCCTCGTGGTTTGCAAGGTACGCGTAAGAACCTGTCATCTCCGGCACCCACAAAAATCTGATCGTACGCTCAGGTTTGGGCAAACGGCCTTGAGCAATCAACCTGGAAAGGGCGCTCAAAGATTCCACTAAGGCACCCGATCCGGAAGCGTTGTCGTTGGCAGAAGGCTCAGGGTGGCAAAGGTGCGCAACGCCCACCACTTCTTCTTCTGTTTCCCCTGGAATTGCGGCGCTCAGCACTTCCAGCTGTCCATCGAAAAACCTGCTGTCGACCCGGGCATAAACCGACAGCTCTTTTTTGCCCGAAGCAAAGAGTCTGCGCAAAACCTGTCCTTGCCTTGGAGTCAGGACAAACCCCAGCGCCTTGTGAGAATCCGGATCACTGGGCCAGAAAGAGAGATACTGGCGTCCGTCGGGGAGATCCCAATATTCTCTCACCGGCGGTTGTTCTCGCATGGTATCCACGATGATGCCTGCAGCGCCGAATTTGTCTACAGCCAAAGCGGCGATATCGGCCACGGCCCCCCTTGAAAACACGAGTTTCCCCACAACATCGAGACCTTCGTAGGCTTTAGGATTTGCGGCATCTTCCACCAACACTATCTTCGTCTCCAAACCTTCAGGAGGCGTGGGTGCGCTTCGTTGCACCAGCGAGGTCTTGAATTCGGCGTAGGAACAAAGCCGGGTCCGCTGCCCATCTTCCAAAAGAATCAATTCCGCATCTCGAGCCTCCCACTCGGGAAAGCTTTGCTGAGACCACCAACTGACGCCTTTTTTGGCCGGGAACGACATGAGTTCCACAGAGATGCCCAGTTCTTCCAGTTGTGACTTGATGCACAGCGCCGCATCCCTTATCCCGGGACTGCACTGAATGCGGTGAAAAGAGGCTATCCTGGCCACATCGTTTAACGCAGCATGGGGCCGAAACTCCTCCTGGACCAAACGCAATGTCTCTCGTATCAAACTACCAACCTCCCAATGCGTGATTGTTTTCTGTGTCAAGAGAATCTGATCACCTTCTTCTCCATCTTCGGAGAATTCCCCCCCACCGCCTCACAGAACAAAGGACCGGGAAGGAAAAGCCTCGCTGCGACAAAGGGCCCACAGGCGGCCTATGTATGCCCTGGTGTAGTATCGTTCCAGTATGTGGTATAAAGAGAAGGCACGTTCTTCCAAGCGGAGCCCTCCTGTACGAGGGTCCCGATGTATCAGTCCTAAAGCCTTGGCGATCCCAACCCACCGTTTTAAGCCGGGGATTTCTTCGTTTTCCGGGGAAAAGAAATCAACCTCACCCTCGTAACACTGCCAAAATAACCGGTACAACGCGTTTTCCGGCGGGGAAAGAAGCGTGTGAAGCGCCACAGGAGAAGCAGATTTAGCCAAAGCATCGATGTAGGAAGGAATATCGAAGGTGTTGAGACCAAAATAACCGTCAACAAATGTTGCGGCGCCGGCGCCTATGCCTGCGAAACGCTCTCGAGTAACAGAAGTGTATTTGGAAAAACCGGGCCTGGTCCACGTCCAAACAGAGGATCTGCGATAACCCCAAGCCTCACCAATTTTCGCCAAAGCCCCAAGCGTATGCAGCTGCCCCCAGGGAGAAAGGGATGTCTTGTGGCTGGTAAAAGAAAAGTCCATGAGAGGGTACGCAGACACTTGTCCCACTCCCAGGCGGAACAATCGTTCCAGGTCTTCTGTCACTTCATCCCCGTTCTGTCCAGGGACGCATGTTATTAAGTCGATGTTAACTGCACCTAGCCCCGCATCCATCAGGGCCAGGGCACTTTTCCAAGCTGCCGACGCATCGTGATCGCGGCCCAACTTCCGAAGTGTGCCGTCTCTTAGAGATTGGACGCCCAGGCTCACCATGATAGAAGCCTTTGACCCGGCACCCGGGACAGCACCCAGGGCCTGCAATCGTTTTATGTTGGCAGGGGTAACATCGCCAGGATGCAGTTCAACACCGATGCACGCTCCTTGGGATAAATGGGGCTCGACAGCCGCTGTTGCAGATTCGATGGCTGCCGGAAGGGTCATAGGGGTTCCGCCCCCGAAATAGAGGGATGACACTGTTCTCCCATCCAATCGGGAAATCACGGACCCTGTCTCGTCGCCCAACGCCTTCAGATAATTGGTCGCCAACTCCGGGGAATACAAGGTTTTGGTGTAAGGGCAAAAAGAACACAAAGAGCGGCAAAAAGGGATATGGACGTATAGCCCCAAAGAGTCCGTTTTTTCACCCGCCCACCCGGGTCCGGGGCCGGGATGAAAGGTGAACCTGCCCCACGCCCCGGTGAGCACACGATACAACAAGCGGTCAAGCATCAAACTGACGCCTGCACCAAGGGCTCACAGGTTGCAAGTCCCTTTTCCCGGTTCGTCAACCGGTATGTACTGCCCGTTCACCTGCACGTATCTACGGCCGTCTATCAAACGGGTATAGTCCCCGCTCAAAAGCACGGTCAGAAACAAGTGAGGCCTGTCCACCCTATTCCACAGGAAAGGCCCGTGAGGCACGCCGCCGGGCACATATATACAGCAATTGTCGGTTACTTTGTAAGGTTCCCCTTCTATGCAAACAGTGGCCTCACCCCAAACCGCATTAACATCGTCACCTTGGTGGTTGAAGCTCGGCATGTAAAAAACGAGCTCGTCCTCCTTGTGCACATGTTCGCCAATGATCGGGTTCACGTTTGGAACATCATAAAACCAGGACAGACTGAAATGCACTTGCCCCTGGGGAAACAGCTCCCTGCACGCATAGGTTTGGCCCAATGTGCGCCCGGTCTTCAAATTGCCTTCATCATCATAGAGGCTGTCCAGTATTGGAGGACGACCCATGGACGGGGAGATGAAAAGATGCTCCCATTTTCTTTTTGCCAATTCTTTTTACCCTCCGCTTGCGGCCAGTTCAGCCGTTGTGCCTTTATTCTGACACAAAACGTGCCTACCATCCATGGTATGATTGTTTGATTGATGATTTGGGTTTGAGGCCGTTTCGTTGCTTGGGAGAAGTGGGAACCGGAGGTGATTAAGATAGACGGACTATTCTTTGTGATCGTAAGCCGGGGCAAGGCCAACGCTGTTTTGCGTAAAGCGCAGGAATGCGGCGCAACCGGCGGAACCATTTTCCTGGGCGAGGGGACCATACAGTCTAAGCTTTTGGAGAAAATGGGGCTTGCCAAAACGCACAAAGAGATTCTCATGATACCGGCATCGGGTGAGCTCGGTGAAAGGTTGCACGATGTCATCAGCGAGGCTTTTTCCTTTTCCAAGAAAAATCACGGCATCGCTTTCACGATCCCTTTTAAACGGAGGCAACGGGGAAAAACGCAGGCCTCTACCAGGGAGGAGCCTTCACATTCATGCATCGTAACCATAGTGGATAAAGGCCGCAGCAAAGAATGCATAAGGGCGGCTTCGGAGGCAGGCGCAGTGGGAGGAACCGTGATTCATGGCCGGGGCGCCGGGGTGCCCACGGATTTTTTCTTTCCTCTGGTTATAGAGCCTCAGAAAGACATCGTAATGATTATCGCGCCTGAAGGCAAAGCCATCCAAATCAAAGGAAAGATATTCCGCGATCTGGAGCTGGAGAAACCTGGAAGCGGGATACTGTTTGTCCTGCCTGTCACTGAGACCAGCGGCATTGCCAAGACGGAACCCGGCGGCAAGGAGGAATAGCTTCGTGAACTTGCTGTTCGAAAAAGCAAAAGAAGTCACCCGGACTCTGCTGGCAGTGATAGTGCTGGTGGTGTTCCTCTGCCTGGCCGCTGTGAACGTCCAAACAGACGTTGTCATGAGATTTTTGGTGGGCAGCATAATGCTGTTGATCGGGCTATCCGTTTTCCTGTGGGGTGTGGAGCTGGCCATGAACCCCATAGGCGAACATATGGGACGGGAAGTGGCCACTTCCAAGACGTTTTTGAAAATAGCCGTACTTAGTTTCCTGATGGGATTTTTGGTGACCGTAGCGGAACCAGACCTGCTCATCCTGGGTTCCCAAATCGAGGCCGCCTCGGGGGGCACTTTAAATTCTTTCGTAACAGTCTATGTGGTATCCACCGGCGTCGGAGTACTGGTATCCCTGGGCGTGTTCTGGATGCTCCGAGGCGGGCCCTTGAACCAGTTTATGGCTATGGCTTACGGGATCATCCTGGTTTTGGTTTTTTTGGTGTCCGAAGAGTTCATTGCCATCTCCTTTGACGCTTCAGGCGCCACCACAGGCGCACTAACTACCCCCTTTGCTCTTGCGCTGTGGCTAGGATTATCCAGGATGAAAGGCGGTAAGCACTCGGAAGAAAACGCTTTCGGACTGGTGGGCATAATGAGCGCCGGGCCTATTCTGGCCATAACGCTGATGTCCATCATTACGAGACAAAGGCATATACAAGGTAAGGCGGCCGAATTCGTGGCCGCCAAGGGGGTCTTAGGCCCGATAATCGAGGTTTTGCCCCACATTTTCTTTGAATCCCTGGCGGCTCTTTTGCCCATATCCCTTTTGTTTTTCGCCTTTCATTTCGCAAAGTTCAAGTTGAGAAAGGATGAGCTTTCGGAAATCATAAAGGGCCTCACGTTGTGTCTTCTGGGGCTCTTATTGTTCCTTACGGCCGTGAATTCGGGATTCATGGGTATGGGCAGGATCATCGGCATGGAAATCGCTCAGAAAAGCCCGTGGTTGCTGGTGGCCACAGGCTTTGTCTTGGGCCTCATAGTGGTTCTTGCCGAGCCTGCAGTGCATGTGTTAAGCCAGCAAGTCGAAGAAGTAACTGGAGGCCACATACCCATAAACCTAATCCGCATGACGCTCTCGGCGGGGGTCGCTGTGGCAATCGGGCTTTCTATGGTGAGGATCTTG
>CAZYEC010000038.1:0-7359 GCA_964646385.1 uncultured Eubacteriales bacterium | reverse complement strand
TTGATCCCCGAAGTGAAAATCTGGTATTTTCTCGTTCCCGGGTTTGCCATAGCCATATTTCTTTCTTTCATAGCGGAACCGATCTTTGTCGGCATTGCCTGGGATGCCGGAGGGGTCGCCTCGGGCCCCATGACGGCCACTTTCGTGCTGGCCTTCGCTCAAGGAGCGGCTTCGGTCATCGATACAGCCAACGTAATGGCGGACGGGTTCGGCGTAATCGCCATGGTGGCCATGTCCCCCGTACTTTCCATCATGATTTTGGGCACCGTGTTCAAACACAAAAGAGTGGAACACCCAGCGGCCAATGGGGATGGAACGCTGGATTCTTCACAGGAGGAGGAAGGTTTGCGTCACGATTGTATTATGGTCGTTACAAACAGGGGATTTGCGGAACAGGTTATCGATATCGCCCGGCAATCGGGAGCAACAGGGGCGACGATCATTCACGGAAGGGGCTCGGGTGAAAAAGAAAGGGTCGTGCTGCCCATAATTAACGTTGAATTGCAGCCCGAAAAAGAAATTGTCTTGCTGATTACAAACGCCCGTGTGAGCCGAAAAGTGGTGGACAGCCTACTAAGTGACAACGTCCTCAACACAGACGGCCAAATAGCGGCCTTCATGTCACCCACAGACGCCATGGTAAAGGACTTACCCACCGAGGAGCCGGGTCAACAAATCAACGGCGCCGGGCAAGCCTAGTCTTTTAGGGTTTCGGGCAGAAGCATACCCCCATCCCTGACATAAACAAATTGTCCGCCAAGAATTGTGGCGTCGACTTTGCATTTCAAAATTTCTTCGGCCGGTCCCGAGAAAATATCCCTGTCCAAGATGGCCAAGTCCGCTAGCTTGCCCGGTTCCAAAGTGCCGCACTCAGCGTCTCTGTAGGCCAAGCGAGCGCCCTCTTGACAGAAACAATCTACGGCTTGGCGGGGGGTCAGAGCCTCTTGTTGGCCGAAATCCAGTCCCTTTACGGTTTTCCTTGCCACAGCCCCATAAAGCACTACGAACGGGTCATAAGGCCCTGAGGAAACGTCGGAATTAATGGCCACCCTGATGCCTTTGTCCAGGTAGGTCCTAAGAGGCTTAAATTCGCCGAGCCTCGATTCCTGAATTACCGTGGGGTAAATATCTCCCTCAACATAGATAAATCCCGGTTGGGCTGAGACCCCAATATCGTGGGCGCTCATGGCCCGCAAAGCGTATTCCGTGGGAAAATAGCCGTGGATGATGTGGTGGCGCTGGTGGGGCAAGGGTCTCGTGGCGGAAAACGCGTCCACCATGTGGGAAACTGCAAGGTCCTGGGCCAGATCCCCGCAACAGTGGATGCCCGCCCCCCAACCGGCATCGTTGGCCGTACTTATGTACTGCCCCAGCCGGTTCAGATCCAAGCGGACAGGCACGGTGGATCTTGTGAAATCCCTGAAAGGTTCGTGCATCAACGCCGTTTTGCTGCCCAGGCCGCCGTCGATGGCCATTTTAAGATTCCCTACGCGAAACTTTTCGTCACCCAGCCCCGGCTGCAAACCGGCTTCAACCGCGGGCAACACGGCATACTCCCCCGATATTACCGAGATTCCGTGCCATGCGGGCATAGCAGTGACCCTTAACGGCAGTTCGTTTTTGGCCCACAAAGAAGTGTAGGCGTGCATGAGATCAAAGTTGGCACCAGGGTCCAGCAAAGAAGTAATTCCGTACTTCAAATACTCTCTCATTGCCAGTTTCAACATGTTTTCGTTGTCTGTGTTCGGGCCCGGTCTCTTGACCACTTTTCTGACAATGCCCTGGGCCGCTTCGCGCACAATGCCGGTAGGCTCCATTGAATCGTCAAGGTCAACCCGGCCGGCCGAAGGCACAAAGCCGGTACCTATTCCCGCCCTTTCAAGAGCCAAAGAATTTACTGCAACAGAAGCGAACAGGCGGCTTAACATGACTGGGTTTTGGGGGGCGGCTTCGTCCAAGTCTTTCTTGTTTGGCATGCGGCCCTCTCGAAACTGGCTTTCTATCCACCCGGCTCCCAACACCCATTGGCCCGGCCCCACCTCGGCTGCTTTTTTCCAAACCGCCTCCTTGAGTTCATCGATGCTTTCGATGCCGAAACAATTGACGCCCGAAAGCAACGTGGCTCCCGACAACACGTGATTGTGGGAATCCACAAAACCCGGTATGACACGGCGCCCCCCCAGATTAATTCGGATAGCTTCGGGGCCAGCCACAGCGTCAATTTCCCCATCGGCACCCCGGGCAATGACCCTGTCACCTTCCACGAGCAACGCCTGGCAGTCTGGGATCCCGTTCCCGGGATATATCTTGCCGCTAAGCAAAGCAATTTTCCTGTTTGCCATGATGTTCGAAACCTCCCGGCGATTTTTGAACAGCATTTGCCCGGGTAAAACGGCCTGGCACCGGCACCATGTTTTCCCAAGGCTGTACCAAGCGTAACATGTGGCTCGCATCTTTTGAAACCGCAAACCGGCAGGATGCCCAAATTACGGTTATTCAGACTTCTATTTTGTGTACTTGTCGAGCCACCTTATTATCTCATCATCGTTAATCCGCTGCTGGCGCGGAGACATGACCCCGTGGCTGGCGTTATGGAACAGCACCATGCGCGCAGGAATACCCCTTTCCAGCAAAGCCGTAAGCATTTGTTCCGCCTGTTCCACGGGGCATCTGTGGTCTTCGTCGTTTTGCAGGAACAAAGTCGGGGTCTGTACCCTGTGCGCGTATTTCAAAGGAGAGTGCCACCAAACTTCTTCTACGTTTCTCCAGGGAGTCCCCTTTTGGCCCCACTGGGCGAAATAGGACAAGTCACTGCAACCGTAGAAAGATACCCAGTTTGATATGGATCTTTGGGAAATCGCGGCTTTGAAGCGGGAAGTATGACCAATTATCCAGTTGGTCATGTACCCTCCGTAGCTGCCTCCGGTCACACCCATCCTGCCGGCGTCGATGTCGGGATACTGTTCCAGGACACCGTCTGTAAAAGCCATTATATCAGAAAAATCCACGGTGCCGAATTTGCCCTCAAGATCCATGAATTCGCGACCGTAGTTGCTGGATCCCCTGGGGTTGCAGAAAAAAACGAAATAACCTTCGGCAGCATAGCGCTGCATGCTCGGGGACAGCAAGGACGTATACGCGCCCTGGGGACCACCGTGGATGGACAACAAAGCCGGGTATTTGGTGCCGGGAACATAATTGTGTGGGGCTATGACCCAGCCCTGAACAGTGTGCCCTTCCGGAGCAACCACGCTTACCGGCTGAGACGGTGCGAGGGAATACTTTTCCGCCAAACCATCCGACACTTTGGTTACAGCCGCGCATGCCTGCCTTTCCACCCTCACTAGTTGACGAGTCTCCAAAGGCCTTCTGCCCGGGAAGAAAGTGACGTCACCTGCTCTTTGCAGTCCGCCTTCAACCTGGTACTCGGGTGTGAACAGGAATTCCGGCTCCCGGCCGGGGACCCACCTCAGAATGTCTGTCCTGTCATGTCTGGAATACACAAGCCACAAACAATCGTCCATCACCGCGGCACCAGAAAGGTAATCGTCAGGCGATAATTCCACGCGATAATCGTTGCCGGACAGATCCACCGACAACAGATCTACCGCGAAGAAATCGTTTTTCAGGTCGTTACCTAAGAAGTACACTCGGTCTTTCCATTCAAAACAATGGGTGAGCATGTGCTTGTCGTTGGCAAACAATTTCTTGCTTTCATTCTTCTCAACATCGTACACGTAGGCGTCACAAGCGTGAAAATTGGTTGTGGTGAAAGTCTCCCCCCAGTAATAGATGCGCTTCTTATCCGGGGAAATCACCGGACAAACCCTCCGGTTCATGATCTGGTTAACCTGAAACAATGGCTCCGTGATGGGAGTCAACTTTCTTGCAACCAGGCTGTAGACAAACAGCGACGCCCGTTTCTTGTTCACGTACCCCCGACCGTCGGCATGATACGGATATTCATCGTAAACTCTGTAAAGCTCCCGGTTGCCATCCCCCGGGGGTGAAGTATCCATGATCCCGTAAACCATCCACCTGTCCCCATCGATGGGAGCAGTTTTTGCACCGGACACGGGGACGCGAAACAGGTACCTGGCTTCCCCACCATGTATGCTCATGGCATAAAAGGCAGTCACGGGCTTTTTCTTTTCTAAGAGCCTCTTAACCTCTTCATCCCGGGCAGAGGAAAAGACAAGCGTATCATCGTCCATCCATACGGCGCCTCGTTCGTTGCCCGAGTATGTAAGCTGGCGATTAACCCCGGTTTTAACCTCGTGAACCCATATATAATGAAGTTCTTTGTCGCCTTTCAGGCTCTGGCCTCCAACGCAGTAGGCGACATATTGACCGTTGGGAGACACAACAGCACCGGTGACGTTGCGAATTTCTTCAAAAGCTTCGTCTGTAAACCTTGCCACGGTTTTCTCTCCTTCATAAATCTGCTAATCTATGCGCTACGCCCGCCGCAGCACCTTTCCAGCCAATGCCCCGGTGTGCTTTTTATGGTCGGCGGCAATCGTGCCGTTGATGAGGACATAGTTGATGCCATCGGGTGCTTTTCCCGGGTTCACCGGGTCTTCGTTGGTCCGCAAGTTTTCCAAGTCTAAAATTACTATGTCGGCCCATTTTCCTACCTCAAGAGTGCCCCTGTCCAGGATGTTGAACCAGGCGGCCGGAACGCCCGTCATTTGCCTGATTTTGTCTTCCAGACGGGGTCCGCCGTAGTTTAACAGGTACCTGACCGCATAGCAGAAATTGTTTGGGTGGGGCGGCCGGTTGAGAGGGCGGGGCATATCCATTTGCGTGTCCAGATCAAAAGCGAAACCGTCGGAACAAGGCATGGCAATTTCGCTTCCAAGAAGAATTTTGATGGTCTCTTCGCTGCCACCCATTTCAAAGGTCATCCCGGCGTAAGGGTCCGAGCGCAATACGGCCAGGATCGCATCCACACTACTGTCCAAGCACTGATCTTCCATGATTTGCTGCAAAGTTCTGTAGGCAAACTTGGGTTCCGAACACCCGGCAACCTTTATCATCCTGGCAGCACGGGAAGTATCCCGGGAAAGCATCCCGCCTTTGCCGGCTGCCACCTGCTCCTTCATCATATCCACAAAGTCTTTGTATTCCGAACGCCGCAGGAATGCTTCCACAGAACCGGACATCAGGATCCACGGCCTCACCATGGCCGCGAGATGTGCCAAGGTGGATCCTCCCATGGAAGTGTTAGCAATCACATCGTACATCATGGGCAGCCCTTCTTCCCGCCACCCGCGCTCCAGTTCCCAAACGCTTGCCTTCGCCAAAGCGTGATCTGCTTCGGATGATTGTACGGGCTCGTAATCAAAAAGGGGCGACATGTGGGCAATGTTGGTCTTGACGCCGGTATTCCTGCAGATACGGGTGGCCTCACGTATGCCGTAAACCCGGTTGGTGCCCTTGGGCTTTTTGGGATCGAACCCGCGAACGTGGGTGTTGTACACGCCGCCGTATTCCCCCGCCACCCTCACAAGTGCCTCTATTTCCGCCATATTTGCGTTTCTGCCGGGTTCATAATCCAATCCTGTGGAAAAACCCTGAGAACCGGCCTCCAGCTCCCCTCGCAACACGGCTATCATCTGCTCCAATTCTCTATCAGATGCATGCCGCTTGGCATCTCCCATAACCGCGTTCCGTATGTGGTTGTGGCCGGACAAGGGATAGTAATTGCATGAAAAGCCTTTTCCCTCGGCCAACTCCATGAACTCCCCCAGGGTTTTCCAACTGACCTCCAAACCGTAATCCTCTTTGAGGGCCGTCACCATCTTCTCTTTGGGGGTCTGGAAAACGTAGGGCTCAAAAAGGGATTTGTGCACCTTGTTCATGCATTTATATTCCCAACACCAAAACTCCCAAGTTTCATCCCCGATCGGGGCCGCCGCCAAACCGCAATTCCCACATATTTGAGTCGTGACGCCTTGCAATGTGTATGCCTCGTTTTTGGGCCAAACCAAGAGGGACATATCCGAGTGGCTGTGAGGATCGATGAACCCGGGGGTGACATGGCGGCCCCGGGCATCCAAAACTTTGCGGGCCTCAATCTCACCAAGTTGACCAATGGCCGCGATCTTGCCGCTTTTTACCGCGATGTCTGCCTTATACCGAGTTTTCCCGGTTCCGTCAACGACAACGCCGTTTTTGATGATGATATCGTACATGTGGCGGTCTCCTTTTTCAAACATAGGTCTTTGCACCGGTGCAAGCGTCAGAGATGCCTGGCATGCAAAAATAAGCCAATAGAAGCACAACCGAGGAATGAACGCAACTTGTAAACAGCTTGATGAACCCCCCTGTAAAAGGTTCCGGTGTCGTAGGGCTCAAGAGATTTTTGCCGCCGGCTTTTTAACAAAACCGGCGGCCGTCTCGTCGCTATTTGTTCTTTGAATCTTTATCCTTCTCAGGTTCCCGAATGAGGAAGTTCCGAGGCGGTTCCACACCCTTGAGATGCCTTACGAAATAGTCCCACTTCCTGCGTTCAACGTAAGGAAATTGAACAACCCCGTGGGCACTGTTGGGGTAAAGCAGAAAATCGAAGTCTTTGTTGGCCTCTATAAGGGCCTCAATCACTTTCATGGTCGCGCTTGGGTGCACGTTGTCATCCATATCCCCGTGGATTAACAACAGGCGCCCTTCAAGTTGATGGGCGATGTTTTGATTTGCCTGGCTTTTGTACCTTTCCGGAGAATACTTGCCAATCCACCGTTCGCCCCAATGTGCGTGGTACATGGCTTGGTCGTGGTCTCCCGCACAAGAGACAGCGACTTTGTAAAACTCGGGGAATTCCAGTATCGCCCTGGCCGAGGCGTAACCGCCGCCGGAAAAGCCCCAGATTCCCACCCGGTCAATATCGATCCAAGAGTGCTTTTCAGCGAGCTGTTTTATCGCCAGCACATGGTCTTGTATCCCGCAGCACTCTTCCGCTTTGCCGTACACATAATCGTGGATCTTTTTGGAACGAAGCGGGGTGGCAAAGCCGTCCACGATGATCCCCACAAAACCCAAGTGGGCCAAACTCAGCAGCCCGCCCCAGGGATCCAAGTGGCTATAGGGAGGTGTCCTCCCGAAGTCGAAGGCCTTGGGGGTATTGATCCTTTGGCTGCCACCGTAAATGAAGTCCACCACAGGGTATTTCTTTTCAGGATCGAAACCGAAAGGTTTCACAATCACGCCATAAACCGGAGTTTCGCCGTCCCTCCCTACCGCAACGAAAGGCTCAGAGAATATGAACCCTTGTTCAAGGGCGCGGCTAATATCGGCGGTGGCGACATGAAACAGCGTTTCCCCCGAGAGATTTCGGACCACCGTCTGAGGCACGGTTTG
>CAZYEC010000037.1:14091-15815 GCA_964646385.1 uncultured Eubacteriales bacterium | reverse complement strand
TTCCCCGTTCCAGATCCAAAGGCCCTACGGAACCTATGCCGATGCCCAGCAACCGGTTTTGGTCCGCGACTGCCACCGGAAGATTGCTTTCAAGGGCAGCGAACAGCTGGCGAAAAATCTCCTCAGGAGTACTTCTGTCCACAATGGCAAAATCGGCGATCCAAAGGGGCTCCAAAAAAGCATCGCAGATGAGTGCCCGCATGCTTGCGTGAGACAATTCTACCCCAATCATGAAAAAACCATCAGGATTTACATTAAATATGGCAGAGCGGCGGCCTCCTGTGGAGTTTTCCAACCCCTCTTGCTTGATCAGGCCGTTGTCTAGTAATTCTCTAATGGATCTGTTCAAAGTGGTCCGCGGTGTCCTGGTGATCTCCATCAAGCCGGCAATGGTGATAGGCCCGTGTTTCTGTATGTTGCCTAAAATAGATAGCACGTTGTCGTCCAATTCGCTTAGTATAGTCCCAGCTTTGGCCTCCTTTACGGCAGGATCCATTAATCTCACTCCTCGAGAGCCGCGTCTTATAACCATTATGGTTATATCTTTTTACAAGTCAAGGCCCGGTTTGTCCAATTTTGGGAAAATATTTGACTTGCCCGGTGGTAAAATATGTTTAAGCCCCCCTTATAAACCGGGGGGCTTATTTTCGGATCCGGTCATGGCGGCGCGAGTCAGAGTCTACATTAGCCCTAGCCAGTTGCCCCAGATCTTTGACAGCTCGCCCAGGAGTACCGAGATACGGCCGGCCACAACGTTTCCGAAAGAAACTCCGAATGTCACCATCATCAGCCAGCGTCCCATTTTGGACGCCACCTGCAGGCTTTTGGTCTGTTTGACGGTGAACAAGAAGTAAGCCAACACCGCCAGCAACCCAAGGAGTGACACTAAGGAATTTACCGTTGCGCCGAAGGTCTGCCCCGGAAACTTGACCAGAGCCGGAAGCACCTGGTTTATCACTTGGGTTCTGAGCGAGGTATAGATCGTCTGCCCAGTGCCTACCCCTACCAAAAATGCCACAGGCCACCGGCTGAGCCACTGGAGGCGAGTAAAGAAGCGGGTATACAACAGAAGTCCCAGAGCAATAGGGATGAGCAACGATATTTGACCTTTTTCGACCAGGGGTTTGTAAGCGTATCTAGAAACGTTGCCTACTGCCATGCCCAAGGCGTGCCCGGCAGTGGAAGCTACGAAGATATGCTCAGCAACCCGGTATACGGGGTTTTCTTTGTACAGGAATGACCATATTGCCAAAATGCAAGCGACTGCCATCCAGTCCCACACGTTGGTCGAAAGATGCACCTGATCACCTCCTAAATCAGGTCAAGCCCGAGGTTTTCTTTTTGCTTTTGTCAACGAAAAACGCAATGTTGCCTATAGCGATAAAGGCCAGTATCAGCAAGTGAGCCATGGATTGCGCGTCCATCATGGCAGCGCCTTGGCCCGGCTTGTTGTTGAGCACCTCATATTCTGCCGATGCCCTGAGGCCGCCTAAAAGTCCTTTGATCTGCCCCGAGTCGTAGTAGGGAAGGGCCGAGGGTACGCAGACGGTTACAGTTCCAAGGGCGTAAATGATTTTCATGGGGTCCACGACCTGCCTTATCCAGACCTCAGGGCCCACGGCATTGAACTCCATGACAAAAGCAAAATCCTTGACCGTCTGTTTGCCCTTCATGATGGGCAATTCGCTTGTGTTAAACCCCCGGGTGTCGGTTGGAATGACGGT
>CAZYEC010000037.1:0-13991 GCA_964646385.1 uncultured Eubacteriales bacterium | reverse complement strand
CCTGTTCCCGGGCTATAGTTGAAGACCAAAAGCGCTGTATCTGTTGCTGGGTTCAGGGCTTCGATAATGTCGTAAACTGCTCTGGTTGCAGGGCCTATCTGGAGGCGAATTCCAATCGGCCAGATCAGAGGCACAGTGCAGACGATCAGCAGAAGCAGGTAGATGATCCTGCGGTCCACGTTTTGAAGTCTGGTCGTCCATTCCATGCTTTACACCCCCCCTCCCAGATGGCCTCGTTCAAGGCCCAATAAGACACGCAGCCCGGTGACGAAACTGCCGATGGCCGCTCCGATGACTATGCCCCGCTGTCCGGTCATGTTAGGGACGTTAAGCAGCCACTGCTGAATGGTTGGAAACTGCTTCCAAATTACGGCGCCAACCGGTGCGGCGCCAAGCATTACCAGAACCGCAGAGATGAGCAGTATGGTGGCATCCAAGTTTCGGGCGCGAAATGCCCGGTAGGATGCTGAGGCCACGTAGAAACCCAAGAAAGCCCATTGCCCCGCCATAAGAGGGGACAGGATATACGAATACATGTGGTCGTAAACCGATGCGGCGCCTCTGTTGGCCGTCAGCTCAACGAAAGCCTTGATGAAGCCGAACAAAAGTGCTGTCGCAATCAGGATTATGCTATATTGCCAGTTTTCCCGCTTGCGCTGGACATTCCTGGAGTGAATTACCAGCAGGTTGATGGACGCAAGGCCCAAAGCAAAAGCGGAAACGATCGTCATCCAGGGGCTCACGTAGTTCTTGAACAAATCTGGAAACGATATGCCAAGCACCGGAACGTTTCCCGTCGTGATTCCGCTGAACATGCAGATGATACCCACGATAAAGGTTATGGCCAAAGGAACCTCTTTGCGCATTTTGCACACCTCCCCCGCATCTATTTGGCAAGAATCTGATTGACGACGTCGATGCCCAGTGTCGATGCGATAGTCCCGATGACTATGACAGCCATTATTGCAATTTTAAAATAGTCCTGAGACGCTATAGCCCCCAGTTTGACTTTGTTTTGGGACAGGTACGCCCCGGCCGCGAATAATTCTTCCCCGATCACTACGTAATCGCAAGTTGCCACGAAGAAAGCGAGCTGGGTAATAGAAGCCGTAATGGCTACCTGCATTGCGCCGATTCGTGAACCGGCTTCCGCGATGATGAGGGATTCCCCCAAATAGATGCCGGCCATGATATTTGCGGCGGCTTTCTCTCGGGTCATGAAGCCCACGACTCCGCCTGCGTAACCGTCCTGGTCGCTGGTTATGAACCTTACAGTGTCATCTTTGTAACTGTCGGGTTTTCCTTCGGCCAAGTAGCTCTGCCGCGTAATCTCCTGGGCCATGGGGAAAAGGTTGGGCATGCGGATTGTGACCACCAGCCTGGCATCGTACTGGGCCGACTTTCTGGCCACGTAGCCCAGAATCTCGAGAGCGGCCAGCGTTTGAGCCGAGTCAGTAGCAACGATATCCCCTAAGCCCGGACTGAAGTGCACAGGAGCCCCCATCTCGGTTGCGCGCCCCACAGCTTCGTCGATGGATTGCAGGCCGGCTATCGGTCGGATTTCTACTTTGCTTTTATCTTTGTTTGACCGGTCGATCACATAAAGGGTCGCAACAGAAGCCGCCACAAGCATCCAAAAACAAAAGACATTTCCCGGAACAAGGTGCATTATGTTCACCTCCTTTTAACGGTCTTTCAAGATATTTCCACGGGTACCGCAACTTTCCTTCCGGTGAATTGGAAACTTCGCAAATAGCCGAAAAGTTGTGGCGATTCCGCGTGTATCCAAAACACTCAAATAGCGCCTACTATATCAGTAGGAGAGAACCGGGCGAACCGGCTTCCGGTCTAACACAAGGCAAAGAGTCATGAAAGAGCCACGAAAGGGGAAAGAAATTCCGATGAACGGTCACAAAGAAAGTCACAACAAAATAATGGCGGACATGGGGAAACTGTTTAGGAATTGCCCCGGAGTTGGAGACGGGTTCGGCAAGCTGCACCAAGAAGCCCTTAAAGGGGGCGCCCTTTCAACCAAGGATAAGGAGCTCATCGCTTTGGGCATCGCTGTGGCCATAAGGTGTGCAGGTTGCATCACATGCCATGCCAAAGCTGCCGTTGATGCCGGCGCCACCCGGGAGGAAATCTATGAGGCGGTGAGCGTGGCAGTAATGATGTCCGGAGGGCCCGGGGTAGTTTACGGTTCCATCGCCGTTGAAGCGATGGAAGAGTTTTTGGCCAAGTGAACATTTGAAGAGATAAGGATGACCTCCCCGGCTGCGCGGGGAGGTCCCCCAACTTCTGCCCACGTGTGTATAATGAACCTGCAGTGACGATTCGACGGGGGAAGGGGGCGGACCTGTGCCCGTCATAGAAACAGCGGGCTTCACGAAATTTTACGGCAGAACTCGGGGCATTTTGGATGTCAATCTGGAAGTGCGGGAAAAAGAGATTTTTGGGTTTATCGGCCCCAACGGCGCCGGCAAGTCCACTACTATCAGGGCCCTCATGAATTTCATTTTTCCCACCTCTGGGAGCGCCAAGATTTTCGGATTCGACGTAGTGGGTGATAGCCTGACCGTCAAAAAACTGGTAGGTTACGCGCCTGCCGAGGTTTCCTTTTACGACGATATGACCGTCAGGCAGTTGTTTGCCTACGCCTCCAGTTTTTACGCCGTTGACCACAGTTCCTACGCGCGTCAACTGGCAGACATTTTGGATCTCGATCTTGGTCGCCCTGTTCACGCCTTGTCTTCTGGGAACAAGAAAAAAGCCGCAATTGTGCTCGCCCTTTTCCACAAACCTAAGTTGCTCATTCTTGACGAGCCCACAAATGGGCTGGACCCTTTGATGCAGCGGCGGTTTTTCGAAATCTTGAAAGAAGCCAATTCTAACGGCACTACCATTTTCTTTTCGTCACACGTTCTAAGCGAAGTTCAACGTCTGTGCCACCGGGTGGCTATGATAAAAGAAGGGCGTATCTTGCGCGTGGAGGACATGGGTGATTGGAGGTCCAGGTTTTTTCGAGACGTGCGGGTTGATTTCAAGACAGACCCTTCTCTTCCCATGGAATTGCCCGGCGTTTTGCATTCCCGGCAGGAAAACGGGGTTTGGCATCTGCTGTATGGCGGCGAAATGAATCCGCTGCTGGAATTCCTCAACCGGCACGAGGTGAACAACCTTTGGTTGGAAGAACCTTCTTTGGAAGAAGTGTTCCTTCATTATTACGAAAAGGGTGTCGAGTGAATGCAAGTATTGGGTCGCGAACTCCGGGCAAACCGGAAATCCTTATGGATTTGGATCGTCAGCCTGTCTGCCCTCTGCTTGCTGACCATGTCGGTGTATCCGTCCTTGAAGCAGGACGTGCGCGGAACCGAAGCTTTGCTCGGTGCCCTTCCGGAAGGGTTTTCCAAAGCCTTCGGGCTTGATCGATTGTCCATGGCTGAGCCGGAGGGTTTCTATGCAGTTGAGGTTTACTTGATGGTCATGCTTTTCGGCAGTCTGTATGCAGGTATCTTGGGTGCGGGCATCCTCGCGAAAGAAGAAGACGATAGGACGATCGAGTTTCTGCTGGCCAGACCTGTTTCCAGGAATCGCGTCCTTGCCAACAAACTGGCGGCCCTTCTCATTTTGCTGCTTGTCTTCAATGCGGGCATCGGTCTTACGGCCTTGTCCAGTTTTATTGTTCTGGATGTGGGAGACTATTCGGTGGCTTTGTTGTTCCGGCTGATATTGGCTCCCCTGGCGGCCCACTTCACTTTCGCCGCGCTGGGTTTTTTCCTGGCTTTGCTTTTTGTCCGCAAAAAAACGGCAACATCCGTGGCTTCCGGCGTGGTCCTGGGACTTTATTTTGTGGGCACTCTTTCGGCGCTCAGCGAAAGACTCTCGTGGCTCCGTTATTTCACCCCTTACTATTACGTGGATGCTCCGGGCATCGTGGAAAAAGGCATTGAGCCCTGGAAGATAGGCGTGTTGGCGGGTGTGACAGCCGTTAGCGTCACGGCCTCGTTCCTTCTTTACCGCCGGCGCGACATTGCTTCATAAAGCCAAAACGCCTCGCAACTCTGCCGCTGCAATGGCCTGCTTTGGTTCTATTTGGATTTCCCCCGGCGTTTTACGCATTCGGTTAGCAAATATTCGATCTGCCCATTTATTGACCTGAAATCGTCTTGAGCCCAAGCCGCCAGTTTCCGCCACAGCACCGGGGACAGTCGAAGCAAAACGTGTTTCTTTTCGCCGTCCTTGTTCTTCTCATTCATGGAGTTCAGTACAGGCTTCCGCTGTTCACCACGGGTTGAGCGTCCCTGTTCCCACACAGGATCACCAGAAGGTTGCTGACCATGGCGGCTTTTCTTTCCTCATCCAAATGAACCACCTCGTTTTCCCGGAGTCTGTCCAAAGCCATCTCCACCATGCCCACGGCACCGTCAACTATCATTTTCCTGGCATCGATGATGGCGCTTGCCTGTTGCCTTTGAAGCATGACGGCAGCTATTTCCGGAGAATAGGCCAGATGAGTGATTCGGGCTTCCACTATCTCAAGGCCCGCTAGTTCCACCCGGGACTGTAATTCTCTTTTCAGTTCGTCGGCGAATTTCTGGCTGCTCCCTCTGAGGCTCATCTCGCCGTCTTCGGCTACGTCGTAGGGATATTTCTTGGCCACGTCTCGTAAAACTGAGTCGCATTGAATGGACAGGTAGGCTTTATAATTGTCCACATTAAACACGGCCTTGGCAGTGTTTATGACTCGCCACACCACGATGATCCCGATTTCCACCGGATTACCCAGTTCGTCGTTAACTTTTTGCTTGTTGTTCACCAGGGTCATGGCTTTAAGGGAAATAGCCTTGCTTAAGGGACGTGGGGCGGCTTTCCCTGCTTGCACAGGCTGCTCATCTACTACGGCTGTTGCCGCTCCCCCCGCCGCGGCAGGATTCACGGCGGAAACAAAGGGATTTACAGAAAAGAATCCGTCTCCCTTTAGGGTGCCTATATATCTGCCGAATAACGTCAGCACCAGGGCCTCCTGGGGTTTCAGGATTTTGAGGCCCAAAAACGGAATCCAGGACACCATGAGATACAGGCCCCCCACTACGAGCATGACAATTCCTGCAGTGCTGGAGCCTTCCCGACCCAAGATGACGATACCTTGAATGAAGACAGCTATCGTCAAAAGCACCAGGATTATGTTGAGCACAAGGGGTCCCATTCCGCTTCTGGCATGCAAGACAATTTCTTCCGAATGGTTGTTCTTCACGCCTGTTTGGGTCATCCACAAACCCTCCAGTTTACCCCGGCTAAATCCGGGGGGATATTAAAATGCTATTGTAATAATAACACCGTGGGAATTTGTGTGTCGAGCTGTTTGTGGGTTTGGTCTTCAAATGCCGGCGGCAATGCCTCCCGGCTGTCGTCTCGATCGCTCCACTTCCTCCGACAACAACCGCCACACTTGGGTGTACAGGTTTATAAAGCGATGATCCCCTCGCAAGGAGATAATGTCCCTGGGTCTTTCCAGGTCAATGTCTATCATCTGTTTGATTCTTCCCGGGAGGGCAGTCATAACCAAAAGCCGGTCCCCCAAGATTAGGGCTTCGTCAACGCTGTGGGTTATGAAAACGGTGGTTTTTTGAGTATCCTGCCATATATCCATGAGCTGTCTTTGAAGTATCAGTCTGTTTTGTTCGTCCAGAAGGCCGAAAGGCTCGTCCATGAGCAATATTTCAGGATCTGCGGCAAACGCCCTGGCCACATTCACCCTCTGTTTCATCCCGCCCGAAAGCTGGTGAGGGTAATTGGAGGAAAAGGCTGTAAGCCCCGTCATGGCAAGGAGCTTGTCAACGATTTCCCCGCGTTTCTCTTTGGCCGTGCCGCGAACTTCCAAACCATATCCGATGTTTCTCCTCACCGTCATCCAGGGGAATATGGAGTCCGATTGAAACACCATGGCAGTAAGGGGTTTTCCCCTTGAATGCCTGTGCACGCAGACTTTCCCGGAAGTCTGCTGTTCCAGGCCTGCCATGATCCGCAAGAGCGTAGTCTTGCCGCAACCGGATGGACCAACAACACAGACGAATTCACCGTTTCGCACTTGCAGATTCAGCTCTTTAAGAGCGGTCACGGGGCCCGCCGGCGACTTAAAGATTTTGGTCAGGCGGACAGTCTCCACCGCCACTTTGTTGCAACCCACGGCTTTTCGTACCTCCCCGGGCGGCTTATCTGCCCGTGTTCATCGTGTTTTCCAGGGAATGATCTTTCTTTCCAAAGCGTCCAGAGCAAGGGAGAATACGTATCCCATAGCCGCCAGAAAAAGCAAGGCAGAAAACATGCGCTCGATGTCGAACATGTCGTAAGCCCTCCAAATCATCCAGCCAACCCCTGCCCGGGCCGCAGAAAGCTCGGCCGCGACGATGAGCAGAAGAGCAGTGCCCATTCCCAGTTTGAGTCCGGCGAAAACCATTGGGAGGGAACCCGGGAGCGCCACAGTGAGGTAAAATTGACGCCTTGACGCACCGAAATTTCTGGCCACATCCAGATAAATGGGTTCGATGCTCAGCACCCCGGTCATTGAGTTAATGAGCACCAGGTAAAACACCCCTACGGCTATTGTGAAGACCTTGGATGCCTCACCCAGGCCGAACACTATGAGAATCAATGGCATTATGGCAAGTTTTGGAATCGGGAAAGTGCTTGCCACAAGGGGCATCAAAGAAGCCCGAAGGGGTTCAAAAAGCCCCATTGAGCAACCGAGAATCACCCCGGGAATCGCACCCGACAAGAAGCCAAGCACGATTCGCTGCACGCTGATGTAAGCATGGTGCCAAATCTCTCCTGTTTTCATTAGGGGCCACAATGTGGAAAGGATTAAGGTCGGCCTGGAAAAGAGCCTTATGTCCACCAAGTTCAGCCTCGCCAGGGCCTCCCAGAAAACCAGAAGGAGGGAAGGAGACAAGACGGTGACGAGGCGTACCAAGGTTTCTTTGGATACTCTGGCAGGCCCTGCCGTTTTGCCCCCTTCCATAACAACTACATCGTCCAAGAGACTTTGGCCCTGTATTTCGCCGGCGTAATCGTTCATTTATCACCCTCCCCCGGCCCGGCTATTTGTCGTACTTGCCCAAGATTTCCAGGGCGTAGTCAACGTAGGAATTGTCCACCACGTCTTCTGCCGCCAAATCGCCTTTTAACAATCCCTGGGCCTTGTACCAGTCAAGATCCATTTGGATGCCTTCCATCCTGACGTACCCATCGGGGTTCAGGCCTGTGGGGTACATGTCAACGTATAAGGACCTGTCTTTCACTGTGGAATATTCCACCAGGATGTCTATGATGGCATCTTTGTCGATCCCGTGAAAGATTCCGTCGTTGTAGTCCCGCATTGACTGGACATAGGCTACCATGAACGCTTTGGCCACTTCAGGCCGTTCCATAACGCTTTTTCCGTAGGCTAGGACGGCCACTTGGGCGCCTTTGTTGTACTCCTCGGGGTCTTTCCAAGGGTCGGCGATGCCCAGCTTAACAGCCTGGGTTACCAGAGGTTCCAAAAGGATGCCTCCGTCGATGCTCTTGTTCGACAGCGCAGCCACGATATCGGCGAAAGACTGAATTACATGCATGTCGACGTCCGCAGTCGTCATGCCCCCTTGGCAGAGCACTCTGTTGAGGGCAACTTCATCCATTGACGCGGTCCCTACGCAGGCCAGTTTTTTGCCCCTTAAGTCTTCAAAATCTTTGATTTCATCGACAAGGTCTTTGCGGATCACAAAACGGTAATACCCTTGGCCGGGAATGTTGTGGCCCTTGCAAGCCACGATTTTGAGGGGCATTTGGCGGAGCATCGCGTTGAACAGCCCTGATGCAGTGACGGCCAGGCCCACGTCCAACTGGCCCGCCGCAAGGGCGCTTGTCATATCCTGGCTGATGGTGAATTCAAGAGGTTCGATTTCGATGCCAAGCTCTTTGTAGTAGCCTTTTGCTTGACCGACCAAAATGCCCGCGTCTGCCACTACGTTTTTGAGACCTACGCTGACTTTGGCCGGCGGTGAAATGGGGGTGATGAGATCTGACAGCTTGGCGCCCTCTACAGTAGCCTGCACCTGTTCCGTTTCTTTGAGCCCAGGGCCGCAGCCCCCCAACGACAGACAGACCGCCACAACGCACAACGCCGCCACGACAGATTGGACATAACGTTTCACAAATAACCCTCCCCCAGAAGACTCCAGTCATTTTACGTAAATAAGCGGGGGGATGTGACCGGAGCGCAATAGGGGCAAGGGGCAGGGCTCCGGGCGGTTTGATAGGGCCCCCAGTACTTCAAAGGCTGCTTGCAAGGTTTTTTGCGCTTCTTTTCGCGGAACCCCATTGCCAATACTCAAAAGGTGTGCTAGTACTAGTACAGTTATGGATTGTGTGCACAAGTACAATCAAACACCCTCTATTTGCTGCAAATCGTACACCACGCGCGCACGCCCGTCCTTTTTGATTTGTTGGGGTTCACTTCTGAAAAGGTTGCGGGCCCACAATCATGCTGACCGGAGGGGGAGACTTATGGCATTACAAGAGGGCAGCAAGCCCTGCCCCGGCGTCACAGACCCGTCGATTCTGGAAAAAGTAGCATCCATCGCTGCTCGATGGAGAGACCGCCCCGATATGTTGCTCCCGGTTTTGCACGAAGTACAAGAAGTGGCCGGTTTCATCCCTCGGGACGTGGCCGAGACCGTGTCCAACGAGATGAGGGTTCCCTTGTCCCGCATCTACGGCGTGGAAACCTTTTACGCATTTTTTACCGAGAAAAAGAAAGGGAAAATCATCATCCGTTTGTGCAGGACCGCCCCTTGTATGCTCAAAGGCGCTCGCGAAGTGCTTGATGCCTTTGAAAACGCTTTGGGCATCAAGGCCGGGGAAACGACCCCGGACGGGATGTTCACTTTGGAAACTTGTGAATGCATAGGTGCTTGCGAAGTCTCCCCTGCGGCTCGCATAGGTGACGCCGTTTACGGCAACCTCAGCCCGGAAGGTGTCCCACAACTCATATCAGAGCTCAGGAAGAGGGTGTAGGCAACGGTGGAAACGAGGATTGTATTAGATAAAGCGGGGGAGATATCACCCGCCTCGACAGCTGAATACGGGAAAGTCGGCGGCTACCGGGGCTTAAAAAAGGCGCTGGAGGCCCCCGACAAAATCGTGGACATCATAAAAGCCTCGGGCTTGCGGGGCCGCGGAGGAGCGGGTTTCCCGTCGGGTTTGAAGCTTTCTTTCACTGCCCCTCTGTCCGCGCCCCAAAAATATATAGTGGCCAACGCCGACGAGGGCGAGCCGGGCACCTGCAAGGACAGGGTGATCATGGAGAAAGTGCCCCACAGACTTCTGGAAGGTATGGCAATCGCCGGCCTGAGCGTGGGGGCGGACAAGGGTTTCATATACCTGAGAGCCGAGTATCCCGTCTCGGCCAAGATGTTGGAACAGGCCATGGCAGATGCCAAAAAAAATGGATATTTGGGCAAAAACATTTTGGAAAGCGGGAAGGATTTTGACGTGGAATTGCGCATCGGCGCCGGGGCCTACGTGTGCGGAGAAGAAACGGCTCTTTTGGACTCCATTGAAGGCAAGCGGGGGGAGGCCCGCTTCAAGCCGCCCTTTCCCGGCGTGGAAGGGCTGTGGGGCAAGCCGACCGTCGTGAACAATGTGGAGACCCTCGCCAATTTTCCCGCAATTATGGCAAAGGGGCCTGAGTGGTTCAGTTCTGTGGGGGTACCGAAATGCCCCGGCACCAAGCTGTTCACGTTGTCGGGAAACATCGCCAACCCTGGAATATACGAGTTCCCCACGGGCATCACGATTCGCTCCCTTTACGAAAAAGTGGGGGGCGGGTGCCCCGGCGGGAAAAGGCTGTTTGCCATACAGACCGGAGGCGCGTCAGGCAACATCATCCCGCCCCATCTCATGGACACTCCCCTGGACCCGGAGAGCTGCGCCGCTGCCGGGGCGACTTTCGGGGCCGGGGATCTCATGTTTATGGACGAGGATTGCAACCTTTTGGACGTGGTCGAAAACCTGCTTGAATTTTTTGAAGAGGAATCTTGCGGCAAATGCACTCCTTGCAGGGAGGGCACAACTCGTCTTTTGGAGGTAGTTCGCAGGTTCAAGGCCGGTAAGGCCGTGCAGGGAGATTTGGAACTGGTCAAGGAGATAGGAAGCCTCATGATTGAAGGCAGTCTGTGTGGTTTGGGTCAGGCTTCCCCTTCCCCTCTCATGTCGGCCATCAGGTTTTTTCCCCAAGCCTTCCCTGTTAACGGTGATGCAGGAAGGGGGTCGCGCTGATGCTTACGGTGACGATAGACGGCAAACAGACGCAGGTTGAAAAAGGCACAACCATACTGAAGGCTTGCGAACAAACAGGCATCGAAATTCCCACTCTTTGTTACCTGGAGCATCTGGCCCCGGAAGGTTCGTGCCGCATGTGCGTGGTGGAAGTTGAAGGGGTTAGAAATTTACAGATCTCCTGCGCTACCCCTTGCGCTGACGGCATGAAGATTACGACCATGAACGACAGGATTTACGCCTTCCGGCGCCTTATTATCGAATTGCTTCTGGCTAATCACAACAAGGACTGTTTTTCCTGCCCCGCTGCGGGAAAGTGCAAGCTGTATCAATATGCCATGGAATACGATGTGGAGGAGGCGCGGTTTCCCCTCAACAGGGAAGTGCCCCCAAAGGACGAAACAAACGAATTTTTCGTCTACGACCCCTCCAAATGCATCCTGTGCAGAAGGTGTGTCCGCACGTGTTACGAGTTGCAGAGCAACCGCACCTTGGCCTTGAAAAACCGGGGTCTAAACACGACGGTGAGCCTGCCTTTCGACCAGCTTTTCATAGACAGCAACTGCGTGTCGTGCGGAAACTGCGTGTCCAACTGCCCAACGGGGGCTCTGTCTACCAAGGCCGGCAAGAAATTCAGGGACTGGGAAACCACCAAAGTTCGCACCACCTGCCCCTATTGCGGCGTGGGCTGCCAGATGGATCTCCTGGTCAAAAACGGCAAAGTTGTCGGAGTGGAGCCTGCGGACGGTCCTGCCAATCCGGGCATTTTGTGTGTCAAGGGGAAATTCGCCTACCGGTTTATCAGCCACCCGGACCGCCTGAAAACCCCTCTAATCCGCAAAGATGGTGTTTTGACCCCTGCTACCTGGGAGGAAGCCCTTAGTTTTGTGGTTGACGGCATCCAAAAGATCAAGGCCGAAAGCGGTCCCGACGCTATTGCGGGGTTTGCCTCGGCCAGGGCCACAAACGAAGACAATTATGTGTTTCAGAAAATGATGAGGGCCGCCGTTGGCACCAACAACGTGGATCACTGTGCCAGGCTTTGTCACGCTTCTACAGTGGCCGGGCTGGCTGCCACCCTGGGCAGCGGAGCCATGACCAACTCCATAGCCGAAGTAGTTGACGCCGATGTGATCCTGGTATCAGGTTCCAACACCACGGAAACGCACCCTGTTATCGGGTCCCAAATCCGCCGTGCCCTTGCAAAAGGCGCCAAGCTTATCGTGGCCGAGCCCAGGGAGATCGCTCTTGCCCAGGAAGCCGAAGTTTTCCTTCAAATTATGCCTGGCACAAACGTCGCTTTGTTCAACGGCCTCATGAACGTAGTCATAACGGAAGGGCTGCAAGATAAGGAATATGTGGAGAACCGCACAGAAGGTTTTCAGGAGCTTTGGGAAATAGTCAAAGAGTATACTCCGGAACGGGCCGGTGAAATCTGCGGTGTAAATCCCGACGATCTCAGGAAGGCTGCCAGGCTTTACGCCAAGGCCGGCAAAGCTTCCCTCTTTTATTCCATGGGAGTAACCCAGCATTCCACAGGGACGTCGGGCGTCATGTGCACTTCCAACCTGGCTCTTCTTTGCGGCAAAATAGGCAAATACGCCTGCGGAGTGAACCCTTTGAGAGGTCAGAACAACGTTCAAGGGGCTTGTGACATGGGGTGCTTGCCCGGGGACTACACCGGGTATCAGAAGGTGGCAAACCCAGACGTCAGAGCCAAGTTCGAAAAAGCCTGGGGCGTGGCCCTCCCTCCCAAACCCGGCCTCACCATCACAGAGGTCATAGACGCGGTGGGTAAAGGCTCTATACGCTGTCTGTACATCATGGGAGAGAATCCCATGCTATCGGATCCGGATCTTAACCATGCCGAACAGGCGCTCAAGAACTGCGAGCTTCTCGTAGTCCAAGATATATTCCTCACCGAAACCGCCGAGTTGGCCCACGTAGTGCTCCCGGCCACCTGTTTTGCCGAAAAGGACGGTACGTTTACCAGTACTGAACGTCGCGTTCAGCGGATAAGAACGGCCGTGCCCGGCCCCGGGGAAAGCAGGGATGACTGGGCCATCGTGTCGGAGGTTATGGGCCGCCTTGGCTACCGAAATGAATTCCAGGACGTTTCGGGGATCTTGGACGAGATTGCACGGGTCACCCCGTCTTACGGCGGGTTCAGCTTCGAGCGCTTGGAAAAGGAGCAACCCCAGTGGCCCTGCACGGATAAGGATCACCCGGGCACACCCATTCTTCACGTTGGCAAGTTTTCCAGAGGGGAGCGGGCGCTATTCAAACCATCCCCTTACATCCCGGCGAGGGAGCTGCCCGATGAGGAGTACCCGTTTGTCCTTACCACCGGAAGAATTTTGTACCAGTATCACACCCGCACCATGACAGGAAAGAGTGAGGAATTGACAAGGGTGGCGGGCCGACCCTTTGTAGAGATTCATCCCACCGATGCTGCCAGATTGGGCATAGCCGACGGTGATACAACCAGAGTGTTCTCCCGAAGGGGGGAGGTCCTGGTGGACGCGCTGGTGACCGACCGCGTGTCTGAAGGTGTGGTGTTCATGCCTTTCCACTTTGCCGACGGGGCGGCCAACCGTCTGACCAATAACGCAGTGGACCCCGTTGCCAAAATACCCGAATACAAAGTCTGCTCGGCCAATGTGCAAAAGGCTTAAGGGAGCGGGAACGATGGACGAATTTGGAAGTGCAGTCATACTGGCGGGCGGGCGTTCCCTCCGCATGGGTTTCGACAAACAGCTGTTGAAGTTTCGGGACAAGCGCATAATCCAGCATCTTATCCAACTGCTGCGGTCCAGGTTCAGTGACATCATGGTCTCGACGCGCACTCCGGAGCTGTACGAATCAGGGGAAGTGCGGGCTATTTTGGACATTTATCCCGACATGGGACCTCTGGGGGGCATCCATGCGGCGCTTCGCAACGCCCGCTGCAGGTCCGTTTTCGTTATCGCCTGCGATATGCCTTACGTGGAAGTGTCCTACGCAGACTATATGATGTCGGTCATGAGGGATGGAAGGTACGATGCCTGCGTAACCCGGCATGGGGGTCACATCGAGCCTTTTCATGCGTTTTACTCCAAATCCGGTCTGAAGGTTCTGGAAGACGATCTTTCGCAGCAAAAAGGCTCCATTTTTTACTACTCGCGCAAAGTCCGCACTTTGGAGATTCCGGAAGAGACTGCGGCGCGTTTCCTTCCCGGCTGGCGGGCGTTTACAAACCTTAACACTCGTCAGGAATACGAGAGATTCTTGAGCGAGGGCGCTTAGGGGTGAATCATGGGGGCTAATGGGGTTGTGAAAGAGTTTCAAATCCGAAGGGTGGAAAACGGGCAGGCACAGGACACAAAGGATAGCGTGGTCGTGGAATCCCGCCTGTCTTTGTACCTCAACGGTGATCTGCTGACGGAGTTCTTCTGCACTCCTTGTGATTTGGATGCGCTGGTTCTGGGTTATCTTTGTGGGCAAGGGCTCATCGACAGGAAAGAAGATTTGAAGAGTCTCGCGGTTGCAGGGGAACGGGCTGAAGCGATCTTAAGGGAGGGGCACGGTCCGGAGCATGCCGTCTTGTTTCCCCTTGCAAGGCGACGCGCCGCCGGCGGTATCCGTATTCCGGTTGAGGAACTTTTGGATGCGGTGGCAGATTTTAACGCCGAATC
>CAZYEC010000036.1:0-16245 GCA_964646385.1 uncultured Eubacteriales bacterium | reverse complement strand
GATCCTTATTTGTTACAATTAGGTTGCAGTCCATTCTGGCGCAACGTGTGGCGATATGGTTAAGGATGTCCATTGATGCAAAAGTCTCCGCAGCCTTCTCTCCATCAATCGCTGCAAGTCCTGTGCTGTAGTTTATGGGCCTCCCCATCTCGGTTGCCCTTCCGACTGCCTCATCAATCGCCAGCAAACCCGCGATCGGTCGGAGCTGATTCACGCCTCCGCGCTGGGCTCTCTTGATTCCGTAGTATACAGCAATGCTAACAACAACCAGAAACGCCAAGCCTAGTACTCTGCTTGAGTTCATCGTAACCTGTCCCCCCTTTAACGTGTCCTAGAGTCTCAGCGCTAGTTTGATAACACCTCCATTCTTCTAGTGCCTTTATTGTCTTATTCGTGCGAGATCTTTCTATCTCCTTCTAATGCTGAAGATTACGGTCGCGATTGAGCCACGAGTCCGGCTTGTGAGAGCCACCCTTCCGGCGTGGGAGCCACCTACTAGAATAGAGTCATGCGCTTGTTGTTGGATGGCGCGAATCTAGTTGGGGAGGTTACCATGAGCACTCAATACCGAGAGATTCTCCGTATGCACGGCCGGGGGATCAGCCAAAGGAGCATTGCTAAAGCACTGCAATGCTCCAGAAACACAGTGGCGCGAGTTGTCAGTGCGGCCCAGCGATCGGGCCTAGCATGGCCGCTAGACGATGACCTGACGGAGGATAGGTTAGCAGCCATGCTCCTGCCGCAGAAGCCGTTGCCCATCAACCACGAGGTGCCCGACGTCGAAAAGGTCCACAAGGAAATGCAGAAAGACGGCGTAACCTTGACACTCTTGTGGACGGAGTACTGCGAGGAATGTCGGAGTAGTGGCAAGACACCACTCATGTACTCGCAATACTGCCATCACTACAGGCAGTACCGTCGAAAGACCAAAGCTACCATGCACATCCAAAGGAAGCCTGGCGAACAGACTGAAGTGGACTGGGCGGGCCAGACCGCCAGTCTCACTGTTTTTTGCAAGATAGATTTCCCTGTTGGGGCATGCGGACAAAAAGCTGGACTCCATTAAATGGATGGAGGGGTGTCCGTGGACTCACCTGAAAAGCGAAAAACGGCGGTTGAGCTGTACTACAAATATGGTGGCAGCATTGTCGATGTGTGTAGAAATCTTGGTTTTTCTTCAAGAAAAGCATTGCGCCTGTGGGTTGAAGAATTCGAGCGAACCGGGCGTATGCACGCGCTCACGAAGCGTTTCTCTTTACCCAGGCAGATGATATAGGCCCTATCAGCAGCAATCTTTCACAGAACCAAAAGGCCGCCAAAACCTCATGTGCTGGGCCTGGCGGCTTACCTTCACCCATTTTGCTACAGAAGCTCGGTTTTTTCGGTTGCGTTACGCCGACAACTTTTCTATATGGGTTCCACAGGCACGGCTGCCCGTGCTCCCGTTTCCGCTTCTGCTCCCATCCCCAGATACGGTCCCTTGTCGGATCTTTTCCACCCAAACCTTTCGAAGGGATACTTCAGGATTGCCTCATTCACAATCCCAATGGCTATGGGGAAGTCATTCCGGTCGTCATACGGCATGCCGTTAAAGTAGAGGTAGGTGCACGGTGGGAGTTCGGCAATCTCGTGGCCCTCGTCAAGGGGTTTGTTGTAGTCCAGCGGCACCTCAACAAAGAAAGCATTGCCGCCCGTCCCGGGTTTTATCAAGGCTTTCGGTAAACGACCTGCCGCTGCCGTGTCATACTTCTCAGGAATACAGTTGTAAAAGCCTTCCCAGTCGCAACCAACCTCCTCACAAGCGGAGAGGTAGTCGGCAGCATTGTGGCGGAGGAAAATGAGCTTTCGCGCCGGACGCTTCACTGCGGTAACAGTAACGGTTCGCGATACTTTTTCGTTTGACACGGGCAAGCAGCCTTCTTTCAAAATGTAATAGGCTTCGATGGGGTAGTGGACAAACCAGTTCACCGGGGGTGTTTGTGAGTGGTACTTTTGCGGCGTAATGCCAAACCGTCTGAAAAACGCCCGCGTGAAGCCATCGTGAGAATCAAACCCGCAGTCAAGCGCAACACGAAACACTTGATCATTGTAGCGGCTCAAGGTCCGGGCAGCTTGTGTCAACCGGACGGCTCGAATGTACTCAAACGGCGTTTTGTGTGTCAAGTCCTTAAAGATGCGTGCGGCATGGTACTTGCTGTACCCTGCGGCAGTAGCAAGCATGTCCAGCGTTATGTGCTGGTGGATGTGGTCTCCGATATAGCGCTGCATCTTACCCACCGCTATGGCTTTGTCTTTCAACGCCACCGACCCCCGGCCACAACTTTAGCAGACTGCCGGGGCCCCTTCTCGACCAAGATTGCTATTTCATGAACAGGTTCGGATGACCATGATTGCCCCGGGTGCCAAACCCAGTATTGTACACAAAACGGTATCATGCAAAAGCCTGGTTGGTGCAGGACAAAACTACCGGGCCACAGGGTACGAAGCGCACATCATACCGAAATAGCTAGGTACGCCGTAAGCCAGTAGCTGCCCTTTCAGCGGTACAACCTGACTCACCCCGTAAAGCATGAGCATCTGCCAAAGGCTGTCGGGCTTGGCGTCCTCAACAAGCTGCACGTCGAAATCAAGAAGCGATTCGAGCCTGTCTTCGCGCACGGTGTCAAGGATGGCTTTGTCGTACAGGGCTGCGGCTGGATGAAAGCCGTAAACGCTATCCTTTAGATGCGCATGGGCCTGGTCTGCGCTTGCAACAAACGCCACCTTTTTGTGTGATTCTTCCGCTACGGTGGCGATAATTTTCCCGAACTCCACAAGTTGGGTTAAGGGGATGTCACGGGTAGGGCCAATCAAGACTGCTTGGGGTTTTGATTCTTCCCGCGCCCCGAAAAACGCCAATGGTATGAGGGCGCCCCAGTCAAGCTGCATCCTTGAGGAAGGACCTGACAACCCACCGTAGTTGCACCCCACCACGGGTATTTGAGCGGCCTCGGTGCGTGCGACGATCTCGTTGGCCATCTCCCGATCACAACGGAATTCGGCTTTTAGGGTTCCATTCCGCCCACTCATCTCGCCTGAGCAATGCTCGGCGGTGACTACTGCGTTGAAGCCGCCCAGACGAAGACCGTGAGGGGTGACCACGACGATGACTTCGGGATCATGCGCTTTCATCTGCCGGCCCAGTTCTTCCATGGCCGCCCGCAATTCCACAACCTTAGGCGAATTATCTCCCGACTCGGGCAAAAGTTGGCTACCGTGAGGCGTTATGCACGAATAGACTAAGATCTCGCTCACTCCCTTTCAAGAGTCCGAACAAGAACCGCAGCTTGCCCTGCAGAAATGCGAAACAGCTGACCGTGGCGGCCGTCCTACAACCAGTACGTTAGGCAGCAGAGAAGTCGGAGACGCGTTTCCCGTACTGTGACAGATGACACTTGGCCCCTCGACCGTAGGCTTCTTGATCATGGCGGGGCATCCCTGCCGAGGTTTCATCCTATGTGATCCTCGCCAGTGTTATAATTTGCGCATAACCGGGATCGGAGGGTGTAATATGTCATACCAGCCACCGCTTTCATCTTCATTCAACAACACAAAGAACCGTGGTGCGCATCTTTCCCCGCAATCCGGAATGTGTGCTTTTTGCACTGAGGATTGTGCGGGAACCTGTGAAATTGCTTTGGCTGCGGTTCTGGGGGCACAAACCGTTTATCCTACAACCACAGGTGCTAATCAGATCGCTTCGGAAAAGGATTACCCAATTGATTTTTCCCACTTTAATATTAACGGCCGTGTTTTCGGGGCTTATGGCGCCCAGGAAGAGTACGAGGACGCTACAATTTTCAACGTGTCCCTCTCCCGGTCTTTCGGCGTCTGCAATCAGGTGAAAATGGATCTGCCTGTAATTCTTCCCGCCCTCATTAAACTCAACTGGAAAGACTATTTTGGGGGCGCGGCCTTGGCTGGTGTCTGCTGTGTTATTGGCGAGGATGCCAAGGCCAAAGACCCCAGGCTGGAGACAGTCAATGGTAAAATCACGAGTTTTCCCTGGCTTGAAGAAATAGTGGATTCTTTCTGCCGGTACGATCGGGGGCGGGGCCAGATCATCCTCCAGTGTAATGTGGAGGACGATATGCTGGGACTTCCTGAATATGCCCTTTCGCATGGGGTAAGAGCCATTGAATTCAAGTTTGGCCAGGGGGCCAAAGGTACTCAGCCTGTTAATAGACTTGGCGGTTTGGAAGAAGCCCTGGAAAAACAGGCACTGGGGGCCCTGGTCCACCCCGATCCGTCGGATCCTCAAGTAAAAGAGTCTTATGCACAGGGCACGTGCCCCAACTTCTATATGTACGGAAGGCTTCCCCTTTGGAACGAAAGCTTTATGGGAAAACGGATCGCCCAAATTCGGCAAATGGGTGCCGCAAACGTGTATTTCAAAATGGCGGGATTCGATCCAGCGGATTTGGAGCGGGTCTTGCGGATGGCGTCAGAAATGGACGTTGATATGGTGACTTTTGATGGTGCGGGGGGAGGCAGCGGATACAGTCCATGCAAGATGATGAACGAATGGGGGCTTCCCACCGCATGTTTGGAAAATGAGGTCGCGAGTATAGCCAAACGCCTTAAGGCGGAAGGAAGATACTTGCCGGCAATTACTATTACGGGGGGTTTTGCCTCGGAAGATCAGGTGTTCAAGGCCTTGGCTTTTGGCGATGGTTACGTAACAGCGGTCGGGTTGTGCCGCGCAAGCATGGCGGCAGCCATGACGGCAGATAAGATCGGTTCTATGATCAAAGAAGGAAATATCCCCAGGCTTTTTCAAGGGCATGGGGATACCGTGCAGGATATTTTCGCGGACTTGGCCGATCTGCGCGCGCTTTACGGAACGCGAGCCAATGAATTCCCCCCGGGGGCAATAGGAGTCTTTTCGTATTTGAATAAAATAGCTTTTGGGGTAAGACATTTTGCGGCGCTCAACCGCAAGTTCAATGTAAATTTGCTTGACAGAAGTGATTTGATTCCTTTGACCCCTTTGGCAAAAGAACTCATTCAAGTTAAGTGAGTCTTTGGCCAGTCGGAATCTTGTGCAGCTGAACATTTTGTGAAGACGCCCCCAGTGACCGGTAACCGGAGGGGCGTCTCACAATATTGTTTTCACACATGGAAAAGGACGAGGCAGGGATACTGCATTGGCTTAATTGTCGCGTTCTTTTTCGAATTCTCGGATTTCCCCTGTTTTCGCATCGATCTCATATTCGTATTTATAACCGCCGTGTCTGAATTCTACCTCGTAAACCATAACCCCGTGTTCCCAATCCATTTCCACTTTGACGGCGGTCACATCGGAAGCAGCCAGCCCGGCATCGTCAAAGGCGATCCCCTTCGCTTCTGCTTCCCCGATGTATGCGGTAGTCTCTTGCGCTTGGGGCCGGTCCGCAGTTTTTGCTTCATTGGTTTTATCTTGCTCTCTTTCAATCTTGTAAACTGTCCCGGTTTTTGCATCGATCTCATACTCGTATTTATAGCCGCCGTGTTTGAATTCCACCTCGTAAATCATAACCCCGTGTTCCCAATCCAGTTCCACTTTGACGGCGGTCACATCGGAAGCAGCCAGCCCGGCGTCGTCAAAGGCGATCCCCTTCGCTGCCTCACAACCGATGTATGCTTTTTCGCTGGGCTTGCCAACGGACTGCATGTTCTCTGTTTCTGCGTTGCCGGAACTGAACAGAAGGTTCAGCTCGTTGATGGAAAGGGGTGCCAGATCCTCGAAGCGGTAATCCTTGCTCGCTTCTGTAATGTTGAGGATAAGTTGTGCTTTCCCCGGGGTGAGCCCATAGGTGCCCGCAAGCCCACGGAGTTCGTCTTCGGTAGAAATAGTCTGGCCCAGGACTGCACCGTTGAAGTGGCTGGTCTGCAACAGGGCGTCTACCTCGCGGGTCAGTCTCCTTCGCAGCTCCGCGCCTTTAACCGGATCGTTGTTTTCCACGCTTAGCAGGATGGAGTTGGCCAGCTCGTTTAGATATCCGTTGCGCAGCATAGAACCGATCATGGCATTAACGGCCACATCGAGGTTGCTGCCTTTGAAATCCATATCGCCAATCACGGCTGCACCGTCTTCGTTCAGGGCTTCTGTGCTCAAAACTCGCTCGTTTCTGTTTACCTTGATTTCGATGCTGGGGTTAATATCGAAACTAATAGTGGAGTCAACCGTAAAATTGTGGTTGTAGTAGTTGACGCCAAAAACCCCCGACAGCAGAATTACGAATGCTGCGGCTATGCCGCATATCCGGGTCATCCATAGATTCATCTTTTTCTTTCCTGTCACAGCAATTACAACCCCCCTTTGCTTTTCGTACCCAGAGAGCACGGAATCCAGAACATCAGGAACCATGCTGGTAAAGGCCTGTTTGATTCTTGCATTGATCTCCTTGTTTTCCATCTTACCGTTCCCCCTTTGTAAGCATTTTTTTGATTTTTTTCAGTGCCCTGCTGTGTTTCGACAAAACGGTAGGCAAAGGCATCCCAAAAAACTGGGCAATTTCCCGATGTTTGAGGCCGGCAACCACGTGCAGGACAACGATCTGCCGCTCGTCATCTGAGAGGTTCTTCATGCATTCGGTCAAGACAAGTCTGTCTTCCAGCGTCACCCTGTTATTTGCTTTCAGATAGTTTTCCCAGTTCTCATCGGGCAAGGTGGAAACTTTCTCATATTCCCTGAATTTCATCAGACAGAGATTGCGCGTTATCGTCAAAATCCAGGCCATCGGTTTTCCTTGTGAGCAGTAACCGGCTGCTGAAGAGGCGACCGCCAGATAGCAGTCCTGCAAAACATCTTCTGCATCTTGGCTGTTCTTCAAAATCGAGAGCGCAAAGCCATAAACCGGTGCGCTGGTGGCCCTGTATAGTTCCACGAGTGCTTCCTTGTCATTTGTGGCAATCCGGTAGATGTAGTGATCTAGCATCTGTGCTTTTTCCCGAACTGTTTCGCTTTCATTTGCAGATGCCACCCTTAGAACCGGCACGTTGTGCTACCTCCCGCTTCAATAATGCACCAGGCGGTTCTTTTATTGCATATGGATAAAAAATATCCTTAAAGGATATCAAGGGGTGGGTGGTACAGGCGCAGGATTTGAAAAGGTTTCCCCCGTTGTCTAGGGGGCAAGCGCCCATGGTCAGATGAAAGGCCGACAGGCACCGCTGATGGTCAGGTCGGCCGAAAATAGGCACCGCCCATGGTCACTGATGGCTCCGTGCCCGTTCTGTGTCACTCAAGGCCCTGCGAAGGCGGTCGGCGTCAAGTGGCTTACGGTTCCACTTCCTCCGTTCTCAGCAAATACCGGTGGAAGAAATACTCACCCACCGCCACCAGGATTCCGAAAGTGGCCACAGACGACGTTGTTATAGAAAGCGCGGGGACTATTGCGGACAACCCAACCGCTATTGCGGCTGCCAGCACACCGTTGATTATCGCACCTATGAAGCTGCCAACCTTTGGAAGAATCAGCAAATCGCCTGCCAAATAGTCAATTACCGAGGCCGCAACAGCCAGAAGGGCGATCCATTCCCAGGTATTCTGAGTGACGGAACGAAACGCTATGGCACCTACAACCAAAGTCATTGCCAATTTGAACAGAAGTGCGTTAAAAGTCTTGCTCACCTTATCACCTCAGCAAGAATAATGCCCCGAAAAGATGCACGGAATTCTACGAAGAAAGGGCATTGGTCAAATTCGATGAAACACGTGGTCGCCTTAGCCGGGGTCCCCGAGTCCTTAGTAGAGCGACGGGCTATCCTCACTTCTGGGAAAAGAGAGAATCCCACCGTTTTCGCAAATTACGCGATTCCAAAAACAGCCCAAGGTCAAAGAAAATAGGGTATTTCGTCAACCTTCCAAGCAGTCGCGGTTTATTCACTTGCTTGACAATTGGCGTGAATTGGCATTAATATTAACACAAAATACCTGCCGTGAGCAGCAGATCTTGCAAGTGGGATGCTGGAAATTCCGGTGCGGTAACGGTGAAATTACTGGCCGGGAGGCATGAGTGGAAATCGATAATATGGGCCCAGAACGTTGTGGGTGCGTTGGGCGGAGGCACAACGTTATGCAGCCGATGGGATTAGGGGGTGGCTGGAACCGCAGTGGTTCCTCACTGTGATGGGGGAACTCGCGAACGGATCTGTTTGTGAGTTTTCTTAAGGCGAACGGGGAGGGGGGATAGTCTCGTTTCGGACCGCAGGGTTCCGGGAACCGTTTTCCTGAAATTGACCTCAAGGGGAGGAGTAATTCTGTGGGGACAAAGAGAAAATTACTGCAAAGTTTGTGCGGCCTCTTGTTGGTGTTTACTCTGTGTTTTTCACCTTTTGCCAGTGCCATTGCGGCGGCTTCCGGTGTTGTAGGCAATGAGTGTTTTGAAACGCTTCGGGAAGAATTCCCGAACATATGGGATGGTTCGGGGGTCACTCAGCCTGTTTTTGGTCTTTCCTCCAGTGACATGATTACAGAGGAAGTGTGGATAGAACTTCCCCTCGAATCTTTGGCGACAGGTCAGAAAGATGAAGCCAAAGATGTGCGCGATCTGATTGCCATCAGGATCACACGCCAGAAAGCCGCGGCCGAAGCAGGCATCAAAGTACCGGTTATACTGGAACATTCCCCGTACCGTGGCAACAATCTGTCCAACGAGGAGTACGTTAACGCCGTATCAAGGTACCATCCCAACACCGAAGACCCCAGGCGACAAACACCCGAATTCGGTGTAAATCCCGACACCTCCGATAGCAGCTATGATGACATAAAGAGCCTGAGGCTGGCGCTTTCCGACTGGCCTTGGGATGATGATGCCCACGACGACCCCTATTATCACATTCCCGCTTCCCGGGGAGAGAAACCGGAAGCGCAAGCTAACAAGTTTACCTCTGGGCACCTTGTCTCGGGCGGGAATCTAAACGCCGCCAACTATATGTTCGCACGGGGTTTTGCCCGTATAAACAGCAGCATGGGCGGGAACAGATATGGTTTGTCAAGCAGCAGCGCAACTGCGGGTCCTTTTAACGACGGTTTGAACACATATGGTGAAACATACGAAATGCTTGCTGGTTTGGCGGTAATCAAATGGCTGAATGGCGAATGCAGGGCTTACAAGGACAAAAGCGCGGAATACGAGGTTAAAGCGGATTGGGCCAGCGGCGACGTTGTCATGATGGGTACATCATACAACGGGACGACTTGTATGGGAGTGGCGTCCGCAGGGGATCCCCATTTGAGGGCTATCATACCCGTTGCGGGGTTGTCTATTATGTACGAATATTTCCGCACCAACGGCACTGTCTACCCTTGGTCTCAAGGGGAGGACGTCGAATGGCTTTCCCGCTACGATATGGCCCGCTGGAGCGATCCGAATTTTGCTCCCGGCACAGAGGATCGCATATTATATGAAAACATCCTCGCCAGAATCGTTGAAGAATCGAGTCACGAAACTGGTGACTACAACCAATTCTGGGATATGAGTAATTGGGTCAAGGATGCCACAAAATACAAAGCTGCTGTCCTTTTTACCCAGGGTCAACAGGACCGAAACGTTGGCACTCAACATTTCGACCAGCTTTATAGGGCGTTGAAGACAGTGGATCCTGATTATCCGATAAAAATACTGCTTCACCTGTCGGGCCACACGACCATGTGGAATGCCGGCCCCCCCGATTGGCTCGGTGTTTATCACAAATGGCTCGACCATTTTGTTTATGGCATCGACAACGGTATCGAGAGAGACGGGGTAGAAGCCTACGTCGCCGACAGCGCCACGGGGGAATGGCACGAGTACTCGTCGTGGCCCGCTCCCGAAGCAAAGACCAAACGCTACTATTTTGTCCAAAATGACGATGGCGGCGGCCAACTTGCTACCAGGGTTCCCCCGGCGGTTGTGGAAGGTCCTTTCTTCGATCAGCTGAAATACAGGGTTGAAGCTGATATGTACGATGACCCTTCAGATCGCTTTTACAACGACAAACCCTATCCATCAAACTTATACAATGGTGTAGTGAACCAGTGGTATTCCACCAACGAGTGGTTGCATGATTCTTGGGAGGCTACCATGCTGTTTCCCGAATCGTCCAGCCCCATAACCGTTCTGCCGGATGCCATGCGCTCGGGTAGCCCTCGCACGAACAGACCGTGGTCCGCTTTTGGGCAGCATCCTTGGCCCCAACATAGGAGCCAGATGGCTAACGTCAGAGTCGATGACATGGATGAAATACTGAAACACACAGACGCGCGGCTTGCGTACATTTCTGAACCCCTGACTCAGGATGTTACTTTGAGCGGTGTGGCCAAAATATCGATGAACATCACGCCTGACAAAGGCGTTGGTAACCTTTCGGCAATGATAGTCGATCTTGGTGAAGCCAATCGTCACTTCACGCTTGTTAACGATCCTTCTTACAGGGTGCCCGCTGCGGGCGGTATAAACGCGTACAATAGACAAGTATATGAGTTCTATGACTATCTCACTCAATACCACGTAGTGGCCAGGTCCTCAGTCGATGTGCAGAACCCCAACCCCAGCGGCATAACTTATCTGGATACGGACGCCACAAGGAATACCGGTTTTATGCCGCCGTTTACCTGGCAGACAAAAGAGATTGTGCCGGGGAACACCTATCGCTACAGTTTCACCTTGGAACCGAGGCAGTATACGTTCAGGGAAGGCCACAGGTTGGCAGTGGTCATTTATACGACAGATTACAAGCATACGCAAAGGCCGCCTGAAGCTACCAAGATGGAGCTTCAGTTGGGCGCGCAATCCTACATCGAGTTGCCTATCATAGGTGACCTGGCAGTGGCTGCCGCCAAGCCCGATCAGGAAACAGTATCCAAGACTGGCATTTGGTACCGCATCTCTGCTTCAGCGGGGGCGGGCGGGACAATTTCGCCGTCGGGGGATGTCATGGTGGAAGAGTCCGGAGACCAGAATTTTGCCTTTACCCCGGAGCCGGGATACGTAATAGAGGATGTGCTGGTCGATGGGCAAAGCGTCGGGGCGTCTGAAGGGTACTCTTTCAGGCATGTGGCCAAGCCCCATACAATAGAAGTTGTCTTCGGACCGAAAAAAGACAACCCGTTCGTGGACGTTACGGAAAATGATTGGTTCTTCGGACCTGTTTTGGATTCATACTACAAAGGATTTATGGTAGGGACGACGGCGGTCACTTTCGATCCCCAGGGAGTTACGACCAGAGCCATGATTCCAACAATTTTGTACCGCATGGAAGGCTCGCCTGCGATTACCCAAAGCACAATGTTCTCAGATGTTGAACCTGGTTTGTGGTATTCGAATGGTATCATATGGGCCGCGGAAAACGAAATAGTGCTTGGTCAAGGTGACGGCACCTTCTCGCCAAACGCCCCAATCACCAGGGAGCAGCTTGCCGCCATGCTGTACCGCTTTGCAACGTACAAACGGTTAGACCTGGGTAGTGAGGGAGACCTCTCGGCTTTTGCGGACGGTGATCAAGTGTCATTGTGGGCTCTGGACGCTGTCAGGTGGGCAGTCGGGTCTGGCTTGATGAAAGGCAAGGGTGAAGGGATTTTGGATCCTCTCGGCGGTGCCACAAGGGCCGAGACTTCGACAATGCTGATGAACTTTGTAGCAAGATACCCGGAAGGTCTGTAGAAAGGAAACGCAATCCCCCGGGGCAGTCCAATGGGCTGCCCCGGGGGTACCACCGTACAGTCATGCCATTGGCGCCTCAGGCCCCGACCTGGATTCTGGCAGATGCCCACTGTTTCAAAACGCAGGGTCTTTTTGGGTGACAGGCAAATCTCGCCTGCGACAATGGCAGATTCGGGACTCATTCGCCCCACAATCTTTCCTGGTATATCATAACCAGTGCATACCGATTGGAGCTGCCGTTGAAAAAGCTCCGGTGACGTGTTACATGCTGCTATGGGAATGGAGGAAAATGAAGTGGGAAAGATCGGATTCATCGGGATAGGTATCATGGGCAAACCCATGGCAACAAACCTGATAGAAAAAGGGGGTTACAGTCTCGTAGTCCACAACCGAAGCGTTTCTCGCGTTTTGGAACTGGTTGCCCTGGGGGCCCAAAGTGCAGACTCGCCGAAAGAGGTGGCCGAAAACTGCAACGTCATCATTACGATGCTCCCCAATTCACCTGATGTTAGAAAAGTCGCTCTGGGGCCAAAAGGTATCATTGAAGGGGCCAGGCCCGGGGCCTTGGTCATAGATATGAGTTCCATCGATCCCACGGTGGCCCGGGAAATTGGCGCAGACCTCAACAAAAAGGGAATCCGGTTCTTGGATGCCCCTGTTAGCGGCGGTGAGCCCAAGGCCATAGATGGCTCTTTATCGATTATGGTAGGTGGACCTTCGGAAGATTATGAAGAGGCTCTGCCAATTCTTGAGATCATGGGTTCATCTGTCGTTCGAGTGGGTGATGTGGGCGCGGGTAATGTGACAAAATTGGCCAATCAAGTGATCGTTGCCCTTAACATCGCTGCCATGTCCGAAGCTTTAACACTGGCTGTAAAGTCCGGCGTCGATCCGGAACTAGTATACCGGGCGATTCGCGGCGGCCTGGCCGGCAGCGCAGTGCTTGATGCCAAAGCCCCGTTGGTGTTTACGCGAAAATTCGACCCCGGTTTCCGGATTCGACTCCATATTAAGGACTTGAGCAATGCGTTGGCGGCTGCACACGAAGCGGGAGCGCCTATTCCCCTGACTGCTTTCGTGATGGAGTTTATGCAGGCCTTGTCGGTGGACGGTTTGGCAGATGCAGACCACGGCGCGCTGGTAAGGTTTTACGAAAAGCTTGCGGGGGTAGAGGTAAGGCCGAGCGCCGGCAAGTGATGTTCAGGCCCCCCGGCTTTGGGGGGTCACCGGATAATCTGCTCAATCTACCCAACGCCGCGCAGGATCTTGGCGCACCGAACGACCTGTTCTGTGACCAGCTCAATGTTTTCCCGGGCATTTGCCATGGCTTCCTTAAGAGAAACCGGCTTATGCAGGGTTGCAAACACGGCCCCGATCCCTTCTTCGTAAAGGGAATTCCCGGGAGGGTTGAAGGAACCGGCCACCGCCACAACCGGGACCCCGAGCCTTTTTGCCAGTCGGGCTACCCCGTGAGGCACTTTTCCCATCAAGGACTGTTCGTCCAGCCGGCCCTCGCCCGTAATGACAAGTTTTGCTCCGGCCATTTTCTTTTCGAGCTCGACGGCATCCATTACAAGGTCAACGCCGGAGCGTAAGGTCGCGTTCAAAAAGGCAAGCAAACCTGCCCCCAGGCCGCCTGCTGCACCGGAACCGGGAACATGCGCAACGTCTTTGCCCAAGTCCCTTTCGATTACGCGCGATAGTCTCATGAGGGCGACGTCCATAACTTTCACAGATTCCTCAGTAGCGCCTTTTTGGGGCCCGTAAACATAAGCGGCTCCTTGAACCCCGTACAAAGGATTTTGCACATCACACGCCACAGTAAATTCCGTGTCGGTTACCTCGCGGGGCAATCCTGCAAGGGAAATGGCAGCCGTTTCCAAAACGCCCCGGGCCCCGGGGCCGATTTCCCGCCCGTTTCTGTCGGTCATTGACACGCCCAAAGCCTGAGCCATTCCTGCACCGCCGTCGTTGGTTGCGCTGCCGCCTATGCCCAAGATAATTTTCCCGGCGCCATTTCTAACAGCGTGCAAGATGAGTTCTCCCAAGCCTCTTGTGGTGGCCGTCATGGGATCGCGCAGGTGTTCCGGTACCAAGGCGAGTCCCGCCGCTGCGGCCATCTCAATCACGGCCGTTTTGCCGTCGCCAAGAAAAGCATAGAAAGCGTCGACTTGAGTGCCCAGGGGTCCCGTAACTTTGACATTCCTCACGGTCCCTCCAGTAGCGTGGCACAAAGCCATGGTGGTCCCGTCGCCCCCGTCGGCCATGGGCACCTTCACCACGGCAGCGTTTGGCCATGCCTTCCTAGTTCCCCGTTCCATGGAGTCGCACACAGATGCGGCATCGAGACTACCCTTAAATTTATCGGGCGCCAGCACAATCTTCATGGAATATACCTCCCTGACAAAAGGCAAATTGGCATGTCAATCTGTTCAGGTGTGTAATGTTTCGTTCTTAAAGTCTAACCAACCTTCGCAGGAACTGGCAAACCGGTTTAAAACGTATCAGATGGCCTTGGGAGGAGGAGTCCGATGGAATACCGTAGAAGGCGGTTGCAGGCGGCACGATGATTGTCGAGCTTTTCGTTTGATAACACGCGGGTTCTCTTTGGCGGGGTCTCGGGAAACGGATTTCGGATTCCAAGGAGGTTTGTCGTTAGTGAAAATCGATGCGATCCTCAACAGTATCGACGTGGGCACCATAGCATTGCCTAGATTTCAGCGGGGCTTTGTTTGGAATCGCAACCAAATCAGACGCTTGATGGATTCCCTTTATAAGAGACACCCCATTGGAAGTCTTTTGGTGTGGGTGACACAAGTAGATCCTGCCCGGATACGGGGTGAAAACGTAGATCCTGGCGGCATTGTCCGGCTGCTTCTTGACGGACAGCAGCGACTGACCACGCTTTATGGGATCATACGCGGTGAGGCGCCCAAGTTCTTTGACGGAGACCCCAAGATTTTCGCCGGGTTGTATTTTGATGTTGAAAATGAAGTATTCGAATACTACGGCCCCATGAAAATGAAAGACAATCCTTTGTGGGTAAATGTCACGGATCTCCTGCAAAAAGGGCCGATACCCGTAGGGATGCACTTTGTTGTGGATCCCAAGTACAAGGAGCGCACCGAGATCTATCTGACAAGGTTAAATCAAATCTACCAGATAAAGGACATTGATCTACATATCGAGGAGGTGACGGGGGCAGAAAAGGGTTTAGATGAAGTGGTTGAGATTTTCAACAACGTGAATACCGGAGGAACTCAGTTGTCCCAAGCCGATATTGCCCTAGCCAAAGTCTGTGCTCAGTGGCCGGAAGCCCGTGAAGAACTCCAGGCTGTTTTGGAAAGCTGGCGCAATTCGGGGTTCAATTTTCGACTTGATTGGTTGCTGCGTAATATCAATGCGGTTGTTACGGGGGAAGCCAGGTATTCGGCACTGGATCGCGTGTCGGTGGATGATGTGGAGTTGGGTCTCAAAAAGGTCAGGAAGTCTTGCGATTTTGTGTTGAATCTGTTGGCAGGGCGGTTGGGTTTGGACCACGATCGCGTAGTTGCGGCCAGGTCTGCTTTTGCAGTCATGAGTCGATACGTCGATTCCCGGGGTGGGGCTATTTACGATCCGCGGGAACAAGACAAGCTCTTGTACTGGTATATCCATTCATTGCTTTGGGGGCGGTTTTCCTCTTCAGTGGAGACCGTATTGGACAGGGACCTAAAAGCCATCGAGTCAGGTGGCTCTTCCGGTCTGGATAACCTGATCGAAGAGATCGAGCTGTGGAGAGGCGGCCTTACGGTTCGCCCCAGCGATTTTATGGGTTCCACGGTCGGTGCACGTTTCTACCCAATGCTGTATCTTCTCAGTAGGGTGTACGGGGCCCGAGACTGGTTAAGTGGTAATCCTTTGTCGGCACATTTGTTGGGCAAAGGTCACAACCTTCATCTGCATCACATTTTTCCTAAGAAACTATTGTACAGCTCGGGACATACAGTGGGTCAAGTGAACGCCATCGCAAATTTCAGTTTCCTTACCCAACAGGCCAATTTATGGATAAGCGACGGAGCTCCTGAGGTCTACATGGAAAAGGTTGAACAGACACACCCCGGTGCTTTGGCTTCCCACTGGATACCCATGGACAGAGAATTGTGGAAACTTGCCAGATATCGTAATTTTCTGGAAGCCCGAAGACAGCTGTTGGCTGACGCCTCTAACAGGTTTTTGAATGAACTGCTTGAAGGCCCCCCATCGGAGCCCGTGACCTTTCAGCCGGCGAGAGTATCAGCTGTGTTTTCCGATGAGGACTCTCAACTGGCCGACCTGGTGAATTGGGCCGTCGCCAACGGAATTCCGGAACCAGAGGTGCACCTGGAAGTTGTTGATGAGGATGGTGATTTAATATCCGTTCTGGATCTTGCCTGGCCTCGCGGTGTTCAGGAAGGGCTGAGCGTGCCTGTGGGGTTGCTTACCGTAGACCCAGATAACAGCCAAAGGCTGCAGCACTTGGGTTATCGGGTTTTTACGACGCTGGAAAGTCTGCGCAGGCATTTGGAGGGGCAGGTTCTGGGTTTTTCGGATTCGTATT
>CAZYEC010000035.1:0-16339 GCA_964646385.1 uncultured Eubacteriales bacterium | reverse complement strand
CGTGGGGCACACAAGTTGACAGAACGCACAAGCTCGCCGAACATACAAGTGCGCGGGGCACAGAAGTACGGGGAACACGCAGATTCAGTACGAACACTGCATGAGGAAGACAGAACATAGGGTGAGCAATGCACAGGGGATTGCAGGGTTTGGCCGAGCCGGGGTGGAACCGGCACAGCAGCAAGGCCAGCAGGGCAGTGGTGCAAGCACAGCAGTGACCTGGGCACCCGCACAGCAGCAACACCGGCACCCGCGGCAGCACAGGCACCGGAACAGCACAGCAGTGACAACAAATGACCGGAGGGGATACACCATGCCAATAGACATGATGGGCCTGATTGGTCGAGCCTTCCGCGAAGGCGCTTCGGATATCCACCTTATCAGGGGGGCCTCGCCCACTCTCAGAGTGGCGGGCCGCTTGGTTCCGTCCAGTCTGCCGCCGGTCACCGCCCAGACCCTTTGGGAGGCGCTTTCCTTCTTAGCAGACCGAACAAACAGGCCGGAGAAGAAGTGCACAACAAAGAGTATGCTTTTGACTTGAGCTGCGAAATCGAAAACCACGGCAGAATGCGTGTACATATATTCCACGAAAAAGGCGGCCTGGGTGTAAGCATGAGGCTCATCGCCACACAAGTGCCGGCAGTTGCGGAACTGGGCATTCCCAACACGCTTGTAAACTTGTGCAACAGGCGGGGACTTATACTCGTGACTGGCCCGGTGGGGTCGGGAAAATCGACCACCTTGGCTGCTTTGGTCCGCCATGCCCTCGACAACAAGGCGTTTCGGGTAATCACCATCGAAGACCCAATCGAATACGAATTCCCACATTTCAAAGGTATCGTCACTCAAAAAGAAGTCGGATTAGATTGTGAGTCTTTTTACAGCGGCCTGGTGGATGCCTTGCGGGAAGACCCGGATATCATCGTGTTGGGGGAGTTGAGGGACCCGGCGTCGGCGGATGCCACCCTTACTGCCTCGGAAACAGGTCACTTGGTTATATCAACAATGCACACGCCCTCAGCGGCCCGGGCCTTAGACCGTCTGATCGACTTGTTCCCCACGGGGCGACAGGAAATGGCCAGGCACTCTCTTTCTCGGGCGATAAATGGCGTGTTCGTGCAACGGTTGTTGCCCACCAGAGACAGAAACCGTAGGGTGTTGGCTTATGAGCTGCTTGTGGCAACACCGGCTGTGCGGAACTTGATTCGCACAGGCGAGTACCAGCAAATCAACTCAGCGATAGAAGCGGGGCAAAGGTTAGGCATGACCACAATGGCCAGGCACATTCAAAGGCTGGTTTCTCAAGGGATTGTGTCTGCCGACGATGTACTGGACGAGGTGGAATCGGGTGAGTAAGCCAACAGGTGAAATTGAACACGGAGGCAAGATAGGCGCAATCCTGCTTGGTGAGGGCTTCGTTTCTGAGCGGGTTCTGGAGAGAGCCTTGGAAATTCAAAGGACGTCGGGTGGACGTCTGGGCGAGGTCCTAATCAGCATGGGGGCAGTTTCTGCCGCCCAGTTCTACAGGGCATTGGCAAAACAGCTTCAAGCGCCTTTTTGCGACCTGAGGACTGTCATACCCGACCCCGCGGCGCTGCGGTTGTTCACTGCGGCCGATGCCAAGGCGTTCCGTGCTATCCCGCTTTTTATAAGAGGCAGCACTTTGGACGTTGCGGTGGAAAATCCTGCAGATCTTAACCGTTTGGAGGCCATCCGTGCCAAGACCGGCCACAGGGTGTTTCCTCATCTGGCGGTGCCCGAAGACATAGACCAGGCTATGCGGCGCCACTACGAGATTCCCGACGCAGAGGCGGCAAGCGAACCGGGCAAGGATAGAAGCAGGGAGTTTACCACCAGGGAAGCGGGCGTTTATCAGGCTCAGGCGAATGATGTTAGGGCAGACGATTCTCCTGCCGTTGCAATTGTTGATAACCTGCTCTTTGAGGCGGCCCGGCGGGGCGCTTCGGATATCCACATAGAACCTTTCCCCGACAAGACTAAGGTGAGGTTCAGGATAGACGGCGTCCTTGAAACAGCCGGGGATTCACCCAGAATGCACCACGAGGCTATGATAACCCGTCTGAAAGTGTTGGGCGGGATGGACGTGGCCGAAAAGAGGCTTCCTCTCGACGGCAGGTTTTCGACAATAATCGACAATAGGAGGTACGACCTGAGGCTTTCCACTCTGCCCACGGTTTTCGGGGAGAAGGCCGTGATACGCCTTCTGGAGCAGACCACAGAGCATTTGGACTTCGGCCGTTTGGGGTTGTCGTCCAGGGTCATGGGTCGGTTAAGTAAGGCGCTTGCTTTGCCCCACGGTATGATCGTTGTGGGGGGGCCTACGGGAAGCGGCAAATCTACCACTTTGGCGACTGCCCTCAACGTGGTTAACCTGCCTGAAAAAAATATAGTTACCGTTGAAGACCCAGTTGAGTATATAATCCCCGGGGTGAATCACACTCAGGTGAACATCAAGGCTGGACTCAACTTTGCGACTGTTATCAGGCACATTCTCCGCCAGGACCCCGACGTTATCATGGTGGGGGAGATAAGGGATTCCGAAACGGCGGAGATGGCTTTCAGGGCGGCTCTTACGGGTCACTTGGTGCTTACGACTATTCACGCCAACGATGCTCTTTCGGTTATGACAAGGTTGGAGGATATGGGAGTCAACAAGTATCTGGCCTTGACTTCCATTGTGGCCATGTTCAGCCAGAGGCTAGTGAGGACTATTTGCCCCTGGTGCAAATACACTGAGACGGCTACAAAAGATGTTATAAACGAGGTTGTGGAAGCCGCCGGGGTTCCTCCGGGCGAGAAGGTCTCGGTTGTGGCAACAACCCGGCCTTGCGTCGGTTGTCCCGACAGGGCTTACAAGCGACGGACGGCGATTTCCGAGATGATCCTGGTTGACGACGATTTTCGCAGGGGGTATTTGGAATCGGGCGATCCCAAGTCGGATCCCATGCTCAACCCCGCCAGGCGCCACGAAGGATTGCTGGCGGACGGGGCGCGTAAAGTGATTGAAGGATTAACCACATGGGACGAAGTTCTCAGTGTGTTCAGGACTGGTCAGGATTAGGTTGAGGCTATATTCTGAAAGCAGGAATATTTCACCAAACAGAGAACGATAATACACGCCAAAAAGCTGGAGGGGATAGGGTTGGCGTTTTACGAGTACCGGGCGATCAACAAAGAGACGGGCGCCCGGGTAGTCGACAAGGTGCAAGTGGATGATATGTCCCTATTTCTTCAGGACATGAACCGGCAAGGGCTCTTGATCACCAATATGAGGAAGACGGGTTCGGGGGAGTTGTTCGGCGGCTTTTTTAGCAGGCGGTCTACGGTAAACAAGGTTGATAAGGGCATGGCGCTTATGGAGCTGGGGGCGTTTCTGAAAGCGGGCATTCCTCTCAGGAACGCTTTGGAACGGTTGGCCGACGAGTCTCCCAAATCCATTCAGGGCCCCATGAGGGCATCGGCGGAGGGGCTGGAGCAGGGAATGTCTTTCAGCCAAGCCGTATCCGAACACAAGAAGCTGTTTGATGAATGGGAAATCCAGGCCATCGAAGCCGCTGAAGCATCGGGCACCCTGGCCGAATCTATAACGTATGTGGGCGAACAGGCATTAAAATCTCACGATTTTGACTCGAAACTGAAGTCGGCCATGATTTACCCGGCCTTCGTTATGGTTGTAGTAGTTGCCGTTGTATTGCTGATGCTGTTTTTCGTCATCCCTTCTTTTTCGAACCTTCTGGGGACGGAAAACTTGCCTAGAACTACGGTAGTGCTCATGGGTCTATCGAATTTTTTGAAAGCAAATGTTTTGTGGATAGCCTTGGGGCTGGTTTTGGCATATTTGCTGGTTAAGCAGATGCTGAAGAAAGAGGACACGGCAGGTTTGACGGAACGAATTGCTTTGAAGATTCCGGGCTGGGGGCGAATCCTCAGGAATTCCTATCTTGTCAGGTTTGGGAAGACTTTTGCAACGCTTCTGGAAAGCGGTGCAAGGGTGTTGCCTGCACTTGAGTACGCGGGTGAGGCTACGGGCTCGGCGCTGTACATAAAAGCGTCGTCGGAGATCCGAAAGGAGGTAGAGAGGGGAGGGCGTATCGGGGAGTCCATGAGGAAGACAGAGGTGTTTCCCGCCCTCTTTTGCGAGTTGGCATCGGCGGGGGAATCAAGTGGCACTCTTCCCGAAATGGTTTCCAAGGCAGCAGGATTTTATGAAGGTGAAGTCAACAGGATGCTGGCAAACTTATCTTCCTTGGTTGAGCCCGTACTTATTGCGGTTGTGGGGGTAGTGGTGGCATTTTTGGCCATAACAATTTTGGGGCCAATTCTAAAGGCAGTGGAAGTGTTGACGTAGGGATTCAGGTTCAGAACGGATGCAGGTTCACAGAAGTATCAATTCAGAGAGAAAGACGGAGGGAACAAAGAATTGAAGAAGCGGAGAATTCTTAGGGCGGAAAGAGGTTTTACGCTGGTAGAGCTGGGCATTGTTATGGCTATCATTGCGATTTTGGCGGCTGTGGCGTATCCGACTTATACGGGGATGAGAAAGAGGGCATATTTGGCAGAGGCTAAGTCCCTTGCCCAAGAGATTCGGGTCGACGTTTGGGCAACTTATGTAGAAAAGGGCAAGTGGCCTGCTGGCAGCGATGTCAACACACCAACTTTGCCTTCTCCTTCCATGTGGGAGTTTGTGTTGCCAGCAAGCGAGGCTGCAGGGGGCGTGGGCACTACTTACACGTTTTTTGTTAAGGGGCTAGTTGCTCCGGTGGATGAAAGCGGGATCAAATTTGTGCTGACAGGCAATGGGGGAGCCACGCTTACTGAGGTTGCGGCGAGTGACTGTCACTTCTAAGGCCTCAATGAGACTAGGGATGGCTATAAGCCGCACTTATTGAGGTTGCGGCGAGTGACTGTAAGCAAACTCCAATAATTTGGAAAGCAGGGAAATTGGATGAGAAGACGGGGAGTTGTTGGGAACGAACGTGGTTTTACATTAGTTGAACTTGGAATTGTCATGGCAATTATCGCGATCCTGGCTGCTGTTGCGTATCCAACTTACAAGGGGATGAAAGAAAGGGCAGAGTTGTCTGAAGCCAAATCACTGTTGCAAGAGATTAGGGCGGATGTCTGGGCATATTATCTGGAACATGGATGGCCAGCAGATTTTGCCAGCGGGATAGACAAACCTGTGAGCAGCAAGTGGGATTTCACAATCGGAACAGGCAGCAAGAAGATAGACGCGATTGATTACGTGTACAAGATCGAGGCTTACGATGGCGTTATTGGCTCTGGTGGTACCCTGGAAGTTACTCTCTGGTTGAACGCTGACGGTCAGGCGAAGCTCGATCCTTAGGCTGGTGGCAATATTGCGTCTGCAACGCGGCTCAATTCTTCTCGATACGGTACTGTTCATGGGGCTGCTGTCGGTATTCTTCATGGCGCTGGTGGGTCAACTGACCTTCATGACCAAAGTGTCAGCGCAAGAAGACGCCAGGGTACAGGGGCTTATGGCCGCGCGGGTTCAGATGGAGAACATGAGGACCAGGTGGCTGGAGGAGTGGGATCCGGAAGATGTAGATCCCCTCACGGGCGAGACTTTTTGCGAAGCTGTCTTTAGCATTGACGCCGCCGCCTTTGATAGGTTGGGGGAGGAAGGGCACTTTCGAATTACTATCCCCGACGAGGCGGGTGCGCCGCATCTGTACCAGATTGAAATCTGGGTGGATAGCAAAACAGGTCAGACCGTTTACAGGACCTTTTCACAAGTATGGGTTCAGTAAGCGTTCATGTTTGGTAGTCTCGTGTATTTTTGGGACGAAGGTGAGCGAAGGAGGGTACTGATGTGAAAATTCGTTCATCTTCGTCCTTTGAAAAAGAGTCCGGTTTCACTTTGGCGGAAGTGGCGGTGGGGTTGGCCGTCTCAATGTTCCTGTTGGTATCCACATTTCAATTTCTTAGTCACACCATAGGCGTGGTTACAAAACTGAACATCCAAAGGGACATCCGCGATCAAGGGCTTATGGCCGTTGAAACGATTGAAAGGGAGTTTCGAAGGGTTCTTGAGTACGGGGGATCCTTTGCCATAGACGAAAGTTCTCTTTGGGCCGGGTTTGGCACTTACCAGGTCAGTTTGGGGCAAGACGGCGACAATATTGTTCTTATTTCAGGCGGCAGAACGGATATTCTTAGCGGTGCAGGGAAATGTACGAGCTTTGGGGTAAAAGGGCTAGTGGACGATGAATACATTGGCGGTGGAGAAGAAGAAGCAAAGGAAGCGCGGGTAATCGTGATAGAGTTTTTGTTGGAGGATGATAAGCATGGCATATCGAGATCGTTTAAGGCCGCGTTTTCGTCGGCCAATGCCAGCGGCATTTAAGCGGTTATCCGACCGGTTTAGGTGGTTTGGTATGGACCAGACGGGGTCGGTGCTTGCGGCTGGCGTTGTTGTGCTGGGTATTTTTGCAGTGCTTTTTGCCGCAGGGGTTCAGCGCGAAGGCGCCGCCCAGGAATTGGACATATTCACCGCCCACCGCCGAAAAGCGTTGGATGTTGCCCGAGGCGGTATAGATAAGCTGCTCATGGAGTTCAAACAGAAGGACAGTGTAAGCGATTGTTATTCCGGCGTTACTTCCAACGACGAAGAGAATTGGGAGTTGGCCTCGAATGCAATCCAAATGGATTCTAATACTGTTTTGCTGACTTCCGAAGCTACCGTGGCCGGGGTTACTGAAACGGTGAAAGTCACCCTCAAAAGGCAAGAAGGGGAGGGTGGCAACGTTTTCCAGAACTTCCTGGGCGGCATAACCCTTGCGGCCAGGAACAAGATTTCGGGGCACGCTTCAAGAAAACCCGACGTAGAGCAGCCTGTTTACTACGGCGAGGACAACTGCTATTTGACATACAGAAGCGGGATTATATTCGGTAAAACCAAGATTTACGATTTGCAGAAAACCACCAAAGAGATGCATATTCCGACACCCGAGGATCTGGATTACGCAATACGTACCCAACTCACGCAAATGAGAGACAACGGGGAGTTTGTGGAAGTAAATGAACTAACCCACAAATGGAACACCACCATCAAGAAAAACACTTGGATTACCACCAAAGCTGGCAAAGGCACCATTAAACCGTGGGGGTTTCTAAGCGAACTGAAAGTCGAAAAAGACCAATGGTTGGTGATTGAGGGTTCCCTAGACATTTGGGGGGCATTTTTCACGCTGAATCTCCAAGGTAACGTAGTGGTCCTCGGGGGTTCAGTGAGGATCGGCGGCTTGTTGTTTACCAAAATGGAAGGGGCCGGGATGATCATTTGTCTTCCGGATTCCCCTACCGATGGCATAACGCTTGGCCAAATTGGGCTTGAAAGGCTTGAGGCGCTGACTTTGATGACAACCGGGAACCTCGATCTGGGGTCTTTAGGATCCTTCAAAGGCGGACTCCTGGGATACGGCAAAAAGATCAAGGCTGACAGTGCGGGGCAGTTCAAACTTACGACTTGTTGTTTGGTATCGGATACCGATATCGAAGTAAGCGCCGGGGGAGAGTTCTACCTGAGAAAAGGGAAGATACAGGATTGGGCTAATCAACCTCTGCCCAAGGTGCTTGGGCCCGGTAGTCATGGCCCGTACGAAATCGTCGATTGGCAGGAAGGCAACGGCTGACATGACCCGCTATGAATTGGTTTTGGTTCCAGGAACCGGCCTCGGGCCGGCAGGAGGTGTCTCTCTATGGCAGTCCCAAAGGGGACAAGCATAGGAATCGATTTGTCGAACCCGGTCCGGGTGGCTGTATTTTCCCATTCGGCTGGCCAAGTGCAGGCGACTTATACAGCCAAAACGCATTTCGAACCCGGGTCAAAAAGTTCGCTTAAGAACCTTGCTGACGAAATAAGGAGTTTCTACAGACCTTTGGGGATTAAACCCTTTGGGGCCGCGGGGCTTCCCATGTCCGATTGCCTCCTGTTCACTGTGGCGATGCCCAAGCTCAGCAAAAAAGAATTCCAAAAGGCCGTGCAATTTGAGATCGAACGGCAGACGGCGGGCGGTCCCGACATTATGAGATCGGTAACCCAGGAATGGCCGGAGGATCTGCCTGTTCCCCCCTCTGTGAAGGTGCCGGAAGGGAACACGCTGCACTTGGTGGTTGCCGCCAATGTGGAGTCTACGCTTTCCGCCCGTGCTCTTCTGAAAATGGCCCGGGTAAGACCGCTGGGAGTCGAGATTTCTGCGAATTCGACGTCGAGGGCAGGCCAGTGGCTGTGGCAAAAGTCCGAGCCCGACGGGGATGGCGAAAACGAAGGGCTTTCCAACAATATGAATGCTTCGGCTGTTTCAGGCAATGCCTCTGTGGGTCAACCCGGCCCAGATGCCCCGGAGAAGGGTTCCGGCTATATGCCGTGGGTTACTCACGGCAACGGCGGGTTCACTACCCCGCTTCCCGAAGACTTGGGCGTTGCGGCCACAGTCACTTCTGGAGTGCCTGATGTAGAGCCGGTTGGGCCGGCGGTGGATTTGGATATATCCATCGTGGCGAGGGCGGCTGAAGCCACAATGTACCTAAGTTACGGCACTTTCCCTTGGCTTATGCGCGAGATACCCTTAGACCCAGACAATCCCTTCGTCAACGGGCAGATTTTGTCGGGCGAGATCACCAGGTCCGCCAGGTTTGCCAGGGCTTCTTCTCAGAGCCCCGTGGAGGGCAGGGTTACTGTCATCGGAGAGTCGGACAGGGTCAGTTTTCTGGTGGACTTTTTGAAAGAGCAGACGGGACTTCCAACCCGGCTGTGGGGTCAGCCTTATGTAGACTCAGACCCCGAATACGGAGTGGCGGTTGGTCTGGCCCTGCTCCATCAAGGGGGTGCGGAGTCATGAGCACGGTTCGACCCAACCCAAAGAATCTTCAGCACAGTATGAACTTGTTGAAGCCGAGCATCAAAGCGGGGTCGGAGGAAAGAAGACGGGCCGCATCTATTACGAGGCTGATGTTTCTGGCTGTGGCATTGGTAGTCTTGACAATGGTAGGGCTCAAAGTGTGGGATATAGGGATTGTGATATCGGAACGTCGTCCCGATGAATTGGAAAAAGTCCGTCTTAACGAACAGATTGCCGGTTTGCAGGTTGTCTTGAGCAAGGTTCCTTCGGGGGCCCTAAAAGCCCGAGAGGATCTTTTCACCCAAGTGAAATGGTCCGGCCGTCTGGATACCATTAGAGAACTTGCCCTCCCGGGGCAGGCTTTTGCCACCTACAATGCCGGCCGGGACGGAACCGTAAACCTTGTTGGTTTGGTCCGGGATCCGGCGGTTTACGCTAATATGCTTGACGAAATCAGCCGTGTGCCTTTTGTTGCAGGTGTGCAGTCGGCATCCCTGAGTTCCGAGGAGGAATTCGGGTATTCTTTCCAAATCGTTTTTGCTACTCTGCCTGCGGAGGACAAGTAACGGATAGAGGGGTTGGCCATGGGATATTCGGCTCCCAGAACAGTGTGGACGGCAGGTACAGTGTTTTTGCTGGTTGTGTGCCTTGTGGGAACGGGTTTCTACGTGTATGGCACCAAAAGATATGGTCAGGAACAGGCGGCCAGCGAGGCGCTCCGCATGGAAGTTGCCACTTTGAGGGCGACCCAGGCAAGGCTCGAAAAATCTGTGGCACATTTGGATTTGCTCCCGCCCCTGGCACAAGCCCAGTGGGAGAAAGTCTTGACCGACCAGATTAACTCCGCTGCGGTTGAGGCCGGGGTTCTAATTTCTAGCTTGACTTACTCTTCTCATGAAAATGAAAAAGATAGCGGTCTGGGAGCGGTGGCCTTCAGCCTTGAATTGGAGGGAAGCGCCGCAGCCCTTGCTCATTGCCTTGTGCTCTTGGAAGAAGGTGTTTCGGGCATGCGGTTTGAGGGGTTGGAGGGTGTGCTTAGTGCCGGGGATGCTTACTACGTGAGTCTTTTGGCAGGCACTTCCGGCCTCGCAAACAGGATGAGGATTACCGGCACTGTGTACAGGGAGACAGGGGGCCCGTCCTAGCTTGGGCCCGGTGGAGTTTTCGGATGTCCTTCTGTTTGTTTTGGGTCTTGTTTTCGGAAGTTTCGGCGGGATGCTTGCCTCAAGAATCCCTGAAAAGAAAGCTTTTACCGGAAGATCCCGGTGCCCAAACTGCGATCATGTTTTGGAACCTTCGGAACTCATTCCGCTTCTGAGTTACCTTCTTCAAAAGGGCCGCTGCAAACATTGCGGGGTAAGGATAAGCGGAGGCTATGTTCTGGTTGAACTTTCAACTGCTTCAAGTTTTGTCTTATTCCACAGGCATTTCGGTCACGGTGTGGTTGGTGTTCTGCACATCATCATCGCCTTTCATTTCGCCCTTCTGGCAGGTACCGACTTGATGCACGGCCTTTTGCCGAACACAGTCATCCTCTCGGGCTCTGTAGTGGCCCTTGCACTTCGGGTAGTTGCCCCCCTCGCCGGGACCGGAGCGCTTGCTTCGCTCTTCACAGATGAGCCGTCCCTGGTGCGGGCGGCAGTGCTGCCCCCGCTGCGGTTTTCCGGGGTGTCTGTCACAACAGGTTCTCTTGCGGCGGTCTGGGTGAGCCTTCGAGACGGTCTGTTTGCGGCCTTTTTAGCCTTTGCGTTCTTCTACATCGTAGCCTTGGTGAAACCCGGTGCCATGGGCGGTGGCGACATCAAAATGGCTCTTTTCATCGGCCTGTATTTGGGCGTACGCAAAGTCTTTCCCGCACTGGGCTTGGGTTTCATACTGTCCTCCCTCTACGCCGTCCCTATGATGGTGATGGGGAAACTCAAGAGGACCGATACTTTGCCCCTGGGCATCTACTTATCGTTGGCAACCGTCATAATGGCCGTCTTTAGGCTCTAGTCCCCCGGTTGCAGGACCTTCCGGCCGCATTTTGAGTGAAGCCACAAAACCTTTTCTCGTGGGAATTAACTGCTCCTCGCCCCATGACGATATAAAAATTGCAGGTCCTTTCCTAACCCTGTGTTTTGTCTTCGGAAATCCTTGGGCCTGCAATTCTTTCATCGGGGGAGAATGGCTGCAATGGAGGTTAGTCGTCCAGAAAGAGCTTCTGTGGGTTCCTGTAAGAGCCTGAAAGGGCAGTCCCGCCTGCTTTTGACTTTGGGTTCCAATCAAAAAGGATCAGTCTTGGTTGCCGGCATCATCATCTTGGGAGTTTTCGCAGTCTTGCTGGCGGCCGGCGTACGGCAGGAAGGCAGCGCTCAAGCCTTAAATATCGTCATTTCACACCGGCGTGAAGCCCAGGATCTGGCCAGAGGCGGTATTGACCAGCTGTTGTATGAGCTTCGAAGCATCGATAACCCGGCCGATTGGACACCGGTCGGTAAAAGTGATCCTCAGGGGGGTTGGTCCACAAAGCTTGCGGCCGAGCCCAAAGGGAAGACTCTCACTTTGCGTTCCACTGCCACTGTGTCCGGCGTCTTGAAAAGGATGAAACCGGGGGGTTGTTTGAAAATCTGTTCGGGCAGGCGACGATAGCCGCGGGGGGGTATCTCAGCATAGGCGGAAGTGGGTCGCTCAACATTGACGGGCTTGTCACGTACAAAGGTGATGACCCTGTGGGGGCAAAGGCGGGTTATGTTCCACCGAAGACAAAAAAGGAGTTAACAATCCCATCGGTTGAGAAAACAGAAGCTCAAATCTGGGAGAATTACGGCGGCCCACCTGATACTGAAGTGGATGGGTTGAAAGGCGCCAAAATTGTTATTGAGGAAGACACAATAGTGCGCGGGAGCGTAAAGTTGTCCGAATCCGGGGGCGACCGTAGATTGGAGGTTAAAAACGGTTCGTGGCTGGTAATAGATGGCGGCAATTTGGAAATTGCCGGTTCAGGCACCTTCACGCTGGAATTGAACGGCAACATCTTGGTCATCGGAGGGGCAATGAAGATTGCCAAAAGTGGAACTACAAATGTAACTGGGGAAGGAATGATTATTACCATCCCGCCTAAAGGTGGCCAAGGAGTCGTTTTGGGCGGGAGCGGCGCTGTTGGGGGGAACATCACGGTTGTTTCTACGGGTAGTGTTGAAATATCACGAAGCGGCAGCATTGGGGCAGCTCTTTTCGTGTATGGGAGCCAGGTTACGTTCACCGGCAGCGGACTATCGGCGCTAACCTGTTCGATTATCACCCCGGGAGATGTCAAGATCACCAAAAGTGGTACAAGCGTTTTGAAAGGCGGGGATTCTGACAGGTGGACAAACCAGCCGGATGTGCAAGGCGGAGGATCCGGGGACTACAAAATTATCGGCTGGGACGCAGGCGGCAGGTAGGTGGGTAGGTAGGTAGGTAGAGTGCCGGCGCACCTATGCTGCTGGTCAAGGGCGTCTTGAACACTGATATCCGGTGGTAACCGCCCTGCTTCGCGGTTCCGGGATTTTCGTGCCGACCGGACTTACACGGCAAGGGGCTAATGCTGCTTGTCAGAAGCGGCGGAACCGGCGTGTTGTGGTTTCGGATGTCGGTTGGACTACAGGTATTATCCTCTTCCCCAAATTACCCCGGAACAAGTTGGCCTGAACAAACTTCCCAAATACTGCCCGCAGTCGGGAGAACATTGACACGGGTGGGTTACACTACGAGGTTATCAGCATTTCAACTTTGCGCTAAACACCGCTGTTTGCTTTACTTATTGCTTCCATAAGTATTACGTTGCTGTTATCAACATTGCCAGACACATTCTCTATATTTGCCCGCATTGATGCTGTAACCGGCGGAGTGATGGTTTCGACCTGTTGGCAAAACCCAGTGTTGAGTTCCCGAGTGTGAAATGTTATAGGAATACTATTAACCTGTTAGGTTATTGAAATTGTGTGACTCCTGTGGTACGCTTACGATCAGTGAGTGGGGGGGTCCTGTGGACATCGTGTTTAGAACCAAAGCGTTGAAAAAGTGCTGCGAAAAGCCTGTTTTGGCTCAACAAAAATGGGGCCCCGAGCTTGCCAAAAAGGTGATGTTAAGGCTTTCGCAAGTTCTTGCTGCTCCGTCGCTGAACGACCTTACCCCGATGGCTCCTATTCGAAGGCACAAACTGACCGGCAATAGGAGGGGCCAGTACGCATTAGATCTCGAAGGTAGATGGCGCTTGATTCTGCAACCGCTGTTACCTAATGGTGAGTCGGATGTATCGTCACACCCCTCCGATATCACGAGAGTTCGTGTGGAAGAGGTGACAGATTATCATGACTAAAGAGGGCTACAAACCTGGAATTGCAATCCCTCCGGGGGAGACTCTCGAAGAGTATTTGTGTTCCAGGGATATGACCCAGACGGATCTCGCCAAACGACTTGGGCTGACCCCTAAAACTGTAAATGAGATAGTGAAAGGGAAAGCCCCGATTATGCCCAAAACCGCCCTTGGACTAGAATCAGTCTTTGGCACGTCAGCCCGATTTTGGATTGCCCTTGAAGCAAATTACCAGGAAGCCAAGGCTCGGCTTGAAAGGGAACAGTCAATTGCCGCAGAACGTGGCGTTGCACGGCTGTTTCCCTATTCTTCATTGGCAAAGCTGGGGGCCGTTCCAGCAACCAGGAAACCGGACGAAAGAGTTGTCAACCTTAGGTCATTTTTTGGAGTGGCTTCGCTGGATTTGGTACCCAGCATTTTGCCAGTTGCATTCCGAAAGGAGGACCGCATAAGTTCATCACCCCACGCCTTGGCTGCCTGGCTGAGGCTCGGTGAATTGGTGGCGGCAAGGATGAGCGTGTCACCGTACTCGGAGCGCAAAGTGGAATCCGTACTCCAAATCCTTAGAGGCTTGCTTGTAGATGTGGAAGCGGAGGATCTCCAGGATAGACTGAGGAGTCTGTGTGCTTCGTGTGGCATCGTTTTGTGTTTCGTGCCCCACCTGCCGAAGACCTACGCCAACGGTGCCACAAAGTGGTTGGCCCCAACAAAAGTACTTGTTCTTAGCCTCAGACGTCGCGAGGCCGATACCATATGGTTCAATGTATTTCACGAATTGGGTCACGTGTTGTTGCACGGCAAACGGAATGTGTACGTATCGGAGGCTAGTGATAGGGAGCGGGGGCAAGGCGACGTTCAAAAGAGAGATGTTTTGGAAGAAGAGGCGGACAAGTTTGCAGCGGCGCAATTGGTGGATGAAAAGGCTTATTTTCATTACCTTGAGTCAGGCAATATTACGGAGCGAACAATCAGGCAGTTTGCGCGAAGTATCGGCGTTCATCCTGCAATCGTCGTGGGCAGGCTTCAACATGACAGGTTGATACCCTTTAGCGCAATGCACCATCTTCGCCCCAGTTTGAACTGGGTACCGGATAAAATAACCTACGGGTGGTGGGAGACAAATGAAAAAGCGCTCAAGAGTTGACAGAGTGTGGGACACAGCGAAAAAAATTCGGAGCAAGAACCCTGATGTGTGGCGCCGTGATTCGTTGGGAAATGTTATTAGAAAGGCTTCTCACGGTACCCGCGGCAGGTACGGGTGGGAGATCGACCACAAAAAGCCCTTATCCAAGGGCGGGTCTGATAGCCCGCGAAATCTCCAGGCATTGCACTGGGAAGAAAACAGACGAAAGAGTAACCAGTACCCGCACAAACCGGGTTAGGGTAACCACCCTTGGGGAAGGGTTAACATGTTGGCCCGGGTAGCCGGTCATTCGTCCAGCCTGAAAAGCTCTTCCACCGGGGTTCCCAACAACTTGGCCAGTCTCATAGCCAGTTTCAAAGACGGGTCGTATTTGTCGTTCTCGATAGCGATGATGGTTTGGCGCGTCACTCCCACCATTTTCGCGATATCTTCTTGTCGCAACCCCATCTTTTTTCGCAACGCTTTGATGTTGTTATTCACCGTTTCAGTCTTCTTTTCCGCCGTTGCCCACGGCTTTATGTGTCATAATCAGTTTGGAGCAGAAAAAGATAGTGTTTTGTACGATAAGAATCATGAACGGGACTGAACGCAGAGAACCCGACCTCACAAGGCTCTCCAAGCTCCACACCACTAACGCGGTAGTGCCAAACAGCCAAGATAATCTCATGGCCCTGAAATTGATGGACATTTCCATTTCGTCCGCCCGCCATTTGGGTTTCATTTGATTGTCACCTTACTTTACAAAGACTCCCGGGCCTGGGCCCACGCCCACCGGAATCTCGGACCCCGGCCGCCCGGGGTGCGGTTCGTACCAACGTAAGTAAAGAGTTCTTTACATTCTCCGTTGTTACAGTATCGGGAATGCATGCGAATGTCAAGACATGTTTACATCCCTGCTCGCTGGCGGTAGGTGTGGAGGACGCCGGCTCACCTATTCGGCTGGTCAAGGGCGTTTTGAACACAGATATCCGGTGGTAACCGGCCTGCTTCGCGGTTCCGGGGTTTCCGTGCCGATCGGTCTTACACGGCAAGGGGCTAATGCTGCTTGTCAGAAGCGGCGGAACCGGCGTGTTTCGGCATTGCCGCAAAAGCCACCTGCCTCACAATCCTCCTGGGCGGCCACTCCAGGATAACCCCTGCGTTCCTCAGCGTCCGCGTCACGTTCACACCGTTTTTCTCCGGTGCCATCACAATCTCGTATTCCGGGTGGTCGGATAGGAAACGTTCCGTTTCCTTCCTCAAATTCTTTTTGGCCCGCCCCTGCCAAAACAGGATGTTGCGGCACTGCCTTTCGCTCCAATCCGGGTGCTTCGCCTTCATCCTATCCGCGTGTTCCTGTAGATCAAATTCGGTGATTATGGCGTAGACGTCCCGGGTAACATCGTACTTCTCATCGAACATGGGCAACGATGGCGGGCATCCTTCCTTGCGGCCAAAATTCGGGCACCCCTTGGGGTGGTTCGGGTAGGGCCTTTGGCACAAAGTCAGGATTTCCTTGTGAATCACCGGCTCCACTTTGACAAACACTGCAAACACCGCCCGAGAGAATATAGTTCTCCTTCATCATTCCCTGGTCCCCAGGTTAGTTGCACGGTGCGAAGATTTCGCGGGCTGTCAACAGCGACGCAGCCCTGCGATGCCTGGAGCAAGTCGGGTCGGCATTCGACTTGCAAATATGTGTCAGGCATCGCCGCAGGCCATCCGGGGTATCCAGGCCGGGCCATCTAGTCCGCCTTGGCATAATACGCAGAGTCTAGCTGGTCCCCAGGCACAGGTACCGCTGGTTTACCTGGTACGCAGGACCAGGTACTTCACGCCTAGCTGGCCCCTGGGCCCAAGTACCCCGGTCTTACCTAGTCCCCCCGGCCCAAGTACCCCGGCCTTACCTAGTCCCCCCAGCCCCAGTCAGTCCCTCGGCCCCCCGCGGAAGGAATCAGAGGGTGTGCCAAGAAGAATATGTGGTTGAGT
>CAZYEC010000034.1:0-16593 GCA_964646385.1 uncultured Eubacteriales bacterium | reverse complement strand
CTGGACGAAATCATTACCGGCGCGCGGCTGGGGCTAAGGGGTGCCCAGGAATATTACGGCATATCCCCGGACCTTCTCACTTTAGGGAAAATCATCGGAGGAGGCATGGCCATCGGGGTCGTGGGTGGACGCAGAGACATTATGGAGCTAAGCAGTCCTTTCTCCGGGCTTCCCAAGGAGAAAGGCGTTTTGGTAGGGGGCGGCACTTTCTCGACTATGCCTCCCGCCATGAGGGCGGGCAGGGCCGTTTTTAATTATCTGGAGGATCACGAAAACGAGATTTATCCGGAGTTGGCCAAAAAAGGCGAGTACGTGAGGAACGGATTGGCAGAAGCTTTTAGAAAAGAGGGACTCGGGGCCACGGTCCACGGCGTGGGATCCTTGTTCTCGGTTCAGTTTCCGTCGGCCCCGGGCACGGAGCTTTTGAATCTTGAAGATGTGGAACTGAAAACAGATACCCACAAACGCAACAATGAGTTTAAGACCCGGATGTCCAACCACGGGGTCTTCATAGTCTGGGGAGGGGGCGCTCTGTCGGTCGCTCATACCTTCGAAGATCTCGATCATATCGTCGAAGCTGGCAGGGCTGTGGCCCGGGAGATGGCAGTCAGGGTTGACACCGAGATTTGATGGAGAGAGGTTCTCAGGAGTTGTGGGGCGAAACGTTGTTGCGCGTTGAGAATCTTCAGACCTCGTTCCGGTGGGAAGGCGGATACCTTCCCGCCGTGGACGGAGTCTCTTTTTCGGTGCGCCAGGGTCAGTGTGTGGGGCTTGTCGGCGAAAGCGGGTGCGGCAAGACCCTGACTTCTCTTTCCATTCTTGGACTTGTTCCCAAACCGGGCGGAACCGTTACAGGCGGGCGGATTTTGTTTGAAGGAAAAGATCTGGTAAGCATGTCTGATCGGGATCTTCGCGCCATACGTGGCAATCGCATATCCATGATCTTTCAAGAACCCATGACATCTTTGGACCCGGTGTACACCATAGGAACTCAAGTTGGGGACGTAATATCGTTGCACCAGAAAGTGGACAGGAAAACAGCCAGGGCCAAGGCCGCGGACATGTTGCGAGCTGTGGGCATCCCTGACCCTGAAAATCGCTTAGACGATTATCCTCACAGTCTGTCGGGGGGCATGAGGCAGAGGGTCATGATCGCTATGGCCCTTTCTTGCCGGCCAAAACTCCTCATAGCAGACGAACCTACCACGGCCTTGGACGTAACTGTTCAGGCCCAGATATTGGAGATGCTCAAAGACCTTCGCCGGGAGATAGGCATGTCGATATTGTTGATAACCCATGCTTTGGGGGTAATCGCCGAGATAGCCGAAAAAGTCGTGGTCATGTACGCAGGAAAAGTTGTAGAGAAAGGGCCCGTGAGGGCGATCTTTCATTCCCCACATCATCCTTACACTCTGGGGCTCCTCAATTCCATCCCTCGAATGGAGTTGGGGAAACGCCGCCTTCACGTAATAGGCGGGGTTGTTCCGGAGATCGCCTCTATGCCGTCAGGGTGTCGTTTTCATCCCCGGTGCGCTGACGCAACAAGCCTGTGTCGTTCCGATGCTCCCCCTTCATTCCAGGTCGGTCCGGAACACTGGGCAAGCTGTTGGTTGTTGGGGCGTGGCGGCCCATGACCGGATGTCCAAACGGTCTGAGGGCCCCCCTTCTGAGCGTTCGAGATCTCAAAAAATGGTTTCCTGCCGGTGGCGGTTTCAGAAGTCGCGGCAAGTACGTGCGGGCCGTGGACGGGGTCAGTTTTGATGTTTTCCCCGGTGAGACCTTGGGGTTGGTAGGGGAATCGGGATGCGGCAAGACCACGACGGGCCGTTTGGTATTGAGGCTGGAAGAACCAACTGCCGGGCAGATATTTTTCGACGGTGAGGATTTGTTGGGGTTGAATCCGAGACGGCTTCGGCTCATGCGGCGAAGATTGCAGATAGTGTTTCAGGATCCTTACAGCTCCCTTGACCCACGAAAAACCGTGCTGGACATAGTGGGCGAACCTCTCGTTGTGGCGGGAGTCCGTCACAGGAAAGAACGGGCCCTCAGGGTTGAAAAGCTGCTCAATATGGTAGGTATGACCGGCGACCAAGCCGGGCGTTATCCTCACGAATTCAGCGGGGGCCAGCGCCAGCGGATCGGGATAGCCCGTTCTCTTGCGGCAAATCCCGAGTTGCTGGTGCTTGACGAGCCGGTCTCGGCTCTTGACGTGTCAATCCAATCCCAGATCCTTAACCTTCTGGTGGATCTTCAGCGGGATCTGGGGGTGGCGTACTTGTTTATCGCCCACGACTTGTCTGTGGTGCGACACGTCTCTCACCATATCGGCGTCATGTATCTGGGGAAAATCGTGGAGTTTGCGGCTGAAGACGTTCTGTTCGCGTCCCCCATGCACCCTTATACCCGGGCTCTCATGTCGGCCATCCCTGTGGCAGACCCCGATGTCAAGGGGGAGCGAATCGTTTTAGAGGGGGAGGTTCCCAGCCCCATAGACCCTCCGCCGGGTTGTCGTTTTCACACGAGGTGTTTGATGGCGCAAGATTTGTGCGCCGTAAGCGAACCCCAGGCCCGGGCCGTGGGTAAAGACCACTGGGTGGCATGCCATTTCGCCGGCGCGGGGGTGACAGCCTAGATGGCACGATATGCGTTCCGCAGGATACTGCAGTTTATACCCGTGTGGTTCGGGATCGCAACTTTGGTGTTTCTCATGGTGCACATGATTCCGGGCGATCCTGTGCTGGCAATCGTGGGCAACAGACCTATTTCGGCGGAGGTGGCACAGTCTCTTCGTCGGGAAATGGGGCTAGATCTGCCTTTGCACGTGCAATACTCAAAGTTCGTGCTGAATGCGTTCAGGGGAAACTTAGGGCGTTCAGTTGTGTCGGGACTTCCCGTTATGCAGGAGATCTCTTGGCGAGTGCCTTTCACTGTGCAACTGGCTATTGCGGGGCTCGGCGTCGCTATTCCTGTGGGTGTACTTTTGGGCGTTCTTGCGGCCATTTTTCGTGGCACGTTTGTGGACAACGCCGTTTTGGTGGGGTCATTGATTTTTGTTTCGGTGCCCGGGTTTTGGTTCGGGCTGCTGCTGATATACGTTTTTAGCGTGTGGTTGAAGTGGCTTCCCATAGGCGGAACCGGCGGTTTGAAGACTCTCGTCATGCCGGCTGCTGTGCTTGCCATAGGCGCCGCACCGGGGCTTGCCAGGCTCACGAGGGCAAGCATGCTGGAGGTGCTTCGTTCCGATTACGTCCGCACGGTGAGGGCTTACGGTTTCAAAGAGGCGGTAGTCATAATAAAGCATGCCTTGCGTAACGCCTTAAATCCCGTGATGACGGTGATGGGTTTGTCATTCGCGTCTATGCTTGGCGGGGCGTTTATCATAGAACAGGTGTTTTCCCGACCGGGACTGGGAAGGCTTGCGGTGCAGTCCATCCATAGCCGAGATTTCCCCATGATCCAGGGGATCGTGTTGTATTCGGCTACGCTGTTTCTTGTATGCAACCTCCTTGTGGATTTGTCTTACTCGTTGCTTGATCCAAGGGTGCGGCAGCGGTGATTTTCCGTAAAATGCAGTTCTTTTGACGGCTCGGGTGCGGCGGCCCTAAAGCGTCTGGGCGATTGTGTTTTGGGGGGAAAGATGTTGACGGCTGTAAGGGAGATGTTGATGCAAGGTTGGCACGTTCGGGCGTCGGTGGCCGGATTGTCCCTCATTATCCTGGTTGCGGCGTTTGCCCCTCTGCTCGCCCCTTACCCGCCTCTAAAAACGAATATGTCCGCGCTTTTGGAACCTCCAAGCGGGGGCCATCTCGCGGGCACTGATCAGCTTGGCCGGGATGTTTTTTCAAGGATTCTGTGGGGAGCCAGATTGTCTCTGAGCGTGGGCTTGATAGCCATCGGCATTCAGCTGGGGGTAGGCATCGTTTTGGGGCTCATTGCCGGGTTTTTCGGAGGATGGATTGACGACATTATTATGCGCCTTTGCGATGTGGTCATGGCGATTCCCGGCATCATCACCTCGCTTTTCGTAGTGACGATCATCGGCACGGGTCTCGCCAAGGTGATGATCGCCCTGGGCATCAGCGGAATTCCGGGGGTGGTCAGGCTCGTGCGGGGGTCCACAGTGGGCCTCAGGGACCGCGAGTACGTTATCGCTTCCAAGGCTGCCGGGGCAACGTCTATGCAAATAATCTTCTGGCACATCCTTCCGAACGTTTTGCCCCCCATCCTTGTGCTTACCACGCTAAACGTGGGAACTGTCATTTTGGCGGCGGCAGGCCTGAGTTACATAGGCTTGGGGGCGCAGCCGCCGTCTCCGGAATGGGGGGCCATGCTTACCGGAGCGCGGGATTTCTTTCCCGGTGCGTGGTGGCTGTCGGTTTTTCCGGGTCTGTCCATCATGCTGGTTGTGTTGTTTTTGAACATCCTGGGGGATGCCGCAAGAGATGTTCTGGATCCGTGGCTCAAAGAAATGAAGGTGACGACCTAACGCTACCGATTAAAGGTTAATATGGAAAGGGCAATGAGGCCGTGGCCCTGGAAGAGGCATCTGCGTGTGTTTTTGTACTATTCAACGTTTTCTGCGGGCAAGCAGGATTTAGTGAATCCTGACAGAATAGTTTAGGACAGTAGCACCAGGGTTCACCGATAATATGGGAAACGTTCGACTTGCCGGCGATTGGGGGTGACAAGGAAATCTAGGGTGGAGTGAGGCGTTTGAGGAAAGACCGTGTGGCGGCAGGCAAGAGTGTCACGAGAATTCTTTGCAGCGGCAGTGATTTTTGACCGTGAGACTTGGCCGGGCGAATCTGTTTTCCCTAACATTAAGTAAGTGCACGCCGATGTTTCTTCTTGACGATAAGAACACAAAAGGAGGAACCATAGTGAAAAGGCTCAATAGAGCAATGGCCGTTTTTCTTTCTTTGCTATTGGTTGCCTGCATACTGTCGGGTTGTACCCCCAAAGAGCCGGGGCCGGCAGGACCGGTAGAGCCAACCGTTACCGAGCTGACCGATTTCAGAACTTGGCAAGCCGTCGCGTCTGAGATGGAGACCTTTACTTTCCAATACACTCAAAACGCGAAAGAAATTGACATATTGAGCAATTGCTTTGACGGGCTAACCACAAATGACGAATATGGTACGCTTGTTCCCTGTATAGCGGAAAGTTGGAACACCCCCGACGGCGGAAAGACCTGGACTTTCAATCTTCGCAAAGGTGTGCCCTGGGTCAACTACAAAGGTGAAGAGGTAGGCGAGGTCATAGCAGAGGACTTCTTATGGGGTCTTGAGTGGGTTTTGAACTTCGCCAAGAACGATGCGAACAATACCTCGATGCCCAAAGAATTGCTGGTAGGGGCTACCGAATATTATGAGTACACCAAAGATCTGGGCGATGCGGCCAAAGACCTGGATCTGACCAAGTTCAAAGAAATGGTCGGGATGGAGGCCCCCGACGATTACACTATCAATTTCGAGTGCCTTGACACTTTCCCGTATTTTCAAACCGTCACGGTTTACAATTGCCTGTATCCCATCTCTGAAGACTTGCTCGACGAGATTGGGGTAGACGGGTACAAGGCGGTTACTTACGACACCCTCTGGTACAATGGGCCCTACACGATCACCACTTACGTGCAAGGGAACGAGAAAGTTCTTACCAAGAATCCCTTGTACTGGGATTCTTCTGCCAAGCTGTTCGATACGGTGACCGTCAAAATGGTGGAGTCTTCCGATACTGCGTTCCAGATGTTTCAGGCGGGAGAACTGGACTCCATCATTCTCACAGAGGCTAACCTTCAGACCATCTACCGGGATGAAGAACACAAGTACCACAACAACCTTGTGGAACGCAGGCCCACCAAGTATTCCTACCAGCTGCGCTTCCAGTACGACAAAAAGAACACCGACGGTACCCCCGACGACAACTGGAATAAGGCCATCGCCAACGAAGCCTTCCGTCTTGCGATTTATCGCGGGATCGACTGGACCGACTACTTAGCAAGGATTAACGCGATAAACCCGCTTAAGACGACTAACCTGTGTTACACTGCAGCAAACCTGGTCACCACTTCAGACGGCAAGGACTATACCGATCTTGTTATGGACAGGTTGGGCATGAGGCCCAGCTCAGACAAGTACGTCCGTTACGATGCCGAACTGGGGGCCCAGTACAAACAGCAGGCCATCGACGAGCTGACAGCCAAAGGCGTGACCTTCCCGGTGGACTTTGACTATTACATTGCCGGTGGAAACCAGACGGCCCTTGATTCTGCCACGGTTCTAAAAGATATTTTCACCTCGGGCCTCGGGGAAGACTTCATTAAGTTCAACATCAAAACTTACGTTTCTTCCATGGCTCAAGAGGTTCGTGTTCCAAGATTGTTCTCAGGCTACATCAGCGGCTGGGGTGCAGACTTCGGTGATCCCGTAAACTTCTTGGGTCAGGAAATCACCGATGACGACAACGCTTACTACACCGTGTACTATTCCAACGCAAACGACGCCACGGATCCCGATCTCATAGCCACGTACAAGGAGTTTACCAGGCTGGTTAAACTGGCTGCGGGGACCACCGATGATCTGGATAAGCGTTTTGAGGCCTTTGCCGACGCCGAGGCTTACATGCTTGAACACGCGCTGTCGATTCCTTTGTACGTGAATATTGGGTGGCAGTTGACCCGCATCAACGATTATTCGCGGATCTATTGCGCCTATGGCACCCAGAACGTGCGCTGGATCAACCTTGAGACCGGTTCTGAGCTGTACACGACAGAGCAGTACGATCAGTTTGTGAAGGCCTACGAAGAGGGCAAAGGCGGGAACTAAGGCATGTTCTGGTACACGATTAAAAGACTGTTGCACTCATGCATCACCATTTTGATCGTGGTCACCATCGTGTTCTTGCTGGTCCGTATGCTGCCCACCGATTACTATTTCACAGAAGAACAGCTGATGAAGTTGCCCAGAACAGAGTTGGACGAACAGCTTGAAGCGGCCGGGCTTTTGGATCCACCATTGGTCCAGCTCGGCCGTTTTTACAGGCAGCTGGCCCGATTTGATCTTGGAACCTCACGCAGGATACAAAACAGCGTTCCCGTGACAAAAGTTATTGGTGGCAAGTTCGTGGTTTCCATGAGGCTTGGGTGGATTTCCCTGGCCATTTCCATGACTGCCGGCGTGTTATTGGGAGTCATGCAGGCTAGGTTCAAAGAATCCTTTTGGGATCACGCCGGCACGGCTTATACAGTGTTCGTGAGGGCCGTGCCGGCTTTGGTCTCTTATTCTTTGGTACTGGTTTTGGGTGCTCGCGTGTTGCATCTGCCTTCCATGTATTCCACCCGGGATGTTTTCAGGTCGAGCATTTTGCCGGTGTTTTGTCTAAGCTTCAGTTCCGCCGCGGGCAACATGGTTTGGATGAGGCGCTACATGGTGGATGAGCTTAACAGGGACTACGTTCGTTTGGCCAAACTGAAAGGCCTTTCAACCCGAAGTGTGATGCTGAAACATGTGTTCAAAAACGCCTTTGTCCCCATGGCCCAATATCTGCCCCAAGCGGTGTTGCTCGTGACCACGGGTTCTTTGCTGGTTGAACGTTTTTTTTCTGTGCCGGGTTTAGGCCCGTTGCTTGTTGACGCGGTTCTTCGCTACGACTTAAACGTTGTTCAGGTGTTGGTGATGATGTATTCGGCCATGGGGATTACCGGGGTGTTTTTGGGCGATGTCTTGATGACTTTGCTGGATCCCCGTATTCGCCTTACCGGCAAGGAGACTGCGCGATGACCAACCATAGCGATCCCAAAGCGGCTTCTATCCCTGCCGGGGTCGAAGGCCAGGATATGGAACAGCTGTTTTCTTTTGTACCTTATGAGGCTTGGGCAGCGGAAGAGATCGCTTATTCCGAGTATTCTTACTGGAGATCGGTGTGGCAGAACTTTTTGAAGAGAAAAACCGCCGTATTCATGAGCTGTGTGTTCATTCTGCTGTTCGCCTTCACTTTCATTGCCGGCCCCATAGGAAACTACCGGTACAGCGAAATCAGGCAAAATACAGACTTGATTTTCACCAAACCCAACAACCAGTATTGGTTTGGAACGGATAACCTGGGACGCGATTACTGGTGTCAAGTCTGGTATGCGACGCAAACCTCCATCAAACTATCCATCTTGGTGGCAGGCGGGGAAATCGCGCTGGGCGCAGTCATCGGTCTAATCTGGGGATATGCGCGCAAACTGGACAGCTTTTTCACCGAGTTGTACAACATTCTCACCAATGTTCCGACCATCATCTATTTTACCCTTGTGGCGTTGTTAATCGGACAAAGTTTTTTTATCCTGGTGGGGACCCTCATTTTGTTCGGCTGGATGGCTACGGCACGCCACGTGCGCAACTTGGTTTTGATCTACAGGGACAGGGAGTACAATTTGGCTTCCCGGTGCCTGGGCACCCCAATGAGCAGAATTCTTTACAGGAATATACTCCCCTACCTTACTAGCGTAATCATCTTGCGGTTGGCCCTCAGCATACCGGCTGCCATCGGCTACGAGACGATGTTGTCGTACCTGGGTTTGGGCCTGGGTGTTGAAACACCTTCTTTAGGAATCTTGTTGCGAAACGCCAGGAACTTCTTTTTGGATTATCCTTACCTGCTATTTTTCCCGGCAATAATCGTATCCTTAATCACGGTCACATTTTATTTGGTCGGCAACGCTTTTTCCGACGCCTGTGACCCGAGGAATCACGTATAGGGAGGCGGAGGGAAATGACAACAAAAGATCTTGTTCTTTCCGCCAAGGATGTTGAGGTTCAGTTCACTTTGCGCGGCCAGGTGCTGACAGCGATTCGTAACGCAAGTCTGGACGTTTATTCCGGGGAGACCCTGGCGCTGGTTGGGGAGTCCGGTTGCGGCAAGAGCGTCTTTACCAAGTGTTTTGTGGGCATGCTGGACAACAACGGCAGCATCACCAATGGTTCCATCATGTTCGGAGGCAAGGACCTCACCAAGTTTAAGACGGAAAAAGAATGGCTCACCATACGGGGCAGAAAGATCGCTATGGTGATGCAAGATCCTTTAACTTCTCTGAACCCCCTCAGAAGCATCGGCGTGCAAATTCAGGAGGCCATTGAGCTTCACCAGGGTTTGCGCGGTTCTGAGGCCAGGGAGGAAGTCGTGAGGATGCTGGATATTGTAGGAATACCCGACGCAAAAACGCGTTTCGGTCAGTACCCCCATGAGTTTTCCGGGGGAATGAGGCAGCGCGTCGTCATCGCAATGGCGGTGGCCTGCAGGCCCCAGATTCTCATCTGCGATGAGCCAACCACGGCGCTGGACGTGACGATTCAGGCCCAGATACTGGATCTCATTCGCAACCTGCAAAAAGAGTTCAAGATGACCATAATCTACATCACCCACGATTTGGGAGTTGTGGCCAATGTGGCAGAGCGGGTTGCCGTGATGTATGCGGGCCAGATTATCGAGACGGGTACCGCCAATGAGATTTTCTACGATTCTTGGCACCCCTACACTTGGGCGCTTTTGGGAGCACTGCCGCAGCTGGGAATCAAGGGGGAGAAACTGCCTGCCATTGACGGTGTCCCACCGAATCTGTTCAGCAAAATTGTAGGGGATGCTTTTGCGCCCCGAAACAAGCAGGCTCTGGCCATCGATTTTGTGCATGAGCCGCCCTTTTACGAAGTATCACCCACCCACAGGGCTAAGACCTGGTATTTGGATCCCAGGGCGCCCCAAATTGCAAGACCCGATTCTGTCAGGCGTTTGGTTAGGCGTGCCGATGCGCTGAATTCGGTTGCTGACGCCAAACGTTCCGGCAACGGGGTGAATAGTGAGGTTCTAATCGAAGCCAAGGACCTTCAGGTCACTTTCGGCTCGGGGCGCAGGAAATTCGTTGCCGTGGACAGAGTTAGCTTCCAGATACGCAGAGGAGAGACTTTCGCCCTGGTGGGCGAAAGCGGTTCCGGTAAAACCACGATTGGCAGGGCCCTGTTGCGCATAAATCCGATTACCGCCGGGGAGATCCGCTTCAAGGGTCGGAGAATCGACGGCAAAATACCCAAAGAACTGGACCTTGAGGTTATCAAAAGCTGCCAGATGATTTTCCAGGATCCCATGGATTCCTTAAACGAGCGTGCCAAAGTCGACTACATCGTGGGTGAAGGGATCCTTAACCACAAGATGTACACCGACGCTCAGGACAGGCAGAGAAAAGTGCAACGGGCTCTGCGGGAAGTGGGTTTGCTGCCTGAATTTGCCTCGCGTTTTCCTCACGAGTTTTCCGGGGGGCAAAGACAGCGCATCGGGGTTGCAAGGGCCCTTATCATGGAACCCGAGTTTATCGTCGCCGACGAACCAATTTCCTCTCTTGACGTTTCCATTCGGGCTCAGGTGTTGAACCTTCTAAATGATCTCAAAGCCAAACGCGGGTTAACCTACATGTTCATTTCCCACGATTTGTCCGTGGTCCGCTTCATTTCTGACAGGATCGCAGTCATACGTGCGGGTCATTTGGTGGAGCTTGCACAAACCGAGGAATTGTTCCGCAAACCTTTGCACCCTTATACGCAAGCGCTGTTATCTGCGGTTCCTCACCCGGACCCGGAACGGGAAAAAGAAAAGACTCTCGTAGTGTATGATCCCAAGGAACACGAGTATCCGGAGGAAGAGACTTTGTGGGCAGAAATCGTGCCCGGTCATTTTGTTTCGGGAACTGAAAGGCAGGTAGCAAAGTACCGCATGGAATACTAGAGTTGGACCTTTGCGGTTTTTCCCCGGCTTACGGCCCCTAAACCAGTTAGAGCAGGTCATATGAGGGACAGAAGAAGAAATACTGCGCCGCAAATCACGTTTGTCGCCAGCAAGCACTTGTAGCGTTCCTCTTCAGGCAGTTCTTCAAAAGCGACTGGTTCTTGGTCAAGCAACTCCGGCACGTCCCAAAACGCGCCTGACGGCCTCTTCTTTTTTCGGAAAGACCTCAGTCTAGAAATTAACGGTAACTCAAGTCTCACTCCATCCAAGAACAGGTAGTTGAACCACGCCATTCCCAAAAAGATCACGCCCAAGATAGTGAAAGCGTGGCTCATGGGCAAAAGGCCGCCGGTGTTCACGTACCTTTCCCACAGCAGGGCCACGGTTAGGGCAACCAGAAAACGGGACACTGCTTTATACGCAATGGGCCGCATCATCCGCCTTTTCAGATGCCTTTTGAGCCACGCTTTCAAAACCTAAGACCTCCGTCGCCCACAAGCATGTTGTGAGATGTCTGCTTGCCTTGGGCAGCCGCTGTTTGTGGGATATTAGCGTTACTGGCCCGTTACTTTGCCAGAAGCATCTCCATATCGGAGTCCACGGTGCCGATGCCGCCAAGGCCGAATTTTCCCACCAAGACCTTTGCTACGTTTGGCGACAGGAATCCCGGAAGTGTGGGCCCCAGGTGAATGTCTTTTACGCCGAGATACAGCAGAGCAAGGAGAACGATGACGGCTTTCTGTTCGTACCAGGCGATATTGTAAGCGATGGGCAGATCGTTGATGTCGTCAAGGCCAAGGGCTTCTTTGAGTTTCAAAGCGATTACTGCCAGGGAATAGCTGTCGTTGCACTGGCCCGCGTCAAGGATCCTGGGAATGCCGTCGATGTCGCCCAAGTCCAGTTTGTTATAGCGATACTTGGCGCATCCTGCCGTGAGAATCACAGTGTCTTTGGGTAGCTTCTTGGCAAACTCTGTGTAATACTCTCTGGATTTCATCCGTCCGTCGCAGCCGGCCATTACGAGAAATTTCTTGATGTGCCCAGACCTCACGGCAGCAAGCACTTTGTTTGCCAGAGCCATTACTTGGTGGTGGGCGAAACCCCCGACGATGTGCCCGGACTCGATTTCTTCGGGGCTGCTCAAGGTTTTTGCCAGCGCTATGATTTCGGAAAAATCTTTCTTGCCATTTTCGTTGGCCTCTATATGCTTGCACCCCGGGTAGCCTGTGGAGCCCGTCGTAAAGATTCTGCGTCTTACTTCCTCGCTTCTGGGCGGGACAATGCAGTTGGTGGTGAATAAAATGGGACCCCGGAACGATACGAACTCGTCAAGCTGTCTCCACCAGGCATTGCCGTAATTCCCTGCCAGGTTGTCGTACTTCTTGAAAGCGGGGTAATAATGAGCCGGCAGCATCTCGCCGTGGGTGAACACATCTACTCCCGTGTCTTTGGTCTGCTGAAGCAGCTGTTCCAAATCCCTCAGGTCGTGGCCTGAGATCAAAATGGCCGGGTTCTTTCTAACGCCGATGTTCACTTTGGTACTTTCGGGGTTTCCGAACCTTGACGTGTGGGCTTCATCAAGCAAGGCCATGGCCTTGACTCCGTACTCACCGGTTTTCAAGGTGAGAGCCACAAGATCGTCTACTGACAACGAGTCGTCAAGCGTGGCCGCAAGGGCCTGGTAAATGAACTCATTTATGGCCAGATCTTCTTTACCAATATTCTTGGCGTGTTCGGCGTAAGCCGCCATGCCCTTCAAACCGTATATGATTGTCTCCCTCAGCGACCGGATGTCTTCGTGGGCGGTGGCCAATACGCCTATTGAAGAGGCCTTTTCAAGCATATCCTCTCGGGAGGACATGCCGAAAGTCGCGGCGTCGTGCAGCCCCTCAAGTGAAACCGACTCCCGCAACCGGTCTCTCCTTGAAATCATTTCGGTAATCTTGTTTTCCAGGGCCTCGCCGTCAAAGTTGGCGTTTGTGATTGTCGAAAACAGGCCGCTTAACACCTGGTAGTTCGTCTCGTCCAGTTCTTTGAGGTCAATCTTGCCCTTAACCACGATTTCGGAAATGCCTTTCAGGGTGTAAATCAGCAGGTCCTGAAGTCTGGCGACCTCTTGGTTTTTGCCGCAAACACCCCGGACGGTGCAGCCTTTCCCGCCCGCCGTCTCTTGACACTGGTAACAGAACATGCCCACAGTATTTCTCCTCCCAGCAGTTGTCTTAAATTATCGTATATGGTTAACAGGCGGCAGGAAGCGAGCTCGTTACCCAATGGCCGGGCCGCAAACCCGTCTAAAACGACTTGTCCTACCGATACCTTATTATATTTCGAAGGGCCGTGCTTTGCCAGGAAGTGCGTCTGGCCCGCTTAGCTCGGCTACTCTGTTGCCCATGGACGTTGGCTGTCGACGGAAAACTTAACCATGGGCGATGCAGTTCAATTTACGTGACCATGGGCGTGGTACGTTTCCGGGCCTATTGACCATGGACGTTGGCTGAGCGCCGCCATTCCGGTGACCCTTCTTGCATTTTCCCCCCTGAATAGTACAATGTCTTAATGTGTGCTTCCTTTATCTGTCTCTGCTTGGACCCGTATCTATGTCGTTTTCGGCAAAGATATTTTGTGAAGCAACCTCTTTTTTCAACAAAGGTGGACAACTGAATGCTTGAGAAGTTCAAATCGTTGTTCGGCGCCCAGGACATGACTGCGGGGAACCCCATGACAAACCTTCTCAGGTTTTCTGTGCCCTTGCTCATCGGGAACTTTGCGCAGCAGCTGTACAGCACGGTAGATTCCATCGTGGTTGGCCGTTACGTCGGGGACACAGCGTTGTCCGCCGTGGGAACTACGTTTCCTGTTTTGAATTTGCTTCTTGTGTTATTCATGGCCATTTCCACAGGTATCGGGGTAATGGTGGCTCAGTACTACGGGGCAAAAGATCGCGAGTCTTTGTCCCGTTCAATCGGAAATGCAATCGTCCTCATTTTTGTTTCCTCTCTTTTGATAATGGCGGTAGGGATACCCCTTGCAAGTCCGCTCTTGCGGCTTATCAAGGCCCCTGTCGAGATTTTTGACATGGCCCGGTCTTACCTAACAATACTGCTCACCGGGGCACTGGCCGGCGGGCTGTACAACATCGTTTCAGGGATCTTGCGGGGTTTGGGAAACACTACCTTTCCTTTGTTAGCGCTGCTTTTGGCATCAGTCTTGAACACGTGTTTGGATATCTGGTTTGTGGCGGGCCTCAAAATGGGAGTGGCAGGCGTGGCCATAGCCACTATTATAGCTCAGGCAGTATCTGCGATTCTGTGCCTTTGGAAGCTGTGGAGCATGAGAGATGTGGCGGATATGAACGCTTCCATCCTTTCACCTCAATCAAGATTCGTAGGAGAGCTGTTGAGGCTTGGGCTTCCGGCCGGGATAACGCAAGTGATTTTTTCCATATCCGGTGTGTTTGTGCAGTCGCTCACAAACAGTATGGGCTATCAGGTCGTTACTTGTACAACCGCCGTCATGCGAATAGACGGTTTTGCCATGATGCCCAATTTTACTTTCGGCATGGCTATTGCCACATTCGTGGGCCAAAACATAGGGGCAAACAGGATGGACCGAGTTCGGCAGGGAATTGCGGATGTATTGAAGCTGTCTCTTGCTACCTCCTTTACCCTTGTGTCTTTGCTTCTTCTGTTCGGTGGCACCCTGATCAGTATGTTTACAACCACGGAAGCCATAATCTCCCTTGGCACCCGGCAGATACGTATTTTGGCCGTGGGCTACGTTGCCATGGCCCTCACAGCGGTTTACGGAAGCATAATGCGCGGGGCGGGGGACACTATGCCGTCCATGTGGATTTCTTTGACCACTACCGTTGCGATCCGAGTTCCGCTGGCTTATGCTTTTGCCTGGTTTACCAGGAGCCCTGTCAACCCAAACGGCGCTCCGGAAGCAATTTTCTTTTCCATGCTCTTGAGCTGGATTTCAAGCGCATTTTTGAACTATTTGTGGTACCGGCGGGGTGCCTGGCGCTCTAAGTCGCTGGTAAGGCACGTTCAGACCGTCTAGGGAACAATGAAGGTGTGTAGCGGTTATGTTGAGCGGCGTTCCGGCTGCGGTTCTGAAAGTTATGGCAGTTCTCCTTAAGGAGGGCCATGAGGCCTATTTGGTGGGCGGTTCTGTGCGGGATATGCTTTTGGGGCGGAAACCAAAAGACTACGATGTGGCCACCGATGCTACGCCGGACAAAGTAACAGGCTTGTTCCCTAACTCCTCCCCCACGGGGTTCAAATACGGTACCGTGACTGTTTGTGACGGCATTGATGTTGAAGTGACCACCTTCAGAAAAGATGACAGATATCTGGATGGCAGGCACCCTGCCAGCGTGACCTTTTCCGGCTCTTTGCATGAAGACGTCATGAGACGGGATTTTACGGTAAACGGGCTTGCCTTGGACGCTTCGGGCAGGCTCATGGATTTTGTGGGAGGAAAACGGGATCTTTTGGATTTGCGTTTGATTCGCTGCATTGGGGAGCCCCGTACAAGGTTTCGCGAAGATGCTTTGAGGATGTTGAGGGCCCACCGTTTTGTGGCACAGCTGAGTACGCCCTGCAACCGGTTCGCCATCGAAAGGGAAACGCACCGCGCCATGATTGGGCACAGCCACTTGATAAAGCATGTGTCTTGGGAGCGCATACGGGACGAGCTGGTGAGAATTCTGATGAGCGACAACCCCGGGGCCTTGAAGGGGTTGGATGGCACGGGTTTGTTGGCTCACATCCTGCCCGAAATCGCACTGATTGACTGCCCTGCCCAGCCACAAGGGGCACCGGGTAGGGTTTTGGAGCATATCACCGGCGTCCTGGAAAAGTCGCCCAAAAGACTCGATGTCCGTTTGGCAGCCCTTGTGCACCACGTCGGGACTCCCGGTTCGGGCAAGAGCATCTGCCCCGGGGAACACGCTGAGGTTGCGGGGGTGGAGGCCGGCAAGGCTGTCCGGAAAATCCTGCATCGCTTGAGATTTGATTCAAGGACTGCGAGAAAAGTGTCGGTTCTGGTAAGGGAGCACTCAATACTGCCGAAGGAGCCTTGCCCCCGAACCGTCAAAAGGTTCATTGCCCGTGCCGGTGTTGACAATCTGGACGATCTGTTTGACCTGGAAATTGCCCATGCCAGAGCGGTAGGCAGCGAGAACAACCTTGAAGATCTGCGGGTTTTGAGGGCAGAGGTTTCCAGAACCCTGAGTTCCGGCGAGCCCCTAAGCCTGGGGGACCTCGTCGTTAACGGCGGTGACCTCATGGAGTGGGGAATGGAGGAAAGCAAAGAGATTGGGGAGGCCTTGAGTTTCATGCTTGAGCGGGTTCTGGAGAATCCGGGGCTCAACACCAAGGAAGGACTGCGCGGGCTGTTCCGCGAGTTCGCAACACGTGCCGGCGGAGCCGGTTTTCCCCGCCGCAGGGAAAGGTGACGCAGTGGGAGAATATGGTGCTCAAAGGAACGGGAGGTGGTTAGTTTGGCCATTGCCATTAAGAATGCCCTGTTGTTCGACGGCAGCGGGAAGCTCCCCTACGGGCCGGTAACGGTGCTAGTGGAAAAAGGCGCGGTATCCCGGGTGGGCCCTTCAAATGAGGTCGAACTGGGGGAAAGTCTTGAAGTCATCGACGCTCGGGGAAAGTTTCTGATGCCGGGGCTCGTTGACAGCCACGTGCACATCACAGGTTCGGGTGACCCGAACATACTCAAGGCCATGAAGGAATCGGTCCCTTTCCAGGCGTTGAAAGCATCGCTTCATGCCAAGGCAAGTTTGGAAGCGGGAATCACTGCAGTGCGAGACGCGGG
>CAZYEC010000033.1:0-17687 GCA_964646385.1 uncultured Eubacteriales bacterium | reverse complement strand
ACTGGGGTGGTGACCACAGTGACCCTGACACCCCCCACTGGTTCGATGTTCTTTGGAGGGCCTTGCACGGGGCTGCCATAAACTCGAACTTGGCGGATATCGAAGACCAGTCTTTGCGAAATTACTATATTGGAAAAGCCTTTCTTACGGCCGACGGGGCTTACTCCGAGGGCCTGATAAACATCATTGTGGAGCAATGGAACCATAATAGCATCCTTTACAACGACTGCTTGAATCAACTATTCACGAAAGAGGAATCGGCCATTTTGCGGCAGTACATTGTATATTTCATGATGTACTGGAACGACGACCCATTCGCGTTACTTGGGCCCGACTTTGAGGGGAGCATACACCTGGGCCAATATCCTGTGGACTTTCCTTTTGGTTGCACCCTTACCGCGGCCCATAGGGAAACCCATCGGGCCGAAAGTTTCGGGCAAGTCACCGTAGTGGAAAGTGACGGCCTCCAGGTCACGTACCTAACCCCCGCTGACGGAGTTTACAACGTGTTCACCCTCCGAGCCGACAAAGTAGGGTGCCGGGCTGCCGGTATCGCCATAGGTGACACGGAAGAATTCCTCTTGGCGAACTTGCCTCATGGATTTAGGAAAATGGACCGGATCAGTTACGATGATGAGGCCTGGTTCGGAACAGAGTACGATTACGCTTACGCATACACCCCCGAGAATAGGACGAAAAGTTTCGTCTACTTGGTTAGGGACGGTCTGGTTTCCGGCATAGAGGCCGTTGATGGCCTGGACGGGCCGATGTACCCGATGTACTAGAAGTTGGTCTTAGAGTGGCGCAGAGCCCGGCCCGACGCACCACGCCCATGGTGGTATTTGAGGCTGACGCATCACGCCCATGGTAAGGAAGGCCCGTAATACCCATCGCCCATGATTACCTAAATCTTGCTGCCACGCCCATGGTGGTATTTGAGGCTGACACACCACGCCTATGGTAAGGAGGGCCCGTAATACCCATCGCCCATGGTTACCTAAATCTTGTTGCCACGCCCATGGTGGTATTTGAGGCTGACACACCACGCCTATGGGCAGATGATTCGTGGCCATGAAGAAGAATCGTCAGTCCGGCAATTTCTCCATTCCTTTGTGCTTCCCTTGCCTTCTTCTCAACACTACAAAGATCAGCCCCACGGCAACCGCCGTGCCCAAGCCGTAAGGAAACGCAACATGTGGGATTCCATAAAGGAATCCAACTTCTTTCAAACCAAAAATCACAGAGTTGCCTGTGGCTTGGAACACCATGTATTTGCCATCCCATTTTGCTTCTGTCTCGGTCCAGCCCCCGTCCGCAAAGATGTATATGGCCAACCCGTTTTTCTTCACAGGGGGGACGAACCGTATGGTCCTAGTGAGACAACCGTCATCTGGAACAGCGATCCTCCAGATCTCCAAAAGACCTTTTTCAAAATCCGCACGGCTCTCGGCACGTAATGAATCGCCGTCCCCAACGGCCGGCGGGTCATCGCTCCCCGCCGGGGTTGGATCGCCCCTCGCAGAGGACCCACCGTTTGAAGGCCACGCCCTTTCCCCTGGAGCAAGTTTTGCAAGCCGCAACCGGTCATCGTCCGTAAACTGCCCCTCAACCAGCACAACAGACAGCGGTCCTTCCCTCTTCTCCTCACTTTCAAGCATGGTTTCATAAGGAAAGTATTCCGCTTTCACTCTGAGATCCGAAGTCAAGTTCAGCGTTTCCAATCCGGCCCACTTGCCATAATAGCCCGGTTTCGTGGGAACTTGTGGAATTCTCCCGCTGTCAACAGAATCCCCGTAATCAAATTCCACTGCCTCAATGATTTCGTCATCCACCCGAAATGTCAGTTCAAACTTCTGAAAAACAGGCGGAATGCCATCCAGGGCCACAAAATCCGGATATTCCAAAGGCTCTGCCCTGCCTTGATAGCTGATTCCGTCGATTCCCGCCAAAACCTCGCTTACAAAATAGTTGTTCTTGATAACGCTGTCAGCCTCGGTATACCCCGCTATGGCCCCTAAACAAGCCCGGCCCCCGTCAATCCGTACCACGGAGCGACAGTCGACTATCTCCTGCCCGTACCCGGCTATGCCTCCCACATAATTGCCTCCGCTAAGAGCCGACTTTGCATGGCACGAGTGGACGGCGCTCACGGCCCGCCCCGCAACGCCGCCCACATAGTGCCCTTCCGCGCTTTGGACGCTGCCGGACGAAACACAGTCTCTTACGTAGCCCAAATCCATGTTCCCCACTATGCCGCCGGCGTTGTTCTTCTTGCTCGCCACTTCCCCGGAGTTTTGACACTCGGTAATCACGGCACGGCTCCTGAAGACGATCCGCAGAAGGGGTTTATCTTCTATGCTGAAATCCTCTTCGGCGTCCAGGACCGGCTCTATCGCCATTGTCCCGGCAATACCGCCCACGTTAATGTCACCGTCCACGGTTCCAAAATTCTTGCTGTCGCTAACCTTGCCTTCTGTTTTCCCATCCACATCCTGCCGGGACACATCTTCAAAAATTCTGTCCAGGTCCATTTCCCCGGATCCGGCCCCATCGGCGATGCTTATCACCAAATCTACGACCAAAAACATCTGGTCGCTCACTTTTCGAATATCCGCCAAAAGCACGTCGCTTTCCCGCTTCACTCCGTCGATCAAATCGAACACGGATTTCGAAAGACTGTCGGTCGCCCTGTAAAAACCCTCTTTTGTATCCTTGTACTTATCATCTGTGGTGGCAAAATCCAATTGAGGTTGGTCGGCCAGATAACCCACAAGATCCGAGATTTCCCTAAGCAATCCTGGAACAGGTTCCATGGCCTCTCCCAGGATTTTAATGGCAGTCCCAAGATGTTCCAGGGCATGGCCCACTTCGGCTCCCATAACGCCCAAAAGCTCCAAAATCTCCATCATGGGTTTTTGCGCGCTTCGAAGCAGCTGCACCACCTTTTCCATCCCCTCTTGGATCTCTTGGAGATGTTCCCGCACATTTTCTAGCAATTCCAAGGCTTCCCCCATCTGCCCTCCATACAACAGCTGAAGGGCTTCAAACAGATCGCTGGCTGCCTTTTCCACGCCCGCCAACACATGAGACATCACGTCCATGCAAACGTCCATTACGGCGGTAATCTCCTTGAAATGCTGACCGAATTCGGGGAAGGTGCCCATGGCCTTTGAAAAATGATGCAAAGACTGGCTTAGTGACTCGCTCGCCTGATTGGCTCCCTCAAGAACGTCCGCCAAAATGTCGATTAGCGGCTCCAGGCGGCCCATAGTCTCTACAAGCACCTGGCTAATCCGGTTTATCTCGTCTATATCCTTGTTCAGGAGGGCCTCCGTCTGGTCGATGAGAGACTCAACGCAAGCCTTGGTGTCGTCAAGATCGGTCTGGACGCGTGACAGATCACCGCTTATGGCGTCTGAACTGCTCCCAACGTGGTCCAAAAGGTCTGCGATAGCAGATTGAAGCCTTCCCAGTTCCGTCCGCAACACCGTCAGTTCGGAAGCGTCGACGGAGACAGTGATGTGAGGTTCCATCTGTCCCACAATTCCCCCCACGTCTCTTCGCCCACGCACGATACCACGGTTCAGGCATGCGGTGATATGGCCACTTTGCCGGCCAGCCACTCCACCCACGTTGTAACCTACGTGAGGGTACCCCACAGGGCCGCAATTTTCGCAGTTCTTCATCAGCCCCGTGTTTATGCCGGCAATACCTCCGATGTCCATGGCATCCACAAAGACCTTAAAAGGGTTGATATCATCCACGCTCAAATCCATAAAGTTCAGGCTTTGCTCTTCAACAGTGGTGTTTACGCTGGCATCGCTGACGCAGCGGTAGATAGTCCCGGCGTTGTGCCCCGCGATTCCACCCACGGCACCTTTTCCATACACAACACCCGCCGCAAAGCAGTCGGTCACTGTACCGGTTGCCCCATTGAGACCCGCTATGCCCCCAACGTTGTCTTGCCCTTTTACGTAACCGGAAAACTTGCAGTTTTCTACGGTGCCGCCGTTGTTGCCGACAAAACCGCCGACGTTGCTTTTGTCTCCCGCCGGAGTAATGCTCCCTTGAATTGTGAGATTCTTTACAACTGCTCCTTTTTGAAGGTACCGGAAGAAACCTTGGTTTGAGCCTTCCACGGTGAGGGATAGGCCGGTAATTTTGTGCCCTTTGCCGTCAAACGTGCCCCCAAAAATGGGGATGGGCCTGAAATCGACGTTATTAAGGCTGATGTCGGATTCCAAGATCACCGTCCTGCCCTTGGACCATTTGTCAAAAGAGCAGTTCTTTGAAAGGTTGCATAGGTCTTGGGCGTTGAAAATATGCACAACCGGCGGGCTAAGGCCCCCGGATAACGCCGAGGAAACCGGGACCAGAAGCGTCAGCAGAAACACCAGGAGGACCGTCAAAACGGTTATCGTGAGGGAAACGAATGTCTTACGCTTTTTCACTGTCAGGGTCCCCCCGTTTCCCCTTCCTCGTCCTCGTCTCCTGTGGATGCCGGTTCTCCCGAACCACTTTTTATGGGGCGTATTTCGCCTGCAATTGTCCCATCTACGTGGGCATGAACCTCGCCCCTTACGTAACCGTCCAGCCTTCCCTGCAATCGCACTTTGCCTTCTGACTGGTAAAAAAGTGTGGGAGTCTCGATCTTAAAGGAGCTGCGATGGATGAGGGTGTCTCCCAAGCAAAGCAACTGGGGGAGGACAAATACCACCAGGATTATGGAAATGATCGTACCCTGCCCCAAGTACGTCCCAAGTACAGAAATCGCGCCGTCGGTTGAAATCCTGCCTATCAGAATTCCGGCCACGGCTAGAATTGAACCGGAGGTAATCACCGTCGGAAAACCCTGGTTGAGGGCCTGCACGGCGGCTTCCCTGGGGGGCAATTCCTCTCTTAGTGCCAGGTAACGACTGGTTATCACAATGGCGTAATCAATGTTTGCGCCCATTTGGATGGCCGAAACCAGCAAGAAACCCAGGAAGTAGAGCCCTTCCTGTTTCAGGTAGGGCAAAGAGAAATTCATCCAGATGCTTGCCTGGATGACAGATATGAGCAAAATAGGCAGACCGGCCGACTGGAAGGTAAAAGTCAGTATGATCACAACGAACAGAGCAGACAGGATGCTGATTATGAGATTGTCCTTGGAAAAAGTGTTGGACAGGTCCATAGCGTTGGTGGACTCTCCCACGACGTATACAAAATCGGCGTCGTAGTACTTGCCCGCTTCTTGATACAGCCATCTCAAAAAATCGTAAGTCTCTTGACTTTCCTCAGGAAGATTCACCGACAGGGCTATCCTGGCGTAGTCTTTCCCTTCCATTTGTTCGCGCGCAGTGGACAGCAATTCATTGTATTCTTCCAGGCTATCTGCCAAATCATTGTCGAGCGCCATGTATCCGTGGGAAACTTGTTCGTACAAAAACTCGTACATGTCTATCAAAGGGACGCTGTAATGACTGATGCCGCTCACTATTCTGCCGTAATCCTCCCGGTTCACTGCATAGGCCGAGTACAACAGCTGAGCCCACTCAAAATCCAAGTCGGCCAGTTCTGAAAACTCTCTGGGCGACAGGGAATCAGTCAACATGTAACCGCCAATGGCCTCGGTGTTTGACAGGCCCACCGCCGACTCTACCTCCCGGCGAGCCTCCAAAGTGGCCAGAAGCGCCCTTTCTGCTGCATAATCCCCGGCGGGAACAATGAGAGCGAGCATGTTCTTGGCGCCAAATCTATCTTCGATCCGGTCTTTGGCAAGGCGAGCTTCACTGGCTCTGTGGGCCCTCATCCCGCTGAGGCCGAAAAGGTAAGGACACTTGCCTGAAACCACAAAAGAAGCCACAAGAACCGCCAGAAATACAGGCAGTACGGCGTATCGCGTCTTGATGGAAAACTTGCCGATGCCGGTTGCCGGCGGAACGAAATTCCGGTGTTTTGTCTTTTGGATGGAGCCGCTGAACACTACCAAAAGGCCGGGCATCAAAGTGAACACAGAAAGCATGCTCAAAAAGATAGCTTTGATCATGACTAGAGACAAATCTCTACCGATTCCAAACTGCATAAAAGCCAGCGCCCCAAGACCTCCTATGGTGGTTAAGCTGCTTGAGGAAATTTCGGGGATGGCTTTGGTGAGAGATACCACGGCCGCATCTCTGGCCGGGAGGCTTTCGCACTCCTCACTGAATCGGTGGCACAGGATAATGGCATAGTCTATGGCCAAGGCAAGCTGCAAAAGCACCCCCACAGAATTGGACACAAATGAAATCTTGCCTAACATAAAATTCGTCCCCGAATGAATGAGAGCAGCCACCCCGAAGGTCATGAGCAACACGGGCACTTCGGCGAAAGATTGAGATGTGAACGTGAGCACTATGATTATGACTACGGCAGCAAACGCTCCGATCAGCAGCATATCTTTTGCCAGCTGAGCCACCAAGTCTGAGCCAATCGAGGTGGAAATGGACGAATCGTAGGGTTTCACAATGTCGCGTATTTCCTGCATGGCTTTCAGGCTTATCTCGTCGTTATCTTCACCGTTGAACAGAATGACAAAAAGCGCAGAAGAATCTCTGTAGTGTGCCTGGGTGTTTTCGAACATTACCGAAGCCACGCCGTGGACTTCGTCGATCCCGTCTGCCACTTCTTTTGCGTGCTTGTACGAGATGTTCGAAATCATTACATCAGCCATACCGAAGGTAGTAAGCTCTTCACTCATGACAGTGATCCCCATGCGGGTTTTGCTGTCTTTTGCAAGATATCCTACGATGTCGTTTTCCACCTTAACCCAACGCATGGAAAACACGCAGAAAATGATCGCAATAACATAAAAGAGGAACAGCAAATTCCGCCTGTCCACTACGAACCTTGCCATTCCCTCAAGCATATTTGCCCTATCCTTCATGTCTGTACGGGACCTAATGAGAACCCGAAAGCTGTGCCTATCCGCGCCGCTGCAAAGAACCGGATTTCGCCGGGAACGTCCCTGCGGGCAACCCTCCGTGAAACAGATCTTGTCCTGGTTGCGAAGGGAAATGGGATTCCATCGAAGATCCCCTGCCGGGCCGTTGGCTGGGACGTTTTTTGCATGTTTTGGTTAATCAGTTTGTACGCTTTTCCCATAATGGAATGCTTCGCCAACGCTCGTGGCAGTACCTTCTACATGTGGTAGCAGGCACTCAAGACCTTTTCAATAAACTTGGTTTTGCCCTTGATGTAGGCATCGATATCGCAACCGTGTTCTGCGGCAAGCCTGTGTTTCAAGTCCCCGTATTCTCTCGCAGCCTCGGGATTCGAACGCAAATAATCCCGAAAAACCAGATGACGCTTTAATTCTGGGCTACAGGAAGGGCAAACATACATGTGGCATTTCATGAATTCGTCTGTCCTGTCGCGCTTCACCACCTCCCTGCCCCCAATACCATAATCTCCTTTGTGGCTGTAACCCAGTTTTTCCAGGCACCTCAAGAGAGCAGGAAAGTCTGCCATGGACCTGATTTCAATGTCCAAATCGATTATTGGCTTGGCCGCAAGTCCTGGAACACCGGTGCTTCCCACATGATGTATGTCCAGGGCCAGACCCCCTAAATGCGGCCGCAAGAACTCCCGAATTCGCCGGAATTCATCAACCCATCGGGGATCGTAAGGTTCAATGGTGATTGGGTTTTCCCATTGCCCTCGACGAAAAATGGACGTGTATGTCAACCTGCCCCGGATCCGTTCCGACCTCATGAGGTCGATTACCCTTGCTGTCTCGCCAAAAGCTTGTATCCGCCAAGGTGAAGCACCGGTCACAACCTGGCGCCCCAGAGTGATGTGGGGGCTGTATTTTCGCGCATCGAGAGAAAAACCCGCCGAAATCAGGCTGTTTGTAAGAATCCTTTGCAGGTCCAACAACCCTTCATTTCCTTGCAACCCGGCCCACCAAATATCACCGGCTCTCCTGGGGAACCTCCCAACCCTGTCCACAACTAAAGAAACCGGTTGGACCTCCATTCCCTCCATACACTGCCTGGCCGCTGCCGCCTTCTTGTCATCGCATTCGCCCAAAAATGCCAGAGTCAGATGCAAGTTTTCCGGCAGCACGAACCTCCCCCGAGCCGAACGGGAACGCAACTCATCCCTTAAGGAAACAAGCCGTGCTTTTGTGTCTTCGTTAAGGTTTATTGCAATGAAAAGACGCATTTCATGAACCCCACTTAAGATCTTCAGAATTTTCCCCGATACACCCGAAAAGCCCCGGTCGTCCTCCAAATTTAGGTTTCGTCAAACGAAAGGCCGAATCCTACGCCCCCAAATGTTTGCGTTGCCGACTAATCCCCGCTTTGGACAATAGGTGCCTGCAAAGCCTATCGCAAAAACAAAACCCAGGTGCCGGCAGAAAGATCGCGTTGCAGAGACTTCTGCCGGCACCCACACGGGTAGGCCCAAAAGTGTTTTTGGACTGCTTACGGGAAATTTGTCTTAAATCAGCGGCAGCCAGTAACAGCTAGGTTGGCTAATGACAGGAGCCGGCACGATAGTGGTTCTGTAGCCCACAATGTAACCGGGGGGAACAGTCGCGCTGCTCCAGCCCGGGGCAAAAGACTGGTCAACTATAGTATTGTTGGAGCTGTAAAGACTTGTTGTGCCTGTGAAACCTGAGTCAATTCCCGCCAAACCTTTGCCCGCTGTGTTCTGCACTGTGTTGCCGTTGATTTGCAGGAACCGGAACATGCTCAAGTCTGGGTTGAACAGCAGCACCGGCACATTGCCCTCGTATATAGTCTGGTTATCGTTAATGAACAGCTGGAAGTCCTGGCCCGTGTATTCTTCAATAGCCAACAGATGTCGCAATGTGAAAGGGGAAGTTGTCTGCAAGTTGTGGCTTACAACTAATCTGCCGGTGAACCCCGGGCTCACCGCGTTGGTCATCCTGATAAAATAGCACCCAACGTCCCGGGCTCCGGACACAAAAGTGTTGTTGTGGACAATACTGTCCCCGGGGCAGGAGGAAACTAGCATACATGCGTAATTGTTATTTGGAAGCGCGTTGGGGGCGTAAAAGAAATTGCAGTTGGTAACTTGAAATTCTGCGGCTCTCATCCCCAAACCGATCTCGCTCACCCCGATTTTGCAGTTATCGATAAAGATTCCCGTGGCCGCAACATTATTGACGGCAATAACCGTGTCTGTCTCACCGGCTGAGCGCGGGTAATCCTGAACCACAGTCATGTTGCGAAACACCACATCGGATACCGTGACGTTGAACATAAAAAAAGGTGAAGGAGTAAGCGTTGTCGCAATTACAGTTGTCAGGGCCGCACCTTGTCCTTCGATGGTCACCGATTTGTTGACATCGATTGTATTGGTGATGGCAAACGTTTCCGCATCAAGCAGCAGCCTGTCACCGTTGTTTGCTGCAGCAAGCGCCGCCTGTATGGTGGTGTAGATCCGTGTTGAGCCAACCTGCAATGTGTCTCCTGTTACAGAGGGAATCGCCCGAACCGGCGCCGGTAACGGTACATTTTGTTTGAAATAGTGTTTCCCTGTGACAACATCAACGTATATGTCTCCTTGTTGACCAGTGTCGCAATCAGGAGGCCCCACCCCCGGGATTACCTTCATCTGGGATTCATATTGTATTTCCAAAACAGGGCGCATTCCCGGGTCGGGGAATTCCGTGCTTCGCAACCCGATGAGGTTACATCTGTGTTCGTTTTGAGCCCTTATCAAAAGCCCATAATTGGGATAACAGCCCAGTTGCCATTTCCTTGCCAGAGCAGTCAAGCAGATAACGAATGATTGGTTTGCCTCGTGACCGACCACGAACTGGCCTGCAGCAACGGGATCGTAATAGGGCTGGTTATGCCAGTTGACTTTGTCGTCTTCGTAGGGTTCTGTGATTCGATGAATCTGAAAGATTTTCGGGCCTCCGGGGCAACAATAGCTGTACACGTGGATCTTAAGGTATGCCGAGACTATCGAAACGCCTTCAGGAAGGTCATGCAGGTCGAACCTCATGATTGTCCTGTGTCTGCATTCTTGTTGCGTCCCCACCGATAGATAGCTGCGCCCCGCAAAATTTCTGTGTTTTTCGCAGCTTTCTATATAGGCGTCAAAGACGGGAGACGCATCCATAATACCCACAAAATCATCTCCTTGGTTGAACTGATGAGAGCACCAGCCGATTATGGTCAACCGATGTTATGTGAGGTCGGGACAGAAGGTTACAAGATTTTTAAGCCCGCATCTCTCAAGAGCTTGATCTGAATTTGTCGTGGGTCGCTGTCGGCTTCGCTTGCGTGTATGGAACGCTCAAGTTCCGAAAAGGCGAAGAGGGGTGAAGCGCCCGCCTTCGCCTCCCGCAAACAGGTTTGGCACCCAGTCCCTGTACCACGCATCGTACTGCCACCTCATCATTTGTCATACCCCAGGAAACCGGGTTTCAAAATGATAGGCGCATACTGGAAAACCGTTGGCTGCCCGGGTTCAACTACTTGCTTCTCTGCTCATGATTCTGATTTCAACCGCTTCTTGGTGTTGAAGGCTTACCCGGACCTGATCGCCTATCTTCAAATCCTGGGGAGCAAGCTTTGTGTCGCCGTAAGTTATTTTGACTCCGCCGCTCAGGGTCACTGAGACTGTGGTTGCTCCGTCTTTCAGCCCAAGGGACATCCCCGCAGAATCCTCCCTGATCTCCACGATTTTGCCGCCGAGATCCCCCCAGTTTTCAACCCTTGCAGTAATCTTGACCTTGAAACACTCGGCGTTTTGGACGCTCAAAGTAACACTGTCACCTAACCGGATGTCGTCCATGCCGAGCGTTCTGATGCCGTAAACCACCGCGCAATCACCTTTCAGCATGACCTGATAGAGGACAGATGTGCCCGCCTTTTGCACGGTAAGGGATGTGCCGGCGCCCGTATGGCTGATTCCCACAATTGTGCCGGAAAGGGTGGCAGTCGTCACCTGCCGCGGGAGCAAATCAACTCGTGCGGCCACACCGTTTTCCATCCTGACTTCCACCCGGTCCCCAACCCTCAAAGAAGAGAACGCGACCGCCTTTGCGTTTTGGACGATCGTGCAATTCTCTTCCAAGGATATTGTTACTATGGCATCCCTGTCCTCAAGATCAATTGTGAGGACCCTGGAAGTTGAAATGGCGGTGATTGTGCCAACCATTTCTTCAGGAAGAGTGGGAGGAGGCGTTGGTTTTGTCCGGGAATCTCTAATGACCACCAAGAGGGCAACTTTGTCTTGGTTGAAAAGCACTTCCACCTGGTCGTCCGTTTCTATGTCGTCCTTGGAAGCCACTTTCGTTTCAAACAACACTAAGACATCTCCCGAGAATGTTAGGGCCACCGGACCTTTGCCGGGTGGGGTTACTTTCATCCGTTTTGATGATATGTCTGTCACTTTCCCCGATACGGTGAAGGGATTGGAGGGGATCTCCGCTTCCAGAAATCTCTCCAGGATGGCCGCCATTTCCGCACGGCTTACCGACCGCTTCGGCTTGAAGGAACCGTCATCATAACCTTCAAACAGGCCCATTTGGACTGCCTCAAAAACGTAACCCACCCTATCGGGACTGACTGCACCAGCGTCTGTAAAAGACAACTTAGACTTCATTTTACCCAGCGCCTGGGCCTCGTGGCCCAAAGCTCTGACCATCACCGTGGCCACCCATTCCCGGCTGGCCGCGGCCTGGGGGTTTATCTCAGCCAGGCGGACCCATCCCCTGTCGATGGCGATAAGAACATAACCCAGGCCCCAATTGGCCGAGGCGGGGACTTTGGGAAGGTATTTCCCGCCCCAGTAAAAAGGAGTGTTGTCGCCGTCTTCAAATCCAACATACAAGGAACCGTACTGCTTTGCCAGACTGGATGCCTCGTCTTCTTGGTCAAAGGCCCGGACTATCATTGCCAGGGCCTCGATCTGTTTGACCGCTTGGTTCGGTTTGAATCTGTTCTCTTCGTAGCCGTTTATGATTCCGAATCCGCGCATTTTGGCGATGCAGCCCATTGCCCAAGGCGCTTCATCCCAGTCAACAAACCGAAGGTTCTGGTGGTTCTTGATGTTCTGAGCCACTTTATCAAAGAACCTGTCGAAACTCTTCAGGATTCCCCACGGGCTGTTAGCCTGGGCCGCAGTGGGGAAAGCGGCAACTGCCACCAAAACCAGGACCAACGAAACTGCCAACGCCGTCCACCTGCGGCCCCACACCCGACCTGCACTTTCCCTCAACAAACTGAATCGCCCCCCGGTATTCGTTGTTGCCAAATGTCAGCTGTTGCCCGCCAGCCTGTCAAACCCGGTCAGGCCCCGATCAAGCCCGTCGGGCCCCAGCAAACCAGTCAGGCTCGGTCAAGCCACGCCAAACCCGCCAAGTCTGTCAAACCCCATCAAGCTGCTTGGGCCGATCCGATTTCTGCGTGTCCGAAAAACTAACTTTGCGCGTCATAGATGTGACGACTACAATTACTTTTTGTTCCATTTTTGAGCCAATCGGACCGCCTGTTTTCGGGGCCCCACCCAAAGCTGCCCCGCAGATCTGCTTCACCCGCGGACCCTGCTTCGTTTCAGAACATCCCCACCCGAAGGACACACGCACTTGCCCCGTCCACCCAGGCGGTTGACTCGGGCAGCCCCATGTGTGATGTTGGTGCTTGGGAAACCCAAACAACTATTCACTGTTGGTAGGGGCTGGTTTGGTGAAAATCTCGGGCAAGAAATTGAACATTACGCTATTGGTGGTCACCTTTTCGGTGCTACTGTTTATCTACTCAATCTTCCACCATGCTGTTTTGCTTATTTCGATCCCAAATGCAATATGGGCGATATTTCTCTACAACAAAAATTGTCGATGTGCCTATTGCGGCACATGGGAGAACTTGGACAGGCTGATACATGCCAAAAACCACGTTCATCATTGCAGGGGCTGCGGCCGTATCATTGAGATTGATAAAAACGGCTGATTACCACTGACAGAGCGTGGCGACGGGGCCTTCGTATGCATTGGGTAAAGAAACGTTCAGCATATCCCGGGAACAAGCAGCCCGTTCCTTCACCAACCCCTTCATGTCGAGGTCAGATGCCTTTCGAACAGATAACGAATAATAGTTTTCCGATTCGGTGTGTGTGCACCGGGGTTGCAAGTCTCCCGGGAGAGACATGGGAAAAGTGAATTACTGGAAAGGTGCAACGGCCTGTGGTGTAGAAGACCGTAGTCGCCGGCAAAATCGCTGACATGACCCACAGGCATCCTTCGTTGACTGTCAGTGCTTCTTGCCCCGGCCTGCCAACTTGAATGCCGAATGAAGGGTATGCCAAAATACCCCATCGAGAAGGGGAGATGTGAAAGATGACCGGCAAGGACACGGAGATTCTCGGTACTGAGACAGCTACGCCATGCCTTTATCTGCCCGAAATGACATGGCCCGAGGTAAAAGAGTCTTTACCTGGGGTCAAGATGGCCGTTATCCCTGTGGGGTCAAACGAACAACACGGCCCTCACGGGACACTGCAATTTGATACTGCTTGCGCCAAAGAATTTGCCCTGAAGCTTGGCGCCCGATTGTACCCGGAAGTTGTCGTCGGACCCGCCATTCCAATCGGTGTCTCCGGCCACCACATGCGTTTTCCAGGCACAATCACTTTCAGGGCCGAGACACTGGTCGCGATTCTCATGGAAACCGTATCGTCCCTGATGCAACATGGCATCCGAAAGTTCCTTTTCGTGAACGGGCACGGCGGTAACACCCCTGCACTCACTATTGCGGCCAACAGGGTGAAGCAGGAATTGGGGTGTGAGGCCATTTGGGGCACTCTGCCTTACGGCGCCGTGGGTGATCTGACAAGTGAGCATGCAAAATCACGGTTAACGGGGCATTCCTGCGAGATCGAAGTCTCGATCTTGCTTGCTCTCATGCCTCAGGCGGTGCGAAAAGAAGCCCTCACCCCGGGAAAGCTTCGACCACACGTTTTGGCCGCGCTCGACAAACCGGAAGACCACGTCACTCTGCAGAGGGGCAGCTTTTTTGATGAAATCACGGAAAACGGCGCTCTCGGCGACGCAACTCAAGCATCTGCGGAACTTGGAAAACTGTACGTGGAGACGGCTCTCGAAAGGCTGGTGCCTCGCTTACGAGAATTCATGGACGAGTAAATAGATGGGTATCGGTGCGGGGTAGCACAATCTTCGACGAACAGGCACCGTCTCACTACCGGCGGTGCCTATCGTGGACCTGCCCCGAACCAAAAGGAGATGACCCGCCTACTTGCCCCCGCAATACTGCAAAATCTGTTCCACAGTGGCCCCGGAAGCATCGTAGCGACACATCCCATACAGACATTGAGGCAAACCTTTGACTAGCACATTTGTACCAGGTTTAGTTCCAAGCGTGATTTTCACTCCCAAAGAACTGAGCACGGCCGCGCTTCTGACATCAAACTCACCTTTAGGGTACGCCACGACCTCAGAGTAGTGACCAAGTTCCGCAAAGAGCGTGTCGTTAATCAACTTGTGATCCGCCGCAAGTGCTTCAAGGTACTCTTTTTCAGTCTCATTCTCATAAGCCAGGACCGATTCCCTGGGGTTTGGGGCATCGTACTGGGGATGCTGGTGCATGTCAAACGTGTGACTTTCAATATCGATCAACCCCGACGCCGTCATCTTCCTGGCGTGTTCCCAACCAAAATGAGGCGTGATGGGAAACTCGGTATCCTTGTAATGCTGTGTCTGCCCCACTGTCGCCCCAATCACGAACATGGTTGCCTTGAAATGGTACTGTTTCAGTGTGGGGTAGGCCTCAGTGTAGTTGCTCAAATACCCGTCGTCAAAAGTGATGCAGACAGGCTTTTCCGGCAATGGCTTGCCACGCCATACATAATCGAACACGTCTCCAAAACCGACTGAAGTATATCCCGCGGCGTGCAAAGCTTTCATATGGGCTTCGAACGCCTCGGGAGAAATCGCCCAAGGATCATCTTTGTCGCTCAGATTGTGGTAAAGGAGAATGGGAAGGTTTTCTGTATGGGGCACAGGGGCCTTAGGCGCCCCGAACCGGCGAACATGTTCTTGGACATTGGCACTTGTAACCAGCCCACCGAAATCCTCGGGGTAATAGACCTTTTCGTCGCCGAAAATGCGGGCTAGGATCATTCTTCCCACTGCGTTTCGAAAGTGCGTGACGTCGTAGAAGTACCTTGGATCGTCGGAAATACACGTGTCGCTGAAATCCCAAAAGTCCACCGCCCCTGCCAAACCCGTCATATAGCTTGCAAGCTGGTCTTTGTTGTAACCTTCGAGCTGGGACCTGAAAATTGGAGGGAAAATGAAAATGCAGTTCACTCCCTTTTCCCGGCACATTTCCCTTATGTTCCGCAGCGTTGAAAGGCATTCTTGAGTGTAATGAAATGCTGTTTCGGGAGGGGTTATTGAGGAATGCGTGAAACAAGGGTTTTCGTCAAGATATTCGGCCAAAGAACCGACCGGTTCAACGTCCCGCACCCGTTTGTCGTACTCTCCAGTGTCGGCCAAAAACACGTTGAAAATCTGGGGAAGCCGAGTCCGCTTTCGCCAGTCCCTCACCTTTGCGGTCAGATACCTGTAGTTCTTCAAGAAAAAACTCTTGTAGAAGACAAAGGGGCTGGAGCCCTCAACCTTGTAGTGAAGATCGTTCATCCCATCATCGCTTTTTGAGTTGTACTCCGCAGCCTCGGTCAATCCCAGATTGACCACCAGATTCTTGGGCTCATAATGCTCAACGATGTAGCGCGCGGTGGCCCCGATGTCGTACATATCGCACCCGTAGAAAAAAGCGTTGAAAAAACGGGCATCCAAATATTCGTTCAACACCTCCACCGGATAGCCGTTGGCGGAAGAACTGCCCACGATGTAGGAATCGTACCTGTCATGGTGTTTTTCCAAATAAGCGATCTTTGCAACCCTGGGATTATTGGTCATGTTGAAAGAATACCAACCAAATAAGGGGTCGCCGAACACCCCGAAAGGGTCGATCACGACGTTTGCAAGGCCATATAACCCCACCACCAAAGCCACAGTGCAGCAAAACATCGCAAGCCATCGTTTGGCGCTCATCGGTTTAGGCCCTCATAAATGAATTTAGACGCCACATATCTGGGGTCTATGTAAGCGATGACGACCAGCAAAGACACGCCGGCAAACAACAACGCAAACTGAAGCGATGCCGGTTTTTCCGCCAAGTACGCCCTGGGCGACACGCCTCTTTCCCTCATGAAGCTGACCCAAAGCCACATGAGGCAAACCGGTGCAGCCAATGCCACGGCTGTGAACGTCAACCCGAGATTACCTAAAGTGCCGTCGGTAAACTGGTAAATAGCCCTGACCGTCACGGTCTTTTTCAACATATGCAGGGCCTTGGACAAAGTCTCGGCCCTGGAAAAATAGCGGCCGATGCACACCAGAAGAAGCGTGCGCAGAACCCCGGAACAGCGCGCCGGCCCGCCCCTCTTCCCTGTATAAGAGGCTTTCCCAGTAAAGGGTCTGGCAAGCAAAGACAGGGCCATAAGCCCGCCGTTCCACAGGCCATAGGCCACATTGCTCCAACCCGGCCCTTGCCACACTCCCACGGCCAGAAAGGTAATCACCGTCGCCAGGGCAACAGGCACCGCCTTCCCGATCTCGTGCCCGAATGCTCTCCTGCACCGCCTACCCAACCTTCCGAAAGGTCTCCACAGAGCCAGGGGATAGAAGATGTAGTCCCTCATCCAGCTGCTCAAAGACATGTGCCACCTTCTCCAGAAGTCGTCAATGGAAGTTGCCAGATATGGTTGACGAAAGTTTTCAGCCATGATGATGCCGAACATTTCCGCAGCCCCCCTGGCCACATCGATACCGCCTGAAAAATCGGCGTAGAGCTGGATGCAGTACAGCGCTACGGCTGTGAAAATCACTGCCCCGCCTAAGCTGTGATAGTCGACAAACACCCTGTCGACGAATACACGAAGCGTGTCGGCAACAAGCACTTTCTTCAATAATCCCCAAATCATAAGTTGCAAGCCAAATCGTATGTTTTCAGCATCGAATTTACTGCCGTCGAACAGCTGAGGCCCAAGGTTATCCCACCGGTTGATGGGCCCTTGAATCGCTTGGGGGAAAAAAGTCATGAACAGCACAAACCGAGCCGGGTTGACTTCGGCGGAATACTTGCCGTTGTAAACATCGATCATGTAAGAGGCTGCCTGTAAAATGTAAAAGGAGATCCCAAGGGGAACAAAACCGAAAGGCAAATTCCAGTATTTGAAGGCCGCCAAGGGGGCGAAGTTCAAAACAAGAGACAAGACCAACAACGGGCTGCGAAAGCGCAAGTTCACCGTGGGGGCCAAAAATAGTCCCGCGGCATAAGCCAAAATTGCATCCAGGAGCACAACCACGGGCATTCTCGGATCGTAACTTGCGTAAAAACCGAAGCTCGCCAGAAGCAAAACTGTCCAACGAGTGTGCAAGGGAACGGCATAATAGATGCACCCGACAGCCAACAAGAATCCCAAGAATGTAAGAGAACCGAACGCCACGGCTAACGGCCCCGCAGGTTTTCTATCATAGCAAACATGGCGCCAACGGAGTTGAAGTTTGTCGGGGTGAGATGCTTGGCTGCGATCCTGATGCCAAAGGCTTCGTTCAATTCATCCACCAGAGCCACAATATCCAGGGAGTCCAAAAT